>DATIZV010000260.1:0-23772 GCA_035516915.1 Usitatibacter sp. | reverse complement strand
ACCACATTTTTCTTTGAACGAAACGGGATCGAGCCGCAGCGGCCGTTTCGCCCAAAGAAAAATGTGGTCTGTCCCCGGTTTCGTCAGAACCCGATCTTGAGCAACGCCTCGGCCGCGGTGACGGTCACCAGCAGCGCCGTGCCGTAGCACGCGAGCTTCGCGGCGAACCCGGTCGGGACGCCGAGGTCGTGGAGCGTATGGTAGATGCGGTGCGCGCCGTGCCAGGCGAACAGCGATACCACCGCGAATACGAACGCCTTGCCCGCCCAGTTGCGCGTGAAGGCGAGCAGATCGGCATAGCTCATCACCGAGCGCGGCTCGAGGCCCAGCGGCGCCGCGATGCCGGTCACGAAGACGAGGCCCACGCCGAGGAGCGCCGAGAGCATGCCGCCCGCGCCGAAGAGGAGCCAGAAGACCGGCTGGCTGGAGCGCTTCCTCACGCGAGCACCACGACAAGGATGTAGAGCCCCGCCGAGGCGACCACCGCGGCGGCGATGCCCAGCGCCGTGATGGTGCGCGCCGCGACCGGCTTGCCGCGCACGAGGATCGCCGGCATGGTCTTCGGCATGATCCGGAACCAGCTCCAGGTGTGATAGGCGAAGACCGCGAGGAGGAGAGCGTGGAACGCGACCGATCCCGGGCTCGCGAGGCCGTCGAGCCAATCCGCGAACTCCGCCTCGCCGTGCGAGAGGCGGATGAGGCCCGCGAGCAGGATCATCGCGTAGATCACCACGAACACCGAGGTCGCCTCGCGCGCCAGGTAGCGCAGGAAGTACGGGTTGTGCCGCCACCAGCCGTCCATGGAACGCACGTAGGTCCGCCGGATCGCCATCTCAACGCCCTCCCGGCAGGAAGCGCGTGAACCACGAGAGCGCGCTCGCGGTCTTGTTCTGGTTCACCGCGTTCGCAGGATCCACCTGCTTGGGGCAAACCTCCGAGCAGTATCCGACCGCCGTGCAGGCCCAGACGCCTTCCTCGGAGTGCACGAGGTCCATCCGCTCTTCCTGGCCGGCGTCGCGCGTATCGGCGTTGTAGCGATGCAGCAGCGCGGTGAGTCCCGGGCCGAGGAACTTCGGATCGAGGCCGTACTGCGGGCAGGCGGCGTAGCACAGCATGCAGTTGATGCAGTGGCTGAAGGATTCGTAGCGCGCGAGCTCCTCCGGCGTCTGGCGATAGGGGCCTTCGGAGAGCGCGCGCGGCGTCTTCGGCTCGATCCACGGATGGATCTTGCCCAGCTTCTCGATGAAGTCCTCGGCGTCGACGACGAGGTCGCGCTCGATCGGAAAGTTCGCGAGCGCCTCGACGCGCACCGGGCCCGGCAGGAAATCGCGCACGAAGGTGCGGCAGCCGAGGCGCGGCACGCCGTTCACCATCACGCCGCAGCTGCCGCAGATCGCCATGCGGCAGCTCCAGCGGAACGTGAGCGAGCCGTCGAGGTGGTCCTTGACGTACTGCAGCGCCTGCAGCACCGACAGGTCCGGCGTGTAGGGAATGGTCCACGATTGCGTGCGCGGTCCGTCGCCGCCGCCCGGCTCGTAGCGCAGCACCTCGATCGTCACGTGGCTGGGAGGGACAACGGCGACGTCAGGCATGGGTCTCATCCGCCTTTGCTTCGTTCTCCGCGGCCTCGCCCGCGGCGCCGTAGGCGCGCGTGCCCGGCTGCGACCGGGTGATCACCACCGGTGCCCAGCCGATGCGCGGCGCGCCGCCGTGCACCTTCCAGGCGAGGGTGTGCTTGAGGAAGTCCGCGTCGTCGCGCTCGCGCAGGCCCTCGTCCAGGCGCTGGTGCGCGCCGCGCGACTCGCGCCGCGCGAGCGCCGAGTGCGCCATCGCCTCGGCGACGTCGAGCTGGAAGCCGAGCTCGAGCGCGGCGAGCCATTCCGTGTTCCACCCACGCGCGCGGTCCGTGAGGCTCACGGCATTGGCCCGTGCCTTGAGGTCGGACAGGATGCGGCAGGTTTCCTCCATCTCGGAAGCCGTGCGATAGATGCCGCAACCGCGCTCCATCGCCTTCGCCATCTCGTCGCGCACCTCGGCAAGGTGCTCGCCGCCATGCGGACGCTCGAGCGCGCGCAGCGCCTCGCGCGCCGCATCCTGGGCCTGCCAGCGCAGCGGCACGCCGTTGCCGTGCTCGGCCGACCCGGCGAAGCGCGCGGCCTCCTCGCCCGCGACGCGGCCGAAGACGCACAGCTCCGCGAGCGAGTTGGATCCGAGCCGGTTCGCGCCGTGGATGCCGCTGCTCGCGCATTCTCCCGCGGCGAAGAGGCCGGGAAGCGAGGTGGCCGTGCGCACATCGGTGGGGATTCCGCCCATCGTGTAGTGCACCGCGGGGCGCACCGGAATGGGCGAATGCGCCGGATCGATGCCGAGGAACTGCTCGGCGAGCTCGCAGATCTGCGGCAGGCGCTCGTGGAGCTTCGCTCTCCCGAGGTGCCGCAGGTCGAGATGCATGGCATCGCCCCCCGGCGTGGGGATCGTGCGGCCCTTGCGCTGCTCGTGCCAGAACGCCTGCGAGAGGCGGTCGCGCGGGCCGAGCTCCATCGCCTTCTTGCGCGGCCACGGGTCCGGCGGACCGAGGCCGTAGTCCTGCAGGTAGCGGTATCCGTCCTTGTTGAGGAGGACGCCGCCCTCGCCACGGCAGGCCTCGGTGAAAAGTAGCCCCGGACCCGGCATGCAGGTCGGGTGGTACTGCACGAACTCCATGTCGCGCAGCGGGACGCCATGGCGATACGCGAGCGCCATGCCGTCGCCGGTCACGATGCCGCCGTTGGTGTTCTGGCGGAAGACGCGCCCTGCGCCGCCGGTCGCGACCACCACCGCGCGCGCATGGATCACCTTGAACTCGCCGCTGGCCACCTCGACCGCGAGGAGCCCCTTCACGCGACCCGCATCCACCAGCAAGTCGCAGGCGAAGTGCTCGTCGAAGCGCCGGATCCCCGGGTACTTCATCGAGGTCTGGAAAAGCGTGTGCAGCATGTGGAAGCCGGTCATGTCGGCGGCGAACCAGGTGCGCTCGATCTTCATGCCGCCGAAGGCGCGCACGTTGACGCGCCCGTCGGGAAGCCGGCTCCACGGGCAGCCCCAATGCTCGAGCTGCACCATCTCCTCGAGGCAGTGCTCGACGAAGTACTCGACGGCGTCCTGGTCGCAGAGCCAGTCGCCGCCCGCGACGGTGTCGTGGAAGTGGTTGTCGAGGCTGTCCTCGGCGAGGGTCACCGCCGCGGAGCCGCCCTCGGCCGCCACGGTATGGCTGCGCATCGGGTATACCTTGGACACGATCGCGATGCGCAGCTTCGGGTCGAGCTCGGCGGCCGCGATCGCCGCGCGCAGGCCCGCGCCTCCGCCGCCCACGATGGCGATGTCGGTATCGATGAGTTCCACGGGCGCTGCTTCCCCTCCGCCGCGGCTTGTGGCCGCTTCACCGGCTACCTTGACGCAGCGAGGGGCGCCGCCGGTTGACGCGGGTCAACCGGCGCCCCTCGGATTCTTCTCAAAAAAGCGGGGCCGCGCGCGGCCCCGGATCCCTCCCGACGGAGGGCACGAGCCGTCATCTCCAGCGATAGGTGTAGACGAGGCTCACGAAGGTGACGTTCTGCTCCGGCTGCAAGGTGACCGTCGTGTTGTCCGAGTAGAGCCACGGCACGCCGTTCCAGCCCCACGTCCATTCGTCGAGCCGGGTGCGGTCGTGGACGACCTCGAGCTTCACGTCGGCGTTCTTCTGCAGCGCGTAGGTGCCGTAGAACTTGAAGCGCACGTCGCGGAAGATCGCATCCGGGACGTAGTTCTGCCCGGAATTCAAGAGCGCGATGTTCGACGCCGACGCGCCCGAGTCGAGCCCCGTGTCGTAGACGTTCCGGTCGAGGATGTACATGATGTCGCCGCCGAGCTTGAGGCGCGGATTCGCCTGGCCGCGGATGCCCACCCCCGCCGTGCTGTTCTTGTCCTTGAAGTTGAGGATGTAGCCGGTGCTGTGGCCCTGGTTGATGCCCTGCTGGGTGTACGAGTAGTAGCCGGTGAGGTTCCAGCTTTCGTTCACGGCGTACGAGGCATCGAGGCTGTACAGGTTGTAGCGCGTGCTGTCGAGCCCCTTCTCGGTGGGCGCCGAGTAGTCGTCGTTGCCGTACTCGACGGCGAGCTGGAGGTCCAGCTTCTCGGTCGGCGTGAAGTCCGTGAGGTAGCGGATCTTGTCGCGCTTGCGATCCTCGTAGATGAACGGGAAGATGCCGGTCCGGCTCCAGATGCACGCGTTGGATCCGTTCGAGGCGCAGTCGGGATCCGCGGGGATCGCGCCGCCGGACGTTCCGCTCAGGGGCTTCAGCCAGCTCGAGCCGTTGCGTTGGCTCGTCACCCAGCTCAGCGACCCGGTCGCGTAGTCGCCCATGGAGCGACGCAGCTCCAGCCGCCAGCCGCGCTCGTAGGTGTTCTCGCGCAGCCCGGTGATGCCGCCCAGCTGGTCGGTCGAAAGGACCTCGCCGCGGTCCATCTTCTCGTAGTCGAAGCCGGCCGTGCCGCGGAAGTCCCACGGCAGCTGGTAGCTCGCCTCGGCCTTGCCGCTCGTCTTCTTGTGGCCGATGGGACCGTTGGTCCAGGTCGTCGTGCCCTCGGTGTTGTACAGGTCGATGGGCGTCTTGTCGTCCTCGTCTTCGTAGCGGACGTTCGCCATGAGGGAGAGCTTCGGCAGCGGCCGCGACGTGATGCCCGCCTGCGCGAGCGTCGTGTCGAGCCGGCCGCCGAGGTCGCTGCGACCCGGGGGCGCGTCGGTGAAGCCCGCGGCGGCGAAGCTCTCGTTCTGCGTGGCGTGCGTGTACGCGTACTTGAACGTCGCGTGCGTGGTGTTCGTGAACGCATAGTTGCCGTCGATATAGAACTGCTGCGCCTGGTTGTCCGGCGGCAGCGCCATCGGCAGCTGCAGGATGTTGCGCAGGCCGCTGGTCAGGGCGACGCCGGTCGGGGTCCCCATCGGGAGCCCGAGCGGGTTGTTCAGGTTGCCGACCACGGTGGGATTGAGCGTGCTGTAGTCGTTGTCGTACCAAGACCCGTAGTAGCCGCCGATGAGCGTGAGCTTCGCGCCCATGTAATTGAGCTTCGCGTCGATCTGCCGCGTCGTCGAGCTGATGGGCTCGGGCACCAGCAGCAGCGCGTACTGGTTCGCGCCCGAGGCGAGCGCCGGGCAGACCGGCGTGGGCGCCGCGGTCGACGGGCAGGTGAAGCCGCGGCCCCAGAGGCGCGCGCCATCCTTGTCCTCGTTCACGAACGAGGCCTGGAAGAGCAGATTCGGCATGATGTACTTCTCGCCGCCGACCGTCGTGCGCTTGCGCTCGGTCTTGAGGTCGATGTCCGAGCCGGTGCCCGGAACGTCGAGCCGGGAGATGATGGGCGTCGTCGTTCCGGCCCCCTCCATGCTGGTGTTGATGGTGCGGGGGTAGCGGCGCACGAGCTCCCAGTACTCGCCGTAGATCTTCCAGTTGCCCTGCGGTCCGTACATCGCGCGGATCTCGCGGCTCTCGAGCCCGAGGTTGCGGCCCTCGACCACGGTCCACGTGCCGGTCGCGTCGTCGCGATGCGCGTAGGCGAAGTCGAGCATCAGGTACGCGTCGTCCGGGCGCAGGCCGTTGTATTGCCCGAAGATCGAGCGGTCCTTGGAATCCCCGCTCACGGCCGCGCCGCCGACCGTCACGGAGCTCGAGGGCTTCGAGAGCTCGGCGACCGCGTCGTCGTCGGCCCAGGCGGGCCCGAAGACCGCGAGCATGGCGAGCGCCATGAGGGTCCTGCTGCACCGAAACTGCCTGTTGGCTGCTTTCATCATCTTTCTCCGACGATCAGCGGAAGTTGAATTGCGGGGTCGGGTTCGCGGTGCTCGGGTTGTTGGTCCCGTGCACCTCCGTGTGGCAGTTGGTGCAGCCGCGCGCCATCATGAAATTGATCGGCGCCTTGCCCGCGCTGGTCGCCGTGATCGACGGCGGCTGTCCCGCGATGGTGCCGGTCTGCCCCTGGCCGATCACCTGCGCGACATACGCTCCATGCGGCGTGTGGCACTCCTGGCAGAGGAACGGCGGCCGCGCCTTGAGCATGTTCTCGGCGGTGGTGCCGTGCGGGTTGTGGCAGAGCGCGCAGTTCTCGCCAACCGGCTCGTGGTTGTGCACGAACGGGCCGCGCTTCTCCATGTGGCAGGTGTAGCAGACGTCGTTGATGGTGTCCTTCTTCATCAGCGACGGACCGGTGGAGCCGTGCGGATTGTGGCAGTCCGAGCACCCCATCTTCCCTTCCGGGATCGGGTGGTGCGAGGGCTTGTTGATCATCGTCCGCTGCTCCTTGTGGCAGGTGAAGCAGACGGTCGGCTGCGTGAGCTTGTCGCGCACCGCGTCGTGGCCGGTGTGGATCTGGTGGCAATTGGTGCAGGCGACTCCGCGCTCCTCGTGCGTGCTGCCCATCCAGTGCGTGCGCGCCGCGTCCGATTTGTGGCAGGTGAGGCACTGGCCGTTGATTGCGTCGGCGCCGCTCTTGTGCACGCCGCGGAACACGAAATCCGGCGGCGGCCGCTGCCCGCTCGCGTCCGGGCCGGCGAGGTGTCCCGCGCTGGGTCCGTGGCAGCTGGTGCACGTCGGCGTGCGCGCGTCGGCCGTGGTGCCGTGCGCGGTCTTGCCGATCGCGAGCACCGGGTAGTCGTCGTCCTCGTCGTGGCAGCGCGTGCACTTCGCGTCGCCGCGGAGCACGAGGTCCTTGTGCGCCTGGGGCGCGTCCGCTGCATCCGCGGCGGGTGCCGGCCCTGCGGCGAGGACACCGGCCGCGGGGGCCGGTCCTGCGGCGAGGAACAGCGCGAGCCCCGCGGCCGCCGCGAGGGCCTGGAGCAACCGGTTGGACCTTTTCATCGTGCTTTCTCCCTGGGACGCAAAGAAAAAAATCCCGCCGGGGCCGGGGCCATGGGCGGGATGCGGGGGGCGCTTCTCATCGCTGTCGCTCTTTCTGTTCTCGATAGCGGTATCGGCGCTAGGAGGCGGGATTGCCGCCGGAGGGCTCCTGCCAGCGCTTCATCTTGATGTTCGGGAACACTTCCTCGGGCGTCGGGCCCTTGGGCTCGTCGTGCGCGATGCCGTAGTGGCAATCGATGCAGGTCTTGCCCTCGGTCTGCATGAGCTTGTGCTTCGCGGCGGCGCCGGGCGACTGCAGCGACGGATCCATGTGCTTCGCGTCGTGGCAGTTGCGGCACTCGAGGGAGTCGGTCTCCTTCATGCGCTTCCACACGTCGTGGGCGAGCTCCTCGCGCTTGGCGAGGAACTTCTGGCGCGTGTTGATCGCGCCGCGCAGGTGGCCCCAGACCTCGAGGCTCGCCTGCATCTTGCGCAGGATCAGCGGGCCGGGCTCGCGCGGCACGTGGCAGTCGGAGCACACCGCGCGCACCCCCGCGCGGTTCTGGTCGTGGATCGTGCCCTGGTATTCCTTGTACGGGTTGTCGCGCATCTCGTGGCAGCCGGTGCAGAAGCCCAGCGTTTCGGTCCATGCGAGGCCCGCGGCACCCGCGACGACGAGGCCCGCACCGACCATCAGGAGCACGAGCACGGTGACGCTCACCATGACGATGGCCTGGCGGCGCGTCGGGTAGCGCGCGCGCAACGCCTGCCAGATCGTGCGAAGCATGTCAGTCCTCCCTGTTCTTCTTGTCGCGCGCGACGATCAGCGCGAAAGGATCCACTGGATGACGTTCTTGATCTGCGCGTCATCGGTGGTCTTGAGGCTCGCGTGCTTCTCTTCCTTGCCCTCGATCTTCACCATCGGGTGCGTGGTGAGGTGCTTGTAGAGGATCTGCTCGGCGTCGGGCTTGCCCTTGAGCTTCTCCGCCACGTCGTGATAGGCGGGGCCGTCCTTCTTCTTGTCGACCGAGTGGCACTTGAAGCAGCCGCTCTTCTTCATGAGCGATTCGGCCGCTTCTTCGTCGGCGGCGCTGGCGAGGATGGCGGACCCGGCAAGGAGGACCGCGGTGATGGACACGATCAAGGTTTTCATCTGCGCTCCATGAAAAGGAAGGATTGGTGGTGAGGCTCGTCGCGAGTTTGCGGGGCGAAACGCATCGCGGAGTTGATAGCCGTCAAACGCTCGCGACGCGTGTTGCATGGGCGAGACAGGCATCGCGGGGGCGGAAAGCGGCGACACATTGCTCCGCGACGGGCGCGATCGCAACGGATTCGCGGCGAATAGGAATATTCCTACCCCGCCGCTCGGTCGGCTTCCCGGACTTCGTCGCGCTCCGGCGGCGGCCGGTCGTCGTCGATCACGACGTCGAGAGCCGGGCGGTCGAGGTCGTCGAACTGGCCTCCGTCCACGGCGAGCCAGAACGCGGCGCCGATGAGCAGCGCGAGCACCACCGACAGCGGGATGAGGAGGTAGAGGATGTCCATCGCTCAGGACCTGTCGCGCGCGCGGAGCCGCAGCGCGTTGGCGACCACCGCGAGCGAGCTCGACGCCATGCCGACGCCCGCGGCGAGCGGCGTCACCAGCCCGAGGAACGCGAGCGGCAGCACCACCGCGTTGTACGCGAGCGCCCATGCCAGGTTCTGCCGCAGCACGGCGCGCGTGCGGCGCGCGAGGTCCACCGCGCGCACGAGATCGTCGAGCGAACCGGAGGCGAGCACCGCGTCGGCGCGCACCTGCGCGAGGTCCGCGCCGTGCCCCATCGCGACGGAGACGTCGGCGAGGCCGAGCACCGGCGCATCGTTCACGCCGTCGCCGACCATGGCGACGCGCCGGCCCTCGCGCTGCAGGGCGCGCACGTAATCCTGCTTGCCTTCCGGGCTCGCGCACGAGCGCACGCGTTCGATGCCGAGCTCCGCCGCCACGCGGTGCGCGACGCGCGCCTCGTCGCCCGTGAGGAGGTGCACGCCCAGGCCGAGCTCGCGCAGGCGCGCGACGACGCGGCCGGCCTCCGGCCGCACCGCGTCGCCGATCCGGAAGGCTGCGATCCATCCCGCGTCGTCGGCGAGCCACACGACGGTGTCGGCGGTGTGCAGCCACGCGATGGGCGAAGCGAGCCCGTGCAGCGCCGCGCAGAAGGACGCCTGCCCGATGCGGTGGCGCCGACCCGCGATGCGCGCCTCCTCACCGCTTCCCGGATGGCTGCAATGCGAATCGATCGCCGGGCGGCGCAGCCCGGCGCCCGCCTCGGCGAGCGCCCGATCGAGAGGATGGTTGGAGCCGCTCGCGATCGCCGCGGCGATCGCGAGCGCGTCGGCCGCCGCTACCTGCCCGAGAGGAAGCACCTCGAGCACGCGCGGCCTGCCGAGCGTGAGCGTGCCGGTCTTGTCGAACACGACGTCGGTCGCGGCGGCGAGCGCCTCGATCGCGTGGCCGCGGCTCACCACGAAGCCGAAGCGCGCCATCTCTCCCAGCGCGACCGTCATCGCCGCGGGCGCGGCGAGCGAGAGCGCGCAGGGACAGGTGACGATGAGCACCGAGATCGCGATCCAGGGCGCGCGCGCGGGATCGATGGTGAGCCATGCGAGACCGGCGAGGAGCGCCGCGACCAGCACGCCGGCGACGAAGAGGCTCGAGGCGCGCTGCGCGAGCTCCACCCAGCGCGGGCGCTCGGCGAGGGCGCGCTCCATCAGCCGCTCGATCGTCGCGAGGGTGCTCTCGCTCCCCACGCGCTCGACCCGCATCACGAAGGCGCTGCCCGCGTTCACCGAGCCGCCGAGGAGTGCCTCGCCGCGCCCGCGCCGCAGCGCCGCGCTCTCGCCGGTGAGGAGCGATTCGTTGAGCCACGCCTCCTCGCCCTCCAGCACGCCGTCCGCGGGGAGCGCGTCGCCGGAGCGCACCCGCACGCGATCGCCCGGCGCGAGGAGCGCCGCGGGCACCGTCTCGGCCTCGAGCCCGTTCCCGTCGCGCAGGCGCTGCGCCGCCTGCGGCACGTAGCGCTCGAGGCGTCGCAGCCCCAGCCCGGCTCGCGCCCGGGCGAGGTGCTCGAGGTAGCGCCCCGCGGTGAGCAGGAACACGAACATCGTGATCGAATCGAAATAGACCGGGCCCGATCCGCGCACCGTCGCCACGGCGCTCGCCGCGAAGGAGGCGGCGATGCCGAGCGCCACGGGAACGTCCATGCCGAGCGCACGATTCGCGAGGCTGCGCCACGCGCCAGCGAAGAACGGCCACCCGGAATAGGCGAGCACGGGCAGCGTGAGCGTGAGTCCCGCCCAGTCGAGGAGCCGCTGGATGTCGGGGGCGATGTCGCCCGAGCCCGCGATGTACGAGGGCACCGCGTACATCATCACCTGCATCATCCCGAGGCCGGCGACCCACAGGCGGCGCAGCATCGTGCGCCGCTCCTTCGCCTCGAGCGCGGCCAGCCGCCCCGCCTCGAAGGGCCACGCGGGATAGCCGAAGGAGCGGATCGCGGCAAGGACCTCGGAGAGCCTCGTCGCCGCGGGATTCCAGCGCACCAGCGCGCGGCGCGAGCCGAAGTGCGCGGTCGCGGACGTCACGCCCGGCACGCGCGCCGCGACCTGCTCGACGAGCCACGCGCAGGCGGTGCAGCGCATGCCGTCGACGAGGATCGAGGCCTCGCGCTCGCCCGCGCCCGCGTCCCGCGCGAAGCGCTGCTGCAGCGCCGGCTCGTCGTACAGTCGCAGCTCGTCGCAGTCCTCGCTGCGCGCCGGCCGCGGCGCCGCGGCCTCGCGCAACCGGTAGTAGTCGTCGAGGCCGCCGCCGGAAATGGCGCGGCTCACCGCCTCGCATCCGGCGCAGCAGAAGGCGCGCCGCTGCCCGTCGGCCTCGAAACCGAACGAAGTGCCGGGCGGAACCGGCAACCCGCAGTGGAAGCAGTCGGTCGCCGCGCCGGGACGCGCGGGGGGCGCGGCCGCGGCCACTCAGTCGCCGTCGCCGTCGTGCGCGACCTGCTGGTGCAGCATCAGCTGGGCCATCAGCGCGTCGGTGAGCTCGAGGCGGCACGCGAGGCTCGCGTTGCGCTTGCGCAGCTCATCGAGCCCTTCGCGCATCAGCTTCTCGTGCAGCACGAGCAGCGTGCGGCGCTCGGCCGGGTCGGTGGTGACGCGGATGCGATCCATCTCGTCCTGCATGTTCTCCACGCGCGCGGAGAGCCCCGTGGCGGCCGGGTCGGAAGCGCACGCGGCGAGGTCGGCGGCAGCGGCAGGAAGCGCCGCGAGCGCTGCGGCGGCGAGCGTCCAGCGCAGCATCGATCGCGTCATGGCGGCCGGCGTTAGCGGCAGACCAGCACCGGCACTTTCGAATGCGTGAGCACCTTCGTGGTCTCGCTCCCGATGAGCAGGCCCGCGATGCCCTTGCGGCCGTGGGAAGCCATGCAGACCAGGTCGCAGCCCTCCTTCGCGGCGACGGCGATGATCGCCTCGTAGGGATGCTCGGCGAACAGGTGCTGGGTCTCCGCGGCGACGCCTTTCGCGTGCGCATATTGCAGGCCGGGCTTCAGCCGCGCCGCGGCGCGCTCCTCGGCGCCCGCGGTATAGACGGCGGGCGACTCGACGCGCACCGCCGACTCCGCGGGAAACACGCGATAGGGAGGCGACGCGGTGAGCACCGTCACCTTCGCGTTCACGGTCTTCGCGAGGTCGATGCCCGCGCGGACCGCCTTGTCGGAAAGATCGCTGCCGTCGGTTGGAATCAGGATGTGCCTGTACATTTTCGCCCCTCTCGCGGGCCGGTCGATATGCGTCCATTCTTCACCCGGCCCGGCCGGCGGGTTTGACCGCGGTCAAGCGCGCGAAGGTGGTATGTTGGGCGATGGATCCGCGCGCGATGCCGGCGGCGTTCCTCGGCCACGGCAGCCCCATGAACACGCTGGAGGACAATCGCTACACGGCCGCGTGGCGCGCTTTCGGAGCGTCGCTTCCGGCGCGTCCGCGCGCGGTGCTGGTCGTGTCGGCGCACTGGTACTTGAACGCGATCGCGGTGACCGCGATGCACAGGCCGCGCACCATCCACGACTTCAACGGATTTCCGGAGCCGCTGTTCCGCTTCCAATACCCCGCGCCTGGCGCGCCCGACGTGGCACGCGAGGTGGCCGAGCTCCTCCAGCCCGACCGCGTCGGCCTCGACGAGGAGAGCTGGGGACTGGACCACGGCGCGTGGTCGGTGCTCGCGCACGTCTTTCCCGGCGCCGACGTCCCGGTGCTGCAGCTCGCGGTGAACGCGGCCATGGGGATCGGGGAGCACGTGGCGCTCGCCGCGCGGCTCGCACCCCTGCGCCGCCGCGGCGTGCTGGTCGTCGCGAGCGGCAACGTGGTGCACAACCTGCGGCGCATCGATTTCCGACGGCCGGATGGCGCGTACGACTGGGCGCTGCGGTTCGACGCGGCGGCGCGCGAGGTGATGACGCGCGATCCGGCAGGCTTGCCGGCGCTCGCGGCGCACGCCGACTACGCGTTGTCGGTGCCGACTCCCGAGCACTTCCTCCCGCTCGCCTACCTCGCGGGCCTCGCGCGCGCCGAGGGCGCGACGTGCAACGTGCTCGTGGAGGGCTGCTCGCTCGGCTCGATCTCGATGACCTGCTACACGCTGGGCGCCGAGGTGGCTCCGGTCACCTCAGCCGCCGGCGCCGCCTCCCTGCCCGACCCCTCGATCGTCCCTTCCGAGGACACGAACGCTTGAGGATGGAAGCCAAAATCCATCAAACGCCGATGAACGCAGATGGAACGCGGATGAACGCCGATGAACCCGGTGAAGGTTGCGCGTGCGTCGTCATGGTGGGCGAATTTGGCACGAAACCTTGCACTGCCGTATCTGCGTTCATCCGCGTTCCATCTGCGTTCATCTGCGTTATCCGCCTTATCAAAGCGTGGCGAGCATGGCGACCACCGCGGCGGCCATCACGGCGGTCGAGATCCAGCCGAGGACCAGCAGCCGGCGCTTCACCACGAACGGCCCCATCACGTCCGGCTTCACCGCGAGCAGCATCATCACGACCATGATCGGAACGGCGATCACGCCGTTCACGACCGCGGCCCAGATGAGCGCCTTGATCGGATCGATGTTGGTGAAGTCCACGGCGACGCCGATGAGGGTCGCCGCGGCGAGGATGCCGTAGAAGCCGCGCGCCTCGAGGAGCGGCAGGCCGAGCCCGATGGGCCAGCGGCGGCTCTCCGCCACCGCATAGGCGGCGGAGCCCGCGAGCACCGGCACGGCGAGCATGCCGGTGCCGATGATGCCGGCGGAGAAGACCAGGAACGCGAAGGCGCCGGCGATCGGACGCAGCGCCTTGGCCGCCTGCTCCGCGGTGTCGATCGACGTGATGCCCTGCACGTGCAGGGTCGAGGCCGCCGTGAGCATGATGCAGAGCGCGATCCCGTTCGAGAACAGCATCCCGATCCAGGTGTCGACCTTGATGCGGTCGAGGTGATGCGCGGCCTGCTCCGGCGCCTCGCGCAGCGGCTCGTTCCCGGGCGTCGCGCGCTGCTCCTCCACCTCCTGAGAGGCCTGCCAGAAGAAGAGGTACGGGCTGATGGTGGTGCCGAGCACCGCGACCAGCGTCGCGATGTAGTCGGCGCGGAACTGCGGCTTCGGGAAGAGCACGGCGAGGGTCGCCTCGTTCCAGCGCACCTCCACCGCGAAGACCGTCGCGACGTAGGCGAGCAGCGAGAGCGTCATCCACTTGAGGATCGGCGCGTAGCGCGGGAACGGCACGAAGATCTGCAGCACGAGCGAGAGCAGCGCGAAGAACACGATGTAGATCTCGCTCACCCCGCCCACGATGAGCTGCAGCGCGTTGCCCATCGCGCCCAGGTCGGCGGCGATGTTGACGGTGTTGGCGAAGAGCAGCAGCCCGACGATCGCATGCAGCAGCCAGGCGGGATAGTGGTCGCGGATGTTCGCGGCGAGGCCGTGCCCGGTCACGCGGCCGATGCGCGCCGAGACGATCTGGATGCCGATCATGAGCGGCGTGGTGAGCAGGACCGACCACAGCAGCCCGAAGCCGTACTGCGCGCCCGCCTGGGAGTAGGTCGCGATGCCGGAGGGGTCGTCGTCCGCCGCGCCGGTGATGAGGCCGGGGCCGAGGCGCTTGAGCAGGGGAACTCGTTCTTGTTCTCTCGGCTGCATCGGGCGAGCTTACCATCGGGCTCTTGCGCTGCGCTGTCCATTCTTCCCGTCGTCGAGGAAGGCGGGGAAGGGATCGAGCTGCGGGGGAGTCGCCCCGGGCCCTGCTACAAGCCGCGCCCGATCGCCCTCACCAAGCGCAGCGTGAGCCACGCCGCGTAGACGTAGAAGATCACCGCGAGCACGGGGAAATCGAGCACGTGCGGCCCCGGCTTGAACTGCATGAGCAGGCTCGCCGCGAGGTACAGGCCGAGCGTCACCAGCGCGAGCGAGACGCGGCTCGAGCCCTGGATCACGAGGTTCGAAAGGTCCGGCAAGCCTTCCGGCTCGATCTTGAAGCGCAGCCCTTCCTCGCGCAGCCGCCGCATCGAGCTCGCGAGCATGCGCTGCCACTCCGTCGCCGCCACCGCCGCCTCGTAGCGGAGGCGCTGCGTCTCGACCTTCTCCGGCATGAGCGCGCTCTCCATCACCTCGCGCGAGCGCTCGGTGAGCGAATCGAGCAGGCTGAAGTCCGGGTCGAGCAGGCGCACCGTCGCCTCGACCAGCACCAGCGCGCGCGCGAGCACGAGCAGGTGCAGCGGCACCTCGAAGTTCTGGCCGCGCGTCGCGGTGACGAAGCGCGCGAACGCCTCGCCGATGGACCATTCCGCGATCGGCCGGCGCGAGTAGTCCGACATGAGCGCGGCGGCCGCGGGCCGCAGCTTCGCGCGGTCGGCGGCCTTCGACAGCATGCCGAGCTCGAGCCAGGAGTCGAGCACCCAGTCGGTGTCCTGCTCGGTGAACGCGAGCATGAACGAGGCGAGCGCCTGGCGCGTCGGCCGGTCGATGCTGCCGATCACGCCGAAGTCGTGCAGGCCGAGGCCGCCGCGCTCGGTGACGAAGATGTTCCCCGGATGGGGATCGCCGTGGAAGTAGCCCATCACGAAGAACATGTGGACGTAGGCGTCGATCAGGTTCTGCGCGAGCTCGGCGCCGTGGCGCGAGTTCTGGTGCTCGTCGACGCGCTTGCCGAAGAGGCGCGTCACCACCATGACGGTCTCGGTGCAGAGGCCGTCCACCACGTCCGGCACCTCGATCGTCGGCCAGTCGCGGAACTCCTCGTGGAAGCGGCGCACCGCGCGGCCTTCCTCGCGCAGGTCGAGCTCCTTGCACAGGTTCGAGTGCACCTCGCGCACGATGGCCTCGGCCTTGTAGTACGAGAGCATGGGCGAGAAGTGCGTGAGGAAGCGTACGACGCCCGCGAGGATCTTCATGTCGCGGTTCACCTGCACCTTCACGCCGGGCCGCAATACCTTCACCACCACTTCGCGCCCCGTGAACGTGCGCGCGGCGTGCACCTGCGCCACCGAGGCCGCGGCGAAAGGCTCGCGGTCGAAGCGGATGAAGAGCTGCGTGACCGGACGACCGAACGCGCGCTCGACCTCGGCGATCGATTCCTCCGCGTCGAAGGGCCGCACCTTGTCCTGCAGCTTCTGCAGCTCCGCGAGGTATTCGGGCGTGAAGAGGTCGGCGCGCAGGCTCAGGTGCTGGCCGAGCTTCACGAAGCTCGTGCCGAGGTTCTCGAGCAGCGACGCGAAACGCCGCGCGGGTGCGGGACGGCGCGCGAGGCTCAGCCGGAACAGGAGCAGCCAGCCGAGATAGCCCGAGATGCGCAGCACGACCCCGAAGAAGCGCCCGATCGTTCCGCCCGGGGGCATGGAATGGCGCGCCGCGCGATGGCTCGTGCGACCGCCCGCGAATTCGAGTCTCATGGCGTCGATCCCTTCCATGACTCCGAGTCGGCGGCGCCCGATTCCGTTCCCGGCGGCGGCGGCGGCGTCGGCGCCTTCCGACAGGCGGCGCTACCGGACGGGCGGAGCGACGCCGCGCAGGAACGCCCGCGCGGGCGCCTCGGGCGGCGCGGGCGGCGCGGGCTGGAACTTCGGGTCGCCGAGCTGCCAGAGCGCGAAGGAGTAGACGTCGGCGAGCTCCTCGTCGCGGCGCGGCCGCGCGCCGGCGGTCGAATCGATGCGCAGCAGGACCGGCTTGCCGCTCGTCGTGGCCTTCTCCAGGCGGGCGGCCATGCGCTCGGCCTGCGCGGCGTCGATGCCCGGGTCGGCGACGCCGATGCTCAGCATCACCGCCGGATACGGCATGCCTTCGCGCACGTGCTCGTAGGGCGAGATCGCGCGCAAGCGCTCGCGATCGTCGGCGCTCGCCGCGGACCCGAACTCGGGAAGCATCGCGCGGCCGGCGGCCGAGGCGGCGAGCGCCGGGAGGTCGACGATCGGATCGCGCAGGATCGCCGCGGCGAAGAGGTCGGGCCGCCGCACCAGCGCGTCGCCCACCGGGACGCCGCCCGCCTCGGTGCCCTCGATCGCGAGCCGGTTGTTGTTGGTGAACCCGTAGCGCTCGAGGAATTCGCAGGCGGCGATGAAATCGGAAACGGTGGTCGCCTTCATCGCGCCGCGTCCCGCATCGTGCCAGGCGTCGCCGTACTCGCCCCCGCCGCGCACGTGGGCGACCGCGAAGATGCCGCCGTGCTCGAGCCACGCGAGGCGCGCGGGCTCGAACGCCGGCGAGGCGGGATCGCCCCAGGCGCCGTGCACCGCGAGCAGCGTCGGGTTGTCCGTGGTGAGCCGCGTGCTCTTCTTGTACACCAGCGTGATCGGGATCCTCGTGCCGTCCGGCGTGGGCGCGTAGAGCCGCACCTCGTCGATGGTGGAGTAGTCCGCCGCGGACGGCGGCACGAGACCGGTGTTGCGCACGTCGCCGGTGCGCGCGTCCACTTCGGCCACCTCCAGCGGGCGCGTCCACGCCTGCAGCCTGAGCACCGCGCCCGCGCGCCGCGGGTCGGTGACGAGCTCCGAGATCGCCATGTCGTAGGGAAGCCTCAGGAACTGGCGCGAGCCGGATGCGAGGAGGCCCAGGCCCATGCGCTCGAGCCGGTCGACGCCGGCGACCATGGTGCGCAGGTAGATCGCGTCCCGCGCGAGGCCCATCGATTCGATCACCGCGTCGCCCTCCGGCACGGCGACCTTCGCGCGCGAGAGGTCGGTCGCGCCCGCGGCCACGCGGATCACCCGCCGGTTGGGCGCGTCGCGGCGCGTGAGGAGGTAGAGGTCTTCGTGCCATGCCTCGATCGCCGTCACCTGGTCGGCGGTGGTCGCGATCTCGTGCCAGCGCGGACGGCCCTCAGCGAGGTCCTTCTGCAGCGTGACGTGCACCGCGACCGGGCCGCCCGGCTCGCCGCGCGCGAGCGCGAAGGCATAGCGCGATTCGCTCGGCACCACGAGCCACGGCTCGACCATCTCCGGAACGTCGCGCGCGCCGCCCACGCCCGGCGCGAAGACGATCTCGTCGCGGCTGGTCTCGCGTCCCAGCACGTGGCGATAGATGCGCACGTTGGCGCCCCGCGCGGCCGGCGCCTGCGCCTCGGGAACGCGCGCGTAGTAGAACGCCTTCCCGTCGGGCTGCCAGGCGAGCTTGCGGTTCTGCGCCGCGCGGTCGATCTCGAACGGCAGGTCGCGCCCGGCGTCCACGTCCATCACGTGCAGCAGCGCCTCGTCCGTCGTCCCGCGCGTGAGACCGAATGCGACGTGCCGCCCGTCGGGCGAGGCGGAATACCAGGCGATGGCCGCGCCCGGTCCGCCGTCGGGACGCGTGGCCGGATCGACGAGCACGCGCTTCGCACCTGCGAATCCCTCGCGCACGCAGAGCACGTCGCCAGGAGCGCCCGCCGCGGTCTCGAGGTAGAACACGCGCCCCGCCTCGATCGAGATCTCGTGCACCGTCGGGCTCGCCTCGTCGAGCGCGCGGATGCGCTCGAGAAGCGCCGCGCGCCCGGGAATGCGATCGAGGACGTCGCGCGCGGAATCGCCCTGCCGCGCGGCAGGCGCGGCCGCGCCCTGCGGCGCGTCGGCCGCGTGCGCGAGCGCGATCGCGCCCAGGGCGGCGATCGCGGCGGCGGCGAGGCGCGCGCTCATGCGGCGGCCGCGAACTGCAGCGCCGCGAGGCGCGCGTAGAGACCGTTCTCCGCCACCAGCGAGGCGTGGCTGCCGGTGGCGATCACGCGCCCGTGGTCCATCACCACGATGCGGTCGCTCGACTTCACGGTCGCGAGGCGGTGCGCGATGACGAGCGTGGTGCGACCGCGCATCAGGCGCTCGAGGGCGAGCTGCACCGCCTTCTCGCTCTCGGCATCCAGCGAGCTGGTGGCCTCGTCGAGGAGCAGCACGGCGCGATCGGCGAGGATCGCGCGCGCGATGGCGATGCGCTGGCGCTGTCCGCCCGAAAGCTTCACGCCGCGCTCGCCGAGCGGCGTCTCGAGCCCGGCGGGAAGCTTCAGCACGAAGTCGAGCGCGTTCGCCTGGAAAAGGGCTTCGCGGACCGCCTCCTCGCCGGCCTCCGGGCGGCCGTAGCGCACGTTCTCCAGCACGGTGGAGGCGAACACGACCGGGTCCTGCGCCACGACCGCCACCCTGCGCCGCAGCTCGCCGGGGTCGGCATCGCGGGCGTCGACGCCGTCGAGGCGCACGCGGCCCGACGTGGGATCGTAGAAGCGCAGCAGCAGCTGGAAGACCGTGGTCTTCCCGGCGCCCGACGGGCCGACGAGCGCGACCACCTCGCCGGGCGCCACGCGCAGCGAGAAGCGATCGAGCGCGGGAGTCGCGGGGCGCGACGGATAGAAGAAGGTGACCTCCTCGAGATCGACGCGGCCGCGCGGCGCAGGAAGCGCGACCGGCGCGCGCGGCGCGGCGATGCGCGACTCGGTCGCGAGCAGCTCGAGCAGCCGCTCGGAGGCGCCCGCGGCGCGCTGCAGCTCGCCGTACACCTCGGCGAGCACGAACGCGGCGTTCGCGACGATCACCGCGTAGAAGATGAACGCCGTGAGGCCTCCGGCCGTGAGGCGCCGGGCGAAGACGTCGTGCGCGCCGATCCACAGCAGCAGGCCGACCGCGCCGAACGCGAGCACGATCACCGCCGCGATGAGGAGCGCGAGGTGGCGCGAGCGCTCGATCGCCGCCGCGAACACCGCCTCCACGCGCTCGCCGAAGGTCGCGCTCTCGAGCGACTCGTGGGCGAACGCCTGCACGGTGCGGATCTCGTGCAGCGTCTCGTCGACCTGGCTCGAGACGTCGGCCACCCGGTCCTGCACGGCGCGCGAGAGGCGCCGCACGCGCCGGCCGAGGAGGCCGATCGGCAGGAGCACGAGCGGCATGCACGCGAGCGCGATCGCCGTGAGCTTCACGCTCGTGACGAACAGCATCGCCACGCAACCGAGGAGCGTGACCGCCATGCGCAGCGCGTAGAGCAGCGTCCCGCCCATCACCGCCTCGATGAGCGTGACGTCGTTGGTGACGCGCGAGGAGACCTCGCCGGTGCGCGTCGCCTCGAAGAAGCCGGGCGAAAGCGTGAGCAGGTGGTCGTAGATGCGCCGGCGCAGGTCCGCGGTGAAGCGCGCCCCGATCCAGTACACCTGGTAGACACGGAACCAGGTGATCGCGCCGAGCACGGCGACCAGCACCACGAGGGAGGCGAGCGTCGAGTCGAGCATGCCCTCCTCGCCGCCGGCGAAGCCCTGGTCGATCACCCGCTTCAGGCCCTGGCCGATGACGAGCACCATGGCGGCCGAGCCGGCGATCGCCACGCCGGCGAGCGCGATGCGCGCCCGGTACGGGACGAGCAGCCGAAAGAGCGGAAGGAGCCGGCGCAGTTGGGGTGCCCCGCGCCCTCAGCCACCGCGCTTGATGATCGGGCGCGCGACCGTGCCCGACACCGAGAACGCGCCGCGGTCCTGCGCGACCTGCGAGCGGATCTCGAGCGCGAGGTGCCCGCTCAAGCCGCCGTTGGGCGCGAGGTCGACCGCGCCGCTGCCGCGCAGCACGCCGCCCTGCAGCTGCAGCTGGCTGTAGGTCGCGCGCTTGTCCGCCGCGCCGTAATCGCCTTCGAGCTCGGCGAACTTGGTGACGCCCGCGCGCTGGCCCGCGGAGTCCGACTGCATCACGGCGACGAGGTCCACGTTGCTCACCGATCCCTCGCTCACCTTGAAGCGGCCCTGCACGCGCGGCGCGTCGAGCAGGCTTTCCAGCGAGGGCGAGTCGGAGGCGACGTCGAAGTTGCCGTCGAGCCGGCCGGTGAGCGCGATGTCCGGCGTGAAGGCCTCGATCAGGTGCTTCACCTCCATCCGCGCGACCGACAGGTTGGACGCGAGGTGGACGCCCGATCCCCAGCCCACCTGCAGCGTGCCGTTCACGTCGCCCTCGAGGATGTGCGCCTTGAACTCGGGAACCACGAGCTGCGAGCCGTCGATCGTGCCCACGAGCGTCGCATCGGCGATCAGGATCGGCGCGCCCAGCGGCGGCGTCCAGTTGTTCGCGTCGAAGGTGAAGCTGTAGCCCTTCTTGTCCATGGGCTTCAACGACGCGTCCCACTGCCCGCTCGCGGCGCGCAGGTTGGCGACCGCGAGGTTGCCGTCGCGCGCGAAGCGCAGGTCGGCGTTGAACGGATCGAGCGCCGGCTTCACGTCGAGCTTCACGCCGTGCAGGACGATCTCGGAGATGCCGGCCTTGCTCTTGCCCTCCGGAGAGCCCCACACCGGGATGCGCCGCACCGCGTCCGAGGCGATCGTGACGTTGTCGAGCTCGAGCCGGTCGATCGAGGGGTGCTCGCCGAAGAGCGTGGTGATGTCGAGGTAGATCCTGCCCGTGGCGGCCTTCGCGTCGAGGACCTTGCCCACCGAGAGGTCCTCGAGGTTGAGGTGCGGCGTGGGAAACAGGCGGAAGGTGACCGCGCCGATCGAGACGTCGTCGTGCAGCCACGCGGACATGGTGCGCTCGAGCTTCGCGGCGTACGGGCGCAGCGGCACGATGTGCAGCGCGATGATCCCCACGAGGAGGAACAGCCCGAGGAAGAAGAACACGGTCTTCGCGGCGCCGCCCCTGCGGCGCGCGCGCCGCCGGCGCCGCGCCGGAGCCTCGGGCGCGAGGTCGTCGGGCTCGACCTTGGTGCGCAGGATGTCGGCGATCTCCTTCGCCTTGCGCGCCTGCTCGGCGCGCATCTTCTCCTCTTCCTCCACCTCGGCGCGCGCCTTGGCCTCCATGTAGGCCTTCGCCTGCGCCTTGCCCTCGATCTTCGCGCGCTTCTCGAGGTCGGCCTCGAGCTCCGCCTGCACCTTGACGCGCGTGTCCTCGGCGATCGTCTCGCGCGCTCGCGCCTCGATGCGCGCGCGCGCCTCGGCCTCCTGCTTCGCCTTGCGCTCCTCGTCGAGGCTCGCCTGGAGCTCCGCCTCGCGGCGCTCGCGCTCCTCGGCCTCGATCCTGGCGCGCGCCTCCGCCTCGTACTTCGCGCGGCGTTCGGCCTCGAGGCGCTGCTCGGCCTCCTGCTGCTCCTTCGCGCGGGCGTCGGCTTCCTCGCGCGCGCGCTGCGCCGCGTGCGCGTGGCGGCGCGCCTCTTCCTCGGCGCGGTGCCGCGCCTCCGCCTCGGAGGCGGCGCGCGCTTCGGCCTCCGCGCGCAGCTTCGCTTCCCTTTCCGCCCGCGCCCGGGCATCGGCCTCGGCCTTGGCGCGCGCTTCCATCTCGGCGTGCGCGAGGGCCTCGCGCTCCTCGCGCAGCCGCTCCTCGAGCTCGGCCCTCGCGGCGAGCCGCGCCTCCTCGAGGATCTGCGCGCGCATCTCGTTGCGCGTCTTCTCCTCGAGCTCGTTCCTCAGCAGGTCCTCCATCTCGGAGCGGATGCGCGACTCGATCTCCTCCTTGAGGCGCTCCTTGAGCTGCTTCTCGGCGCTCGTCGCCTCCTGCGCCTGCTTCTTCGCCGCGGCCTCGGCCTCGGCGCGCGCCCTGGCGAGGGCCTGCGCCTCGGCCTCGGCGCGGGCGCGGGCTTCCGCGAGCGCACGCGCCTCCTTCTCGGCTTTCTCGCGCATCTCGGCGATGCGACGGCTCTCGGCCTCCTCCTTCACCTTCTGATCGGCGGTGAGGCGCGCCTGCTGCTCGGCGAGCGCCTTGTTGCGCGCTTCTTCCTCGCGCCTCTTCGCGTCGAGCTCGGCCTTGGCGCGGTCGGCCGCTTCCTTCGCGCGCCGCGCCTGCTCCATCGCCTGCTGCTCGGCCTGCGCCTTCGCCTTCGCTTCGGCCTCGAGCTTCGCGCGGTTCTCCGCCTCGGCCTTCGCGCGCACGCGCGCCTGCTCGTGCGCCTGCTCGCGCGACTTGCGCTCGGCGTCCGCCTTCTCCTGCTGGCGCACGAGCTCGCTGATGTCGTTCGCCGCGCCGGGGACCACGCGCTGCGTGGCGGCGGGCATCTTTCCCGGCGCGGTGAAGTCGAAATCGTCCTCGCCCGCGAACGGATCGGCCTCCTCCTGGCGCACCTGGAAGACGCGCGCGTATCCGTCCTTGGTGAGGGTATTGAGGGCCTTCTCGAGCGCCACCTTGTCGAAGTCGGCCTTTTCCATCAGCTGGCCGAAATTCGACTTGCCGTCGATGAGCTTGAGGACCTTCATGAGGTCCTTCGAGAGCGAGGCCGACTTCTGGTTGACCTGAGTGATGCCTTTCGCGGTCTTCGTGAATACCGTGTTGCGATCCATCGATTCCCCGCTTTTGGGTGGCTCTCCCTGACGCGTCAATAATGGCATGGATTCAGGGCGTTGCAAAAGGGACTGGATCACAACTGGGAACTGCCGGGGGAAAGCTTGGTGCAAGCCCGCCGCGGCGGGCGCAAAATGGGCGCGCCGGCCGACCGGTGACCCGACCGAGGAGGACGCGATGACGAAACGACCGATGCTCGCGGCGCTCGCGCTGGCGCTCGCCGCGCCCGCCGCGCATGGGAGCTGCGCGTGGGAATGGATGTGCAATGGCGAGGGCGCCTGCAAGCAGATGCCGGTATGCGACTCCGTCTACGACGTCGCACCGCCGAAGCCCGCGGAGCCCGCGCCCACCCCGCCGCCCATGTCGATCCGCCCGCACGAGACGCCGCGCGAGATGAGCGGCCTCGACTGCGAGGAAGTGATGCGCCGCAGTCCCTCGGGCCACTGGTCGTGGGACCAGGCCTGTTTCTGCGCCGACCCGCTCAAGGCGCGCGATCCGAGCACGCCGTTCGCGAACATCGTGCGCTGCCAGCCGCCGTGGAAGAAGGAGCGGCAGGCGCAGCCTGCGCTGCCGGCCCGGCCGAGCGCAGAGCAGGGGACCAAGCCTACTTGACGCGGCGCGCCGTGAACTCTTCCTCGATCGCGTCGCGGTAGTAGCTTCCCGGCGTGGGCGAGCTCATCAGCCGGCGATAGATTTCCGGCGAGACGTTCGCGTACTCGAAGGTGCCGGCCGTCGTCTCGACGACGAGCTTGCGGTTGCGCTCGTCGTAGCCCGCGGCCTTGAGGCCGGCTGCGCCGAGCCGCTTCATCTCCATGGGTTCCCTCCGTGCGGCGGCGGCCGCGTTCAGCGGCCCGCCATCGCGCCCCACAGCTCCTTCACCCGCGCGTCGCGGCCGCATCCCTTGCGATAGAACTCGTAGCGCACCGGGTTCTTCTCGTAGTAGTCCTGATGGTAATCCTCGGCCGGATAGAACGGGCCGGCCTTCACGATCTCGGTGACGATCGGCGCCTTGAAGGGCTTGGTCTCCTCGATGCGCTTCTTCGACGCCTCGGCCGCGCGGCGCTGCGCCTCGTCGTGCCAGAAGATCGCGGTGCGGTACTGGTTGCCGACGTCGCAGAACTCGCGGTCCTTCGTGGTCGGGTCGACGTGGACCCAGTAGTAGTCGAGC
>DATIZV010000259.1:0-10619 GCA_035516915.1 Usitatibacter sp. | reverse complement strand
CGCCCGAGACGCCGACGTTGCCCAGCGCGAGCTGCAGGATGCACGAGGCGCGCACCATCGCGTTGCCGATCGTGTGCTGCGTCTGTCCCATGCACCAGATGATGGTGGACGGGCGGTTCTTCGCCATGGTCTCGGCGGCGGCGAGGACCGCGGACTCGGAGGCGCCGGTCACCTCGGTCACCTTGTCCGGTGTCCACTTCTGCAGCACCTCGTCGCGTACCTTGTCCATGCCGTAGACGCGCGCGTTGTTGTAGTCCTTGTCGTCCCAGCCGTTCTTGAAGATGTGGTAGAGCATGCCGAAGAGGAACGCCACGTCGGTGCCCGAGCGCAGGCGGATGTACTGGTCGGCCTTCGCGGCGGTGCGCGTGAAGCGCGGGTCCACCACGATCATCTTGGCCCCGGTCTCCTTGGCGTGCAGGGCATGCAGCATCGACACGGGGTGCGCCTCCGCGGCGTTGGAGCCGATGAACAGCATGCACTTCGTGTTCTGGATGTCGTTGTACGAGTTGGTCATCGCGCCGTAGCCCCAGGTGTTGGCGACGCCCGCGACGGTGGTCGAGTGACAGATGCGCGCCTGGTGGTCCATGTTGTTGGTGCCCCACATGGACACGAACTTGCGCATCATCTGGGCCTGCTCGTTGCTGTGCTTGGAGGAGCCGACCCAGAACACGGCATCCGGGCCGCTCTCCTTGCGGATCTGGAGCAGCTTGTCGCCGATCTCGTTGATCGCCTGCTCCCAGCTGATGCGGCGGTACTTGCCGTCCACCAGCTTCATCGGGTACTTCAGGCGGTGCGAGTTCTCGGTCATGCCGTGCTCGCGGATGCTCGCGCCCTTCGCGCAGTGCGCGCCCATGTTGAGGGGCGAATCGAACACCGGCTCCTGGCGCACCCACACGCCGTCGGTCACCACCGCGTCGATCGCGCAGCCCACCGAGCAATGCGTGCAGACCGTGCGCCGCGTGACCGTCTTGCCGGCGCTCGCGGCATCCGCGGCCGAGGCCTCGCCGATCAGGCCGAGCGGCAGCTCGCCTGCGAACGCGGCGACGCCGGCGCCGAGGCCGGCGCCCTTGAGGAATGCGCGGCGATCGACGGTCTTCGCCGCGAGCGTGGAGACGGCGCGAGCGAGCGGATTCATCGCCTGCGCCTGGGCGTGCGACTTGTGCGTGAGCAGCATGGTCGGCTCCTCAGACTTCGGTGGTCTTGTAGTACTTCCGGACGTGATCGGTGACCCGGTAACCTTCCGCCGCCGCCTCCTTCGCGGAGGCCTGCTTGTCGCGCGCCTGCGTCGCCTTGCGGCCGGTAGCGACCGCGGCGACGGCGCCCGCGCCGCCCAGTCCGGCGGCGAGAAGGAAATTGCGGCGGTGGTTCGATTGCGTGTCTTTCATCGCGGCCTCCTGTTGGAACTCGTTCAGTCCATCGAAAACGATTGGCTCTCGAGCGCCACGAACGCGGCGCCCAGCGCGGCGACCTTCCGATAGTAGTTCGATGCCTGCGCGGATGCGAGCGCGGCGAAGAACCGGCTCGCGGCGGGATCGACGTGCGCCTCGAAGAAGCGGCGCTGCTCGGCGATCGTCGCCGGCGCGCGCCCCGCGCCTCCCGCGACCAGCACCCGCATCGCTTCGAGGAGGCCGCCGAAGTGGTCCTCGGGCTCGGTCGCGTCGGAGCGCGGCGCGAGGCCGAGCGCGGCGAGATCCGCACGGATGCGCACGCGCGGATGGTCGACGGCGCTCGCCCCCGTGTAGTAGCCCGCATAGCGCGACACCGCCGCCTTGCCGAGCGTGGCGAAGAGCGCGTCGTGCTCCTCGCCCGCCGCATCCGCATCCATCACCGAGGAGGCCGCCACGAGCTCCTCCCAGGCGCGGGCGAGCGCCGCGTCGCCGGGCGGATCGAGCGGCGCCGATTGCGCGATGCGGTAGAGCAGCGCATCGTCGGGCGCGGCATGGATCAATCTGGCGAGCAACGCGTAGAGGCTCGCCCGGCCCGCCTCCTCGGGCGCGAGCGTCCGATGCAGCGCGACCGGCGCGATGCCCGCGCGAGCGCTCACGAATCGTCTCCCAGGCCGAGCACCGAGACCTCGTCCTTCGCCGACATGATGTCGACGACCCGGCAATCGCCGCACATCTGCAGCCGGCGCAGGGCCCCGGGGCGGGCGAACATCGCGTGGCCCCCGAGCCGTCCCAGCATCGCCTCGATCATCTGCCGCGTGCCGAAGGGCTTCCCGCAGCGGATGCAGCGGAACGGCTCGGTCTCGTTGAGCACCCGCGCCTCGCGCGCGGCGGCTCCCAGGAGCAGGCGCGGCGACAGCGTGATGGCCCCCTCGGGGCACGTCGCCTCGCACAATCCGCATTGCACGCAGTTGCGCTCGACGAACCGGAGCAGCGGACGCTCGGCTCCATCCATCAGCGCCGACGCCGGACACGCGCCGACGCAGGACATGCACATCGTGCACTTGCCGGCGTCGACCCTCACCTCGCCCCACGGTGCGCCTTCGGGCAGGGCAATCTCGGAGACCGGCGCCGGTGCGAGCTTCAGGAGATGCTCGAGCGCGAATTCGATCGACGTGCGCTTGTCGTTCGAAAGCGCGAACGCCGCGGGCGCCACCGACTCGGGAGCCGGATCGAGGGCCGCGAAAGCATCCGCGAGGGAGCGCGCGTCGTGCGCCTCGACCAGCGCGAGGTGCCGCTGCGGGCGCCCGAGGCCCGCGAGGATCGCCTCGCCGATCCGCATCTGCTCGCGCAGCGCCGCGACGTATTGCGGATCCTCGCCGGCCGCGCAGAGCACGACCACCTGGCTCGCGCCGTACGCGATCGCGGGAAGCAGGAGGTCCAGGCCGATCGCAGCCACGTGCCAGGTCTCGAGCGGCAAGGCGCGCGCCGGAAGCCCGCCGTCCGTCGCCGCCGCGCGCGCGAGGAGCTCGCGTCCGGCCCGGCCGTCGTGGAAGACGATGCAGGCATCGACGCCGCCGGCGTTGCGATAGGCCGCGAGGAGCTGCTTCAGCTGCGCGCCGCGCTCCGATACGCGCGGGAACTGGAATCCCATCGCGCCCGAGGGGCACACGGTGGCGCACGCGCCGCAGCCCATGCACAGGTGCGGATCGACGCGCACGTGGTCGCCATCGGACGAGATCGCTTCGGTGGAGCAGACCTCGATGCACGCGCTGCAGCCCTTCACCCGCGAGCGGCTGTGCGCGCAAAGGCTTTCGCGGTAGGCGAAGAAACGCGGCTTCTCGAACTCGCCGACGGCCTCGCGCAGCTCGGCGAGCACGGCTTCGAGCGCGGCGGGATCCCGGGGCGCACGGAAGTAGCCCTGCGGCGGCTGGCGCATCGCGAACAGCGGCTGCGCCGAGAAATCGAGCAGCAGGTCGAAGCGGGCCGCCGTCGCGCCCGCGCTCTTCTCCGCCCCGGCGGCCGAGAGCTTGGCGATCGCCACGTCGAACTCGCCGAGATGGCCGGCGGCGCCCTCCACGCTGCCGTGCCAGGCGGCGTAGGGCGCCCCCGAGGGTGCGTGCGGGCGCGCCTCGAGGAGCGTCACGTGCAGGCTGCGGGCGAGGCGCTCCGCGCATTCGCGCGCGCGCGCCGGGTCGTCGCCCGCGACGACCAGCAGGTTGCCGCGCGAACGATAGGAAACGCTCGCGACCGGATCGGGCGCCGGCTGCAGGGCGAGCGAAGCGAGCGCGGCAAGCTTCGGCGCGCAGTCCACGGACTCCGGGGTCCAGCCGCGCGCCTCGAGGCCAAGGAAAGCCTCCGGGCCCCGGGTTCCCGATTGCGGGCCCGCCTCGCGGGCGGTTACGGACATCCCGTTGACGAGCGTCATCGCGCGATGTCAACGCCGTCGCTCCGTCGCCGGTGCGCCAGCGCTCCTCTGTTGTCTTCCGGGCCCTCGGATATGCACGGGCCCCATTCGCAATCTTTTGCGGGAAGTCTACACCAGAAGAGTGGCACCCGAAACGTTCGTTAGGTCGCGCCGCGATTCATCGAATCCGGTTGCGCGCCGGGCGGAGCGGAAGTATCGAGTTCGCGCGCGACGCCCGGCTGCGCAGCAGGCGTTACGGCGCAAGGGGACTCGCCGGGGGAGTCGCACGACGGCTCGCGCGCCGGCGCTTTCGGCGCGGGCTCATCGTGCAGGCCCGCGACCGGGTTGAGCTTCTCGAGCCAGCCTTGAGGCAGGGGATCGGGCTTCGTGTAGTCGTCGATGTACACGTCGAGGCCGTCCATCGCGTAGCGCGCCGGGTCGCTGAAGAGCGCCTTGAGCGCCTCGCCCTTCGTCGCCGGATCGACGCCGGGGCGCATGAAGGGCGCGAAGTCGGAATCGGGGGTGAGCGAGTCGACGGGTGGAAGGGGCGAAGGCTCGTCGGCGACGGGAAGCGCCAGCGCGGCCGCAGGTCCTCCGGTCGGCGCCGGCTCCGCCGGGCGCGCCGCGGCGTCCGCGTCGACTTCGACCGCGGGCGCACTGCGCGCCTCGATCTTGCGCCGCGACCAGCGCGCGAGGAACCCCTCGTCCCTCTCGCTCATCCCGATCCTTCCTCGCGCAGCCGTCCCTCCTTGCCGACGAAGGAGCGCGGCTTGCGGCGCTCCCGCGGTTCGGGACGGAAGTTCGCCTCGACCCACTGCGCGAGCCACAGCGCGAGGTCCGGCCAGGCGGGCACGCGCTCGACGCGCTCGGCGCCGTCCATCCAGCGCGCCGCCTCGTTGTAGGAGAGCGTCGCCTGGTACGGATAGCAGTCGCCCGTCGCCTCGTCGATGCGCAGCGCGACGAAGACACTCGGCTCGACGCTGGTCGCGTTGAGGTAATACCCCTCCGCCTCGCCGGGAAAGAGCGCGACCTCGATGCCGGGATGAAGGCGGCGCACCATCGCCTCATCCTCGGCGACGATGCGCGCCTCTCCGCCCTCGTCGGGCGCGACGCCCGCGAGCACCCAGCGGTGCGTCTCCCAGCGGCTGCCGACCACGTGCCGCTCGAGGACCACCGAGATCTTGCGCGTCGGATGCCCGTCCATCGCGCCACTATAGGGGAATTCGCGTGCGGCCACGCGTGCTATCCTGATTTTTCCCTCGCCTTTTCAAGGCCCCGTGGGCAAGACTGTCATTGCGCTGGCACCGGCCGGCTCGTTGCCGATTCCTGCGGGGAGCGCCGCCGCCGGCGTTCCCCGGGACGCGCTCGGCCGCGTGCTGCGCGACCTGCGCGTCTCGGTGACGGACCGCTGCAACTTCCGCTGCACGTACTGCATGCCCAAGGAAGTCTTCGACGCGAGCCACGAGTTCCTGCCGCACGGCGAGATCCTCACCTTCGAGGAGATCGTGCGCATGGCGCGCATCTTCCGCTCGCTGGGGACCGAGAAGATCCGTCTCACCGGCGGCGAGCCGCTGCTGCGCCGCGGCATCGAGCGGCTGGTGGCGATGCTGCGCGAGGCGGTGCCGGCGATCGACCTCACGCTCACCACGAACGGCTCGGCCCTCAAGGCGAAGGCACGGGCGCTTCGCGACGCGGGACTCGACCGCATCACCGTGAGCCTCGACTCGCTCGACGACGCGACCTTCCGCGCGATGAACGACGTGGATTTCCCGGTCGCGCGCGTGCTCGAGGCGATCGACGAGGCGGCCGCGGCGGGCCTCGATCCGATCAAGGTGAACATGGTGGTGAAGCGCGGCGTGAACGACGACCAGGTGGTCGACATGGCGCGCCATTTCCGCGGCACGGGCCGCATCGTGCGCTTCATCGAATACATGGACGTGGGCTCGACGAACGGCTGGCGGATGGACGACGTCATCGCCTCGGCCGAGACCGTGCGCCGCATCGCGCAGCATTTCCCGCTCGAGCCGGCCGGGGCGCGCTACTCCGGCGAGGTGGCGGAGCGCTGGCGCTACGTGGACGGCGCGGGCGAGATCGGCGTGATCTCCTCGGTCACGCAGGCGTTCTGCTCGACCTGCACCCGCGCGCGGCTCTCGACGGACGGCGAGCTTTACACGTGCCTCTTCGCCCCGCGCGGCTACGACCTGAAGCGCATGCTGAGGAGCGGTGCCGACGACGCCGCGATCGCCGGCGCGATCTCGGCGATCTGGCGCCAGCGCTCGGATCGCTATTCGGAGATCCGCACCGCGGAGACGGCCCGCGGCCGCAAGGTCGAGATGTCGTACATCGGGGGCTGAGCGCGATCGTGGGCTACCGGCCGGTCCTCACGCAGAACGCGCGCCCCGCAACCTACACGGTGGACGCGGTCGACGAGAGCGGCGCGCGCGTGCCCACGCCGATCGCGGGCGAGCACCCCCTCACGCTCTACGTCGACCGGAAGGAGATCGTCACGCTGATGACGCTGGGGGCGGCGCCCGAAGCGCTCGCGATCGGGTTCCTGCGCAACCAGCGGCTCGTCTCCTCGCTCGAGCAGATCGTCTCCGTGCAGGTGGACTGGGACGTGGATGCGGTCGCCGTCACCACCCGCGGCGGGCTCGAGGACCTCGACGCGAGGACGCGCAAGCGCACCGCGACGACCGGTTGCGGACAGGGCACGGTGTTCGGCGACCTCATGGCCGACATCGAGTCGATCCGCCTCGACGACGACACGCGCATCGGCGAGGAGACGCTCTTCGGCCTGCTCGACGCGGTGCGCGTGCACGAATCGATCTACAAGCAGGCGGGCGCGGTGCACGGCTGCGCGCTCGCGGCGGGCGCGCAGATCCTCACCTTCGTCGAGGACGTCGGCCGGCACAACGCCGTGGACGCGATCGCGGGCTGGATGTGGCTGGAGGGAATCGACGGCCGCGACAAGATCTTCTACACCACGGGCCGCCTCACCTCCGAGATGGTGATCAAGGCCGCGCAGATGCGCATTCCGGTGCTGGTGTCGCGCTCCGGGCTCACCAAGATGGGCCACGAGGTCGCGCGCCAGGTCGGCATCACGATGATCGGCCGCGCGCTGAATCGCCGCTACCTGCTCTTCACCGGCGAGCATCGGCTGCTGCGCGCGCCGGCCCGGAACGAGGCACGTGCCTGATTCGGCCATCGCGCGTTGCCATTGCGGGGGCGTCGAGATCGAGGCGCGTTTCCCGTCGCGCTTCTGCGCGCACTGCTACTGCGCGAGCTGCCGCACCACGCATGCCGCGGGCGTGGTCACCTGGATCGGCTTCATGCGCACGCAGGTCTCGTTTCGCCGCGGCGAGGCGCTGCTGCTCGACTATCTCTCCTCGCCCGGCACCCACCGGCGCTATTGCGGTCGCTGCGGCACGCGCATGACGTTCGAGTCGGAGCGCGGCCGCTGGGCCGAGGAGATCCACCTGCCGCTCGCGCTCTTCGCGACGCCCGTCGACCGCGAGCCCGGCGGCAACTCCTTTCCCGAGGAGCGCCCGGCCTGGGCGCCCTTCCACCAGGATGCCGAAGGTTGAGGTCACCGGCGTCGTCCTCGCGGGCGGCCAGGGCAGCCGCATGGGCGGCATGGACAAGGGATTGCAGCCGTTCGGCGGCAAGCCGATGGCCGCGCACGCGATCGAGCGCTTCGCCCCGCAGGTCGACGAGCTGCTCGTCAACGCGAATCGCAACGTCGAGGAATACGCGCGCTTCGGCCACCGGGTGATCTGCGACGAGATCCCCGGCTTCGCGGGTCCGCTCGCCGGATTCGAGCGCGGGCTCGCGCACGCATCCGGCGCGCTGGTCGCGACGGTGCCGTGCGATTCACCCTTCCTTCCCGCCGATCTCGTCGCGCGGCTGCGCACGGCGCTCGAGCGCGAAGGCGCCGACATCGCCGTCGCGAAGACCGGCGACCAGCCGCATCCCGTGTTCTGCCTCATGCGCCGAAGCGTCCACGCGTCCCTCGCCGGGTTCCTGGCGAGCGGCCAGCGCAAGATCGACCGCTGGTACGCGGCGCTCGCAGTCGCCGAGGTTGCGTTCGACGACGAGGCCGACGCGTTCCTCAACATCAACACGCGCGAGGAGCTCGCCCGCCTCGAGACGCGCGGGACGTGACGTGCCCGCGGTCCTGCGGCGCCCGCGACGTGCTGCGCGAGGTCACGCTCCTCTCGGTGAAGCCCGACGGTAGAATCGAACGACCGGGCGACATCGCCCTCTCTACGGCCTGACGCCATGTCCACGCTCACCATCACCCAGGCTTCCTGCGCCGACGACTACGACCCGAACTCGATGCCGGTCGCGAAGGCGCGCGAGTTCATCCACCGGTTCCTCCAGCCGGTCGACGCCGTCACCCGCGCGCCGGTGCGCTCGGCCCTCGGGCGCGTGCTCGCCGAGGACGTGCTGTCGCCGGTGAACGTGCCGGCGCACCGCAATTCCGCGATGGACGGCTGGGCCCTGCGCGGCGCCGACCTGAAGCCCGAGGGCGACACGACCCTCGAGGAGATCGGCAGCTCCTTCGCGGGACGACCGTTCCGCGGCACCTTGGCGCCCGGCGAGTGCGTGCGCATCATGACCGGCGGCGTGGTCCCCGAAGGCGCCGACACCGTGGTGATGCAGGAGCGCGCCAAGGCGGCCGGCAAGCGAATCTCGTTCGCCCCCGGGCAGAAGGCCGGGCAGAACGTGCGCGAAGCGGGCGAGGACCTGCGCGCGGGCTCCGTGGCGCTCCCGCGCGGCCGCCTCGTGCGTCCCGCCGACCTCGGCCTCGTCGCCTCGCTCGGCATCGGCGAGGTGGCGGTCTACCGCAAGCTCCGCGTCGCGTTCTTCTCCACCGGCGACGAGCTGAAATCGATCGGATCCGCGCTCGGCGAAGGCGAGATCTACGACTCCAACCGCTACACGCTCCACGGCATGCTCGCGCGTCTCGGCTGCGAGGTGCTCGACCTGGGCGTGGTGCGCGACGACCCGAAGCTCCTCGAGCGCGCGTTCCGCGAGGCGGCGGGCGCGGCGGACGTGGTGATCACGAGCGGCGGCGTCTCGGTCGGCGAGGCGGACTTCGTGAAGGACCTGCTCGGCAAGCTCGGCGAGGTGGTGTTCTGGAAGATCGCGATGAAGCCCGGGCGTCCGCTCGCCTACGGACGCATCGGCTCGTCGCACTTCTTCGGCCTTCCCGGCAATCCGGTCTCGGTGATGGTGACGTTCTACCAGTTCGTGCGCGAGGCGCTCCTCGTGCTGATGGGCGTCGATCCGCTGCACCCCGCGCCGACGTTTCCCGCGCGCTGCACGGCGAGGCTCAGGAAGGCGCCGGGACGCACCGAGTTCCAGCGCGGCATCCTGTCGCGCGGCGCGGACGGCGCGCTCCTGGTGCGTCCCACCGGCGAGCAGGGCTCGGGCATCCTCAAGTCGATGAGCGAGGCGAACTGCTTCATCATCCTGGGCGACGATACCGGCAACGTGGAGGCGGGCAGCGTGGTCGAGGTGCAGCTCCTCGAAGGCATCGTGTGAGCACGGCCGCCCTCGATCGCGAGGAGACCGGCCTCGAGTTCCTGCGGCGCGTCGTCGCGGGCGAGGTGCGCAACGTCCCCATCGGCGAGACGCTCGGCTTCCGCGCCGTGGAGGTCGAGCCCGGGCGCATCGTCTTCGCCGGAAAGCCCGGCGCCGGATCGCTCAACCTCATCGGCACGATCCACGGCGGCTGGTCGGCCGCGATCCTCGACACCGCGATGGCGCTCGCGGCGCTCACCACGCTCGACGCCCGCCACGACTTCACCACGCTCGACCTCAAGCTCAACTTCCTGCGGCCCATCGCGGCGGGCGCCGAGGTGCGCGCCGAAGGGAGCGTCGTGCACGGCGGGCGGCGCGTCGTGCTCTGCGAGGGGCGCATCGTGGATGCGGCCGGCAAGCTCCTCGTGCACGGCACGAGCACCTGCCTCGTCGTGCCGCGCGCCGCGCCGGGAAAGTCGCAATGACGGCGCGGCAACTTCCCGGACCCGCCACGCATCCCTTCGTCCGATGAAGCGCCGCGATTTCGTCCACATCTGCGCCGCATCCGCGGCGGGCGCCGCGTTGCCCGCGGCTCCGACCGGCGCTCCGATCGCCTCGCGCCGGTACGCGCGCGTGAAGCTGGTCGATGAAAGACGCGTGCCCGTCCGCATCGGCGAATTGCGCGTCGGCGCGAACTACGTGTTCGACTATCCGTTCGCGGCGACGCCGTGCTTCCTGCTGCGCCTCGACCGCCCCGCGCCCGGAGGCATCGAGCTGCGCACCGAAGCGGGCGCGGTGTATCGATGGGAAGGCGGCGTCGGCGAGGGAAAATCGGTCGTCGCCTACTCGGCGATCTGCGCGCACAAGATGGCATATCCCACGCGCCAGGTGAGCTTCATCGGCTATCGCGAGGGCCCGAGCCCCGTGGCGGGCCGCGGCCGCGTCATCACCTGCTGCTCCGACCGCAGCGTCTACGATCCGGCGGCCGGCGCGCGCGTCGTCTCGGGGCCGGCCCCGCAGCCGCTCGCGACGATCCTGCTCGAGCACGACGCGAACGCGGACGAGGTCTACGCGACCGGCACCTTCGGCGGCGACAAGTTCGACGAGTTCTTCGCCAAGTACTCGTTCCGGCTGGAGCTCGAGATGGGCGAGCGCGCACGCGCGAGCGCCGAGGACACCAGCATCGTGCTGCCGCTCGAGCGCTACAGCGCCCAGTGGGCGCGCTGCTAGGGATCGGATTCTGTTGTCGCCGTTGCCTGGTTCGCGGCCTCACCCCGTTTTCGCAAGCCTCGGCGGTAAGG
>DATIZV010000258.1:0-3320 GCA_035516915.1 Usitatibacter sp. | reverse complement strand
CAGGCCCTCGGGGGTCGGCAGGTGCAGGTGGATCGGGCGCAGGTAGAGCTCGGTGCGCGTGCCGTTCTGGCGGATGGTCTCGATGATCCGCCAGCCGTCCTCCACGCGCAGGCCGAGCGCGGCCATCTCGCGGTGCAGGTGGGCGCGCGCCTCCGCGCGCCGCTGGGCGAGGGTCCTGGCGAGATCGTGTTCGCGGGCCATGGTCCCAACCATAACCAATCCCCCTGCCCGGCCTATGCCGGTCGGCAGGACCGGGTGGCGTAATCCGCGGGCGGCGCGCGTTGTAGGAGATGCGGCGGCCGTCCGTAGCTCCGCGCCCGCTATAATCATCGTTTCCCCGCGCGCCGCAGCGCCATTCGCATCGCCATGGAGAAATTCACCGTCCACACCGGGCTCGTCGTCCCGCTCGACCGCGAGAACGTCGACACCGACGCGATCATCCCCAAGCAGTTCCTGAAGTCCATCAAGCGCACCGGCTTCGGGCCGCATCTCTTCGACGCGTGGCGCTATCTCGACGTCGGCGAGCCGGGCATGGACCTCGCGAAGAGGAAGCCCAACCCGGACTTCGTGCTGAACCAGCCGCTCTACCAGGGCGCCTCGATCCTCCTCGCGCGCAAGAACTTCGGCTGCGGCTCCTCGCGCGAGCACGCGCCGTGGGCGCTCCAGCAGTACGGCTTCAAGGCGATCGTCGCGCCCTCGTTCGCCGACATCTTCTTCAACAACTGCTTCAAGAACGGGCTGCTGCCGATCGTGCTGCTCGACTTCCAGGTCGACCATCTCTTCACCGAGGTCGCGGCGCATCCCGGCCTCAAGCTCACCATCGACCTGCGCGCGCAGACGGTGAGCCTCGCGAACGCGAAGCCGATGAACTTCGAGGTCGAGCCCACGCGCAGGGAGAACCTCCTCAACGGCTGGGACGAGATCGGCCTCACGCTGCGCCACGCCGACGAGATCCGCGAGTACGAGGAGAAGCGCAAGCGCTCCGAGCCGTGGATCTTCTCGTGAGCCCGCGATGAAGATCGCATTGCTCGCCGGCGACGGCATCGGCCCGGAGATCATGACCGAGGCGGTGCGCGTCCTCGACGTGCTGCGCGGCGACGGCGTGAGGATCGAGACCGAGGCGGCGCTCGTGGGCGGCGCGGCCTACGACGACTGCGGCGATCCGCTGCCGAAAGCGACGCTCGATCTCGCGAAGCGCGCCGACGCGGTCCTCTTCGGCGCCGTCGGCGGCCCGAAGTACGACGCCCTTCCTCGCCCGAAGCGCCCCGAGGCGGCGATCCTCGGCCTGCGCAAGGAGTGCGACTTCTTCGCGAACCTGCGCCCGGCCACCGTCTTCCCCGAGCTCGCCGACGCTTCCAGCCTCAAGCCCGAGTTGGTGAGCGGGCTCGACCTCATGATCGTGCGCGAGCTCACGGGCGACATCTACTTCGGCGAGCCGCGCGGCGTGACGGGCGAGAAGGGCAGCCGCGAAGGCTTCAACACGATGCGCTATACGGAGGCGCAGATCCGCCGCATCCTCCACGTCGGCTTCCGCACCGCCCGCGCGCGCGGCAAGCGCCTGCTCTCGGTCGACAAGATGAACGTCCTCGAGACCACCCAGCTGTGGCGCGACGTCGCCGAGGAGATGAAGCCCGAATACCCCGACGTCGCCCTTTCGCATATGCTTGTGGACAACTGCGCGATGCAGCTCGTGCGCAACCCGCGACAATTCGACGTGATCGTGACCGGCAACATGTTCGGCGACATCCTCTCCGACGAGGCCTCGATGCTGACGGGGTCCATCGGCATGCTGCCGTCCGCGTCGCTCGACGCGAACGGCAAGGGCCTCTACGAGCCGATCCACGGCTCCGCGCCCGACATCGCCGGCAAGGGGCTCGCCAATCCGCTCGCGATGATCCTGTCGATGGCGATGATGTTTCGCTACACGTTCGGCAAGGCCGAGGTCGCCGGCCGCATCGAGAAAGCGGTGCGCTCCGCGCTCGCCGCGGGCCTGCGCACCGGCGACATCGCGCCCAGGGGCGCGAAGCCCGCCTCCACCGTCGAGATGGGTGCGGCGGTGGTGAAACATCTCTGAGGAAGGACCATGAAGAAGGTCGGATTCATCGGTTGGCGCGGCATGGTGGGCTCCGTGCTCATGGAGCGCATGCGCGAGGAGCGGGACTTCGACGCGATCGATCCCGTGTTCTTCACGACCTCGAACGTCGGGGGCGCCGGACCCTCGATCGGCAGGCCCGTCGCGCCGCTCAAGGACGCGAACGACCTCGCCGAGCTGAAGAAGCACGACATCCTCGTCTCGTGCCAGGGCGGCGACTACACCAAGGCGATCCACCCGAAGCTGCGCGCGGCCGGCTGGGACGGCTACTGGATCGACGCCGCCTCGGCGCTGCGCATGGAGAAGGACGCGGTGATCGTCCTCGATCCGGTGAACCGCGCGGTGATCGACAAGGCGCTCGGCGACGGCATCCGGGACTACATCGGCGGCAACTGCACCGTGAGCCTCATGCTCATGGCGATCGACGGGCTGCTGCGGGCGGACCTGGTCGAATGGGTGACGGCGATGACCTACCAGGCGGCCTCGGGCGCGGGCGCGCAGAACATGCGCGAGCTCCTGCAGCAGATGGGCGAGGTGCATTACGCCGCGAAGGCGCTCCTCGACGATCCGGCCTCTGCGATCCTCGACATCGACCGCGAGGTGGCCGGCATCCTCCGCGACGAGAAATTCCCCACCGAGCACTTCGAGGTGCCGCTCGCGGGAAGCCTGCTGCCGTGGATCGACAAGGACCTCGGCGACGGCCAGAGTCGCGAGGAGTGGAAGGGCCACGCGGAGAGCAACAAGATCCTCGGCCGGGCCGCCGGCCGCGAGGTCGCGGTCGACGGCCTGTGCGTGCGCGTGGGCGCGATGCGCTGCCACAGCCAGGGGCTCACGATCAAGCTGAAGCGCGACGTGCCGCTCGAGGAAATCGAGACGACGCTCGCGGGCGCGAATCCGTGGGTGAAGGTGGTCGCGAACCGGCGCGAGGAAACCCTCAAGCGTCTCACGCCCGTGGCCGTCACCGGAACGCTGGATGTGCCGATCGGACGGTTGCGCAAGCTGCGCATGGGCGGGGAATATCTTTCGGCCTTCACTGTGGGCGACCAGCTTCTTTGGGGCGCGGCCGAGCCGCTCCGGCGCATGCTGGGAATCGTGCTCAAAGCCCGCGTGCCGGCCCGCGCGGCGGCCTAGCAAGTCTGGAAAGGGCGTTTCAAGGGGCAAAATCCGCTTGAATATCGCCCCGTTCTGCCGGTAATGTGAAGGACCGGCTTAGGTTGCAACAATAAAC
>DATIZV010000257.1:0-4685 GCA_035516915.1 Usitatibacter sp. | reverse complement strand
CCTTCACCGTGCGCATGCGCTCCAGCGATCCGTCCCGGCTCGAGGCCGCCAAGTCGTCGTGGAGCCGGCTTCCGAAGGTCGACCAGGTCGCGGCGGACTTCGAATGGTCGGAGCGCCTCGCGAAATGGGCGAGGCTGGGCGAGCGCATGCTGCTCGCGCTCGCCTTCCTCCTCGGCGCGGCCGTCGCCTTCATCGTCGCGCACCTCATCCGCCTGCAGGTACTCACGCAGCGCGAGGAGATCGAGGTGAGCCAGCTGGTCGGCGCCACCGCGGCGGACGTGCGCCGGCCTTTCCTCTACCACGGGGCGCTGCAAGGGCTGCTCGCCGGGGCGGTCGCGCTCGCAATCGCCGCCGGGTTGGCCGCCTGGGCCGGCCACGAGTTGTCAGTGCTTACTCCGGAGTATGCCCCTGACGTCAAGGTGGTTTTCCTCGGTCCCATGGAGAGGATCGCCTTGGTCGGAGCCTCGCTCCTGCTGGGTCTCCTTGGGGCATGGGGAGCCGTCTCCCGCCAGCTGCGACGGTTCGCGACCGGCCGGTAAGAAATGGAACTTCCCGGGACCTTAGCACTCCAATCGGACGAGTGCTAAAATAGACCTTGGAGGAATTTTATCCGATGACCATGACGCTTCCGGCCACCCTTCCGCCGGTCTCCAGCCTGGAGTCGTACATCCAGGCGGTGAACGCCATCCCGATGCTCACACAGGAGCGCGAGCGGGAGCTCGGCCGTCGCCTGCGCGACGAGAACGACCTCGGCGCCGCGCGTGACCTGGTGCTTTCGCACCTGCGGCTGGTGGTATCGATCGCGCGCAACTACCTCGGCTACGGCCTGCAGCAATCGGACCTGGTCCAGGAAGGCAACGTGGGCCTGATGAAGGCGGTGAAGCGCTTCGACCCGGAGCGCGGCGTACGCCTCGCCTCGTTCGCGATTCACTGGATCAAGGCCGAGATGCACGAATACATCCTGCGCAACTGGCGCATGGTGAAGATCGCCACCACGAAGGCGCAGCGCAAGCTCTTCTTCAACCTGCGCAGCATGAGGCCGACGATGTCCTCGCTCACCCGCAAGGAGATCCGGCAGGTGGCGAAGACGCTCAACGTGAAGGAGAGCGACGTCGTCGAGATGGAGCAGCGCCTGCAGGGCGGCGACGTGCCGCTCGAGCCCTCTCCCGACGACTCCAGCGAGGATACGGTGACGCCGATCGCCTATCTCGCGGATACGGCCGAAGGGCCCGCGGACACCTACGAGCGCGAGCAGGGCGAGCAACTCAAGGCCGAAGGCCTCGTCCGGGCGCTCGCGACCCTCGACGACCGCAGCCGGCGCATCGTCCGCGCGCGTTGGCTCGCCGAATCGAACCCGAAGACGCTCCACGAGCTGGCCGGGGAGTTCGGCGTCTCCGCGGAGCGCATCCGGCAGATCGAGGCGAAGGCCCTGCAGAAGATGAAGAAGGAGCTCGCCGCGCTGGTCTGACCGGCCGCGCCCGGGCGAGCGAACGACGGGGCCTCGGCCCCGTTTTTCGTTCTACGAGGCGAGCAGCGCGCGCAGGTCCGATGCGATGTCCCCGGGCGACGTGCCCGCCGGCTCGACGAGGCGAAGACGGCCCGCCGGGTCGAACACGAACACCTGCGACGAGTGGTCGACGGTATAGGAATCGGGCGTCTTGCCCGGACGCTCCTCGGAGTACACGTGGAAGTCCTGCTTCACCGCGTCGATCGCCTTCTCGTCGCCGCGCAGGCCCACGAAGCGCGGGTCGAACGCCTTCACGTACTCGCCGAGGCGCTCTGGCGTGTCGCGCGCGGGATCGACCGTGACGAAGAGGAACTGAACGCGCGAAGCGTCCGCGCCGAGCCGCTTCATCGCCTGCGCCCAGTCGTGGAGCGTGGTGGGACAGACGTCGGGGCACTCGGTGTAGCCGAACGTCACCGCGACGACCTCGCCGCGGAAATCGGCAAGCGTGCGCGGCTTTCCGGCGGTGTCGTCGAGGCGCAGGGACTGCCCCGCCTCCATGCCGGTGACGTCGGTGCCGTGGAACAGCGGTTTCCCCGGACCGAGGAGCTTGTCGCAGCCGCAGACCGTGACGAGCAGCCCGCAGAGCGCCGCGGCGGCCGCTGCGCGCATCGCCCTCATCCGCGAACGAGCGGGAGGTAGTGGTCGATCATCAATGCCGCGAAGAGCATCGCGAGGTAGAAGATCGAGTACGCGAACGTGCGCTTCGCGAGCGCGTCGCTGTAGCGCAGCCACAACCGCACCGCGTATGCGAGGAACACCGCGTCGAGGACCACCGCGGAGCCGAGGTAGAACCATCCCGACATCTGCGTCGCGAACGGCAGCAGCGTCGCCGCGACGAGGATGAGCGTGTAGAGCAGCAGGTGCAGGCGCGTGAACTCCTCGCCGTGCGTGACCGGCAGCATCGGCAGGCCCGCGCGCGCGTACTCGTGGCGGCGGTAGAGCGCGAGCGCCCAGAAGTGCGGCGGCGTCCACGCGAAGATGATCAGGAAGAGGAGCAAGGGCTGGTAGGTCACGCCGCCGGCGATCGCCGCCCAGCCGAGGACGGGCGGCATCGCGCCCGAAGCCCCGCCGATCACGATGTTCTGCGGGGTCGCGGGCTTGAGCAGCACGGTGTAGACGATCGCATAGCCGACGAACGTGCCCAGCGTGAGCCACATCGTGAGCGGATTCACCGCGTGCCACAGGATCGCGAGCCCCAGACCCCCCACCACGCCGGAGAAGAGCAGCACCTGCGACGAGGAGACGGTGCCCGAAACCGTCGGCCGCCAGCGCGTGCGCGCCATCACCGCGTCGAGCTTCTGCTCCACCAGGCAGTTGAACGCCGCCGCCGCGCCCGCGGCGAGCGCGATGCCGACCGTCGCGAACGCGACGCGGTCGAGCGGCGGCAGGCCCGGCGAGGCGAGGAACATGCCGATCACGGCCGTGAAGACGATGAGCGAGACGACACGCGGCTTCGTGAGGCGCCAAAGCTGCACGCCGAGGCCGGGCTCGCGGCTGGAGAGGGTTCGCTGGAGCATGGGAAGCGACGATTATAAGCGGTCAGCCGATCTGCGACGCGCTCAGGAGCCTTTGCAGGTCCTGCAGCATCCCCTTCGGATCCGCCGTGGACCGCCAGCGCATCATGACGTTCCCGTTCGGGTCCACGAGGTAGACGTGGTCGAGGTCGCCGGCCGCGCGCGTGTCGACGCCGCTCCCGCGCGGGCCCGTCGCGACCTCCATCCCCGGGAAGGGGGCGAGCCGCGACGGGTCCGGCGCGCGGTCCGCGTCGACGAGCAGCACGCGCTCCACCCGCTCGGCATCGCGGCCGAGCGCGAGCCGCACCTGGCGCATCACGACGAGCTTCCCGAGGCAACGCTCGTCGCATTTCCCCGCGTCCTGCGCGACCAGGATCCAGCGCCCCCGCAGCTCGCGCAGCGAGAAGGAGCGTCCATCGGGCCGGCGGAAAACCGCATCGCTCTCCTGCTGCGGCGGAAGCAGGAGCTCGCCGTGGTTCGCCGTGGGCTTCGCGTGGCCGAAGTAGTACGTGAGGTAGGAAGCCACGATCGGCGCGGCGAAGAGCGCCGCGATGAGCACGAGCTTCGCGCGCGGCCCCACCGTCACTGCGCCCTCCGGAGGTTGAGGCCGACCCACAGCGCGGCGGCCGTCGCCGCGAGGAGGAACCACGTCGCCTCGTATTGCCGGTTCTGGTCCGCTCCCGCGTCGGGCTGCTCGTGCACCGCGAGCAAGCCGGGGCCGGCCGGATCCGCGAACACTTCCACCGGGAGCACGTCGATGCCGCTCCACTTGCGATAGCGCTCGAGCGACAGGTTCTGGAACACGGATCCGATGATCGCCTCGGAAGGCTGGAGCTCGAGGAAGCGCGCGGGCGGAAGCGCGGCGATCCCCTGCACCTCGACGCGCCCGGCGGGCACCTCGACCCGTGGCGGCTCCGGGTACGCGGCGGTGCGGGCGACCCAACCCCGGTCCACGAGGACGACCGCCCCGCCTGGCTCGATTCGCAGCGGCGTCACCACGTCGAATCCCGCGCGCCCTTCTTGCACCTGGTTGTCGACGAAGACCTGCTTCCGCGCGATCCACGTGCCGTCGGCCCGGACCCTGCGGAAGAGGATCGCCTCGGAGTCGACGCGGCCGGCGAGATCGAGCGGGGGCTGCGCCATGCGCTCCTCGTAAAGGTGCTGGCGACGGTCCTTCTCCTGGGCGCGGTGCGCCTGCCATCGCGAGAGCGACCCGGTGAGCGCGATGAACGCCGCCGCCGCGAGGGTCGGCACGAGCCGCGGAGCGAAGGTCCACGAGCCGATCCTCACCGGCCGCGCTCCCCGCCCGAGGCGTACACTGCAAGCCTGAATCCCGTCGCTGCCCAAGCCATGCGCATCGTCATCCTGGTCCTGCTCTTCGCGGTGCTGGTGAGCCTCTTCTCCGGCCTCTACTTCGTCTACCACGACAAGGGCACCACCAACCGGGCCGTGATCTCGCTCACGATCCGCATCAGCCTTTCGCTCCTCGTGTTCGCGCTGCTCATGGCTTCGTACTACTTCGGCTGGATCACCAACGGCCACCTGTAGCCGGTCCATGAACGCAAAGGCCGCACCCAGGGTGCGGCCTTTGCCTCCCTCCTGCGTGGGAGGGCGCGGAAGAGGGTCGCTCCCGCTCCCCTAGAGCCAGTAGACGAACACGAAGA
>DATIZV010000256.1:0-2111 GCA_035516915.1 Usitatibacter sp. | reverse complement strand
CGCAGCTCGCCGCGCGAGAGGTGCACCATCGCGTAGATGCCTTCCGTGTATGCGCGGACCACGGCGTTCTCGCGGTGGTGCGGCGAGGCCTTGGACGCGGCAAGCCCCGCGCGCGCGGCCTCGGCGCTGCCCTCCATGAATCCGAGGTAGCCCACGCAGTTGAGCATCGACGAGTAGACCCAGCCGTCCGCCGGCGAGAACACGGCCGCGGCCTGCGCGAGGACGTCGCGAAGCTGGTCGAGCTGGTCGGCCCAGATCACGAGGTTGAAGCGCACCATGAGCAAGTCGCGGCGCTTGAGATCGGCTTTGGCGCCGCCGGCGCCGGCCGCGTCGACGAGGCGCTGCGCCTGCGCGTAGCGGTGGGTCACCACGTTCGCCAGCGCGGCGGTGAAGTACAGGTTGGGATAGCGCGCGAGGCGCTCCGGCCCGAGGGAATCCGTCCATCGCAGCGCGGTGGCGATCTGCCCTTCATGCAGGACGCTGGTCGCGCATTCGTCCATGACGCGGGCGGCGAGGTCCTCGTCGCCGGAGCGCAGCGCGTGCTCGACCGCCTCGGCCTGCCGCCCGTTGGCCTCGAGCCAGCGCGCGGCCCTTCGCGAGAGCTCGGGCACGACGGACGCTTCCGTGCGCTCGAGCTCCGCGCGCAGGAATTCGCGGCACAGCGCGTGATATCGGAACCAGCGCCGCTCGGCGTCGATCGCGACGAGGAACAGGTTCGCGCGCGCGACGCGCTCGATGTAGGCCGCCCCTCCGGCCATCCCGGTGACTTCCTCGCACAGCTCCGCGCAGAAGCTGTCGAGCACGCTCGTGCGGATCGCGAACTCGCGAAGGTCCGGCGCGAGGCCCGCGAGGACTTCCGCCGCAAGGTACTCGGCCACTTCCGCGCGCGAGCCGCCGAACTCGCGAAGGCGCGTGGCCGCCTGCGGCGAGTCGCGCAGGGCGAGCACCGCGAGCTGGAGCGCCGCGGGCCAGCCCTCGCTGCGCTCGTGCAGGAAGACGACCTCCTCCTCGGCGAGGCCCGGGATCGCGGAGCGAAGGAAACGGCGCGACTCATCGAGGCTGAAGCGCAGCTTCTCCAGGCCGATGTCGACGACCTGCCCGCCCGCCCGAAGGCGCGCGAGGCCGAGGTCCGGGACCACGCGCGTGCCCAGGACGAGCTGCTGCCTGGGTCCCAACGTGTGGAGCAGCCGCGCGACCAGCGCGCGAACGTCCGGGTTGGCCGCGACGTGCTCGAAGTCGTCGAGGAAGATCGCGAGCGGCCGATCCGGGGAAGCGAGCGAGTCGATGAGGTCGAGCGCGTCGCCGATCACGGCGCCCCGGTCGCCGGGAGTCTCGAACGTGCGCGTTCCCCTCGATCCGGCATCGAGCACGGCCTCGAGCGCGGCGCGAAGATACGCGGAAAAGCGCGCGGGGTCGTTGTCCTGCGCATCGAGCGTGAGCCACGTGGTGGCCACGCCGGCCTCGCGCAGCGATTTCTCGTACTGGCACAGCACCGTGGTCTTGCCGTACCCGGCCGGCGCGCTCATCAACACGAGGCGCGCGCCGCGCAGGCGTTCGGTCGCCCGCAGTGTCGCGCGCGAGAGGGCGTCCTCGCGCACCACCGGGGGACGCAGCTTGGCTTGGAAGAGTCGCAGCGCAGGAACGCCATCCGGCGCGGCCGACGGCTGGCTGGCGGAAACGCTCCTCCTGCGCGCCTTCTTGTCGGTGGCGCCCATGGCGCGACTCTACACGCAGTAGCGCCCCGCAAGAGGCTGGCGCGCCCGACAGGATTCGAACCTGTTACCCCCGGCTTAGAAGGCCGGTGCTCTATCCGGATGAGCTACGGGCGCACGATCCGAATCCGAGAAAGTCTGGTCGGGGTGGAGGGATTCGAACCCCCGACATCTTGCTCCCAAAGCAAGTGCGCTACCAGACTGCGCTACACCCCGCCGCGAACCAACTTCGAGGCGGGAAGTATAGCGCGGGCACCCTTACTGGGGCGTGGTCTCCGCGGGAGCGGGAGACGGCGGCGGAGCTTCCTCGCGCTTGGGCGGCGGATCGAGCAGCGCCTTTCTCGAAAGGCGCACGCGGCCCTTGTCGTCGGCCTCGAGCACCTTCACCTTCACGATCTG
>DATIZV010000255.1:0-12834 GCA_035516915.1 Usitatibacter sp. | reverse complement strand
TTCGTGCTCGCCGCGTCGATCCACGGCGCGATCGGCCTGCGCAACGTCGCGGCGGAATGGCTCGGCTGGCGCGGCGCGAGCGCCGATGCCGCGGTTTCCCTCGTCGGGCTCGCGCTCCTCGCGCTCGGCCTGCGCGCCGTGCTGGCGGTTGCCGTATGATGCGCCCGGCGCGGAACCATCCGGCCTGGTGGGCGTTCCTCGTCCATCGCCTCTCGGGCCTCGCGCTGACGCTCTTCCTGCCGGCGCATTTCCTCGCGCTCGGCACGGCGCTGCGCGGCGAAGCGCGCCTCGACGCCTTCCTGCGCTGGACCGACCGGCCGTGGGTGATCGCGGGCGAATGGATCCTGGTGACGCTCCTCGCGGCGCACCTCGCGGGCGGGCTGCGCCTGCTCGCGCTCGAGCTGCTGCCCTGGCGCGAGTGGCAGAAGACCCTCGCGGCCGTCGCCGCGGGTTTCGCGGTCGTCGCGGGCCTCGCGTTCGCGCTCGCGCGCTGAGGCCCGCGCCGGGTCGTGGATGACCGGATGCTCCCTGCAACACCACTACGGAGGAAATCGATGTCGAAGCGCCTGCTGTCCGGATTGCTCGCCGTTTGCGCGACCCTGTTCGTCCCCGCGATCGCGGGCGCGGCGTGGCCCGACAAGCCGGTACGCATCGTGGTGCCGTTCCCGGCCGGCGGGGCGACCGACGTGGTGGCGCGGCTCCTCGCGCAGAAGCTCAGCGCGAAGTGGGGAACCGGGGTGATCGTCGACGACCGGCCGGGCGCGGGCGGCAACATCGGCGCCGACGTGGTGGCGAAGGCCGCGCCGGACGGCTACACGCTCCTCATGACCTCCGGCTCGATCGTGACGGCCAATCCCTTCATCTACCGGTCGATGACCTTCGACCCGGCGAAGGACCTCGTGCCGATCACGAACGTGGCCTCCGGCCCGCAGGTGATCGTGGTGAACAACGACGTGCCGGCAAGGACGCTGCGCGACTTCATCGCCTGGGTGAAGGCGAACCCGGGCAAGGTGAACTACGGAAGCGCGGGCGTCGGGACGCAGGTCCACCTCGCGACCGAGAACTTCCAGTACGCCGCCGGCCTCGACATGACCCACATCCCGTACAAGGGCGAGGCGCTCGCGCTCACCGACCTCATGGGGGGCCAGGTGCAGGAGGTGACGCCGAACCTCGGCGCCGCGATCAACCTCGTGAGGGACGGCAAGATCCGCGCGCTCGCGGTGACGAGCGCGAAGCGCTCGCCCGAGCTTCCCGAGGTCCCGGCGGTGGCCGAAGTGCTGCCCGGATTCGAGAACACCGGCTGGTTCGGCCTGATGGCGCCCGCCGCGACCCCGCAGGCGGTGATCCGCAAGGTGTACGAGGACAGCGCCGCGGCGCTGCGCACCGATGCGCTCAAGGCGGCGCTCGCCAAGCAGGGCATGGCGCCGGTCGCCAATACGCCGGAGGAATTCGCCGCCGAGATCCGCAGGGAGACCGAGCACTGGTCGAAGGTGGTGCGCGAGCGCCACCTTCAGGCACACTGAGCATGAGGAGGCGCGCGCCATGAAGGTCGATCCGCGTTCCGTCGAGGAAGTCGCCCGCGAGCTCTACGTCCGCGCGCTGAAGGTGCTGCCGCCCGACATCAAGGAGGGCCTCGCGCGGCTCGCGTCCACGGAGACCGACACGACCGCGAAGAAGATCCTCGGCACGATGGTCGTGAACATCCGCGTCGCCGAGGAGACCGAGAACCTGCTCTGCCAGGATACCGGCATCCCGATCTACAACGTGGTGATCGGCCGCGGCGTGGAGATCGAGGGACCGGAGCTCAAGAGCGCCATCCGTCGCGGCTGCGAGCGCGCGACGCGCGAGCACCCGCTGCGCTCCTCGGTCGTGCACCCGATCACGCGCAGGAACGAGCAGACCTCGTGCGGCCCGGGCATTCCGCCGATCCACATCGACTTCAGCGACGAGCGCGAGAAGCTCACGATCGAGATGGTGCCGAAGGGCAGCGGCTCGGAGAACAACTCGTGGCTGCGCATGGCGATTCCCGCCGAAGGCATCGATGCGATCAAGACCTTCGTGGTGGACTGCGTGCTCGAGGCGGGCGGCAAGACCTGCCCGCCGGCGATCGTCGGCGTGGGCATCGGCGGCACCTCGGACCTGTGCGTCGCGCTCGCCAAGCGCGCCGCCACGCGCGCCCTGGGAACGCACTGCGAGGATCCGGAAGGCGCGAAGCTCGAGCGCGAGCTCTCCGAAGCGGTCAACATGCTGGGCGTGGGCGCGCAGGGGCTGGGCGGCGATTCCACGGCCTTCGCGGTGCACATCGAGCTCGCCGCGACCCACATCACGATGAATCCCGTCGCGGTGAACATGCAGTGCCACTCGGCGCGGCGCGCGTCGGCCTCGATCACGCCGCAGGGCGTGCGATACGGGTTCTAGCCATGGCACACCACGTCCTCACGCCGCCCATCACCGAGGCCCAGGTCCGGGCCTTGCACGTGAACGACACCGTCACCCTCGAGGGCGCCCTGTACGGCATCCGCGACGCGAACCAGATCGCGCTCTTCGACAAGGGGCGCACGACCCGGTTCGACCTGCACGGCGCCGCCACCATCCACACCGCGCCCAACGTGAAGAAGGTGCCTCCCTCGCCCGAGCATCCGACCGGCTACGCCCCGGTCTGCGTGGGCACCACGACCTCCGCGCGCATGGAGCGCTTCACGCGCCCGCTGCTCGAGCTCGGCGCGCGCGTCATCATCGGCAAGGGCGGCCTCGCGAAGGGCTCGCTCGAGGCGTTCGCGGAGCTCGGCGGCGCCTACCTCGCCATCATCGGCGGCACGGCGGCGCTCGAGACGACCTGGATCGAGGCGATCGAGGACGTGGACCTCGACGACCTCAACCCCGAGTCGATCTGGAAGTTCCGGGTGCACGGCTTCGGCCCGCTGCTGGTGGCGATGGACAGCCACGGCGCGAGCCTCTACGACGCGGTCCGCAAGGGCTCGCAGGACAGGCGCGCGCAAACTTTGTCGCGGCTCGGTGTCAAATAGCCGGTTGCGCGGCGCAAGCCGCCTCCTCGTGCCTCATTCGCGCAAAATCGGGTAAACTCGCCGGTTTTGCGAGCCGCACCGGGGCTCAATCCCTGGAAAGACGGACAGGTTTTCTTCGGGCGCCCTCCACAAGGGGACGTGACGCGGGGCGAGCCCTCCCAGGGGCCGCCGCAGGTGCAACAGGAGGTCTGAGAGTGGATTACGCGCAGCAGCAGAGGAGCTGGGGGAGGCACGCGCCCAGCATCCTCGCGGTCGTCGCCCTGCACATCCTCCTCGGTTGGGCCCTGGTCAACGGGCTCGCGCGCCGGGTGATCGAGGTCGTGAAGGCGCCGATCGAGACCAAGATCATCGAGGAGGTGAAGAAGCCTCCGCCGGAGGTCCCGCCGCCGCCGCCGCCGAAGCTCGCGGCCCCGCCCCCGCCGTTCATCCCGCCGCCCGAGATCAACATCGAGGTGCCGCAAGTGGCGCCGACCATCACGGCGGTCACCACGAAGCCTCCGCCGCCCGGGCCGCCGCCCAAGGTGTACCACCCGGCGCCCCCCGCGCCCAAGCCGCTCGTGCGCAAGGAATACAAGGCGCGGTCCTGCCCGAAGCCGGACTTCCCGCGCGAGGCGATCCGCCGCAACCTTTCCGGAACCGTCACCGCATGGGTGCACGTCGCGCCCAACGGGAGCGTCACGAACGTGGAGATCCGCAACACGACCAACCCCGTCTTCGACCGCGAGGTGATCCGCGCGCTGTCGCAGTGCAAGTACACCGCGGAGGGCGTCGGATTCATCGGCGAATACGAGATCGACTTCAACCTCAAGGACTGAGAGTCCGGGCGCCCCGAGCGCCATCTGCCCCGAACAGGAGAACCTCCAATGAAATCACTCAACCGATTGCCCGCGCTCGCCGCGGCGCTGCTCTTCGCCTGCGCCGCCGCGCTCGCGCTCGTCTCCGCGCCCGCCGCGCTCGCGCAGGGCACGGACGGGAACCCGCAACCGGCCCCGACGGCGACTCCCGCCGCGGCCGCCCCCGCCGACGCCGCGGCGCAGCCCGCCGCCACGCCGCAGCCTCCGCCGCCCGTCGCGGACACCGAAGTCGTCTCGAACCCGTACGGCCTCGAGGCGCTGTGGAAGGGCGGCGACTTCGTCTCGCGCGGCACGCTCATCATCCTCATCCTGATGTCGATGGGAAGCTGGTACATCATGTTCGTGAAGGTGTACGAGCAGTCGAAGCTCTTCCGCCAGGCGCGCGCCGTGCAGGCCAAGTTCTTCCAGGCCGGCTCCGTGAGCGACGGCGCCGCGCAGCTCAAGGACGGCACCGCCTACCGCTACATCGCCGACAGCGGCATCAAGGCGAACCAGCACCACACCGGCAAGCTCCTCGAGCAGGTCGACCTCAACACCTGGGTCACGATGTCGATCCAGCGCGCCGTGGACAACGTCGCCTCGCGCCTGCAGGACGGCCTCGCGTTCCTCGCCACCGTCGGCTCCACCGCCCCGTTCGTCGGCCTCTTCGGCACGGTGTGGGGCATCTACCACGCGCTCACCGCGATCGGCATCGCGGGCCAGGCCTCCATCGACAAGGTCGCGGGCCCGGTGGGCGAGGCGCTCATCATGACCGCCTTCGGTCTCGCGGTCGCGGTTCCTGCGGTGCTCGGCTACAACTGGCTGGTCCGCCGCAACAAGGTCGCGCTCGAGCAGCTGCGCGCCTTCGGCGCCGACCTGCACATGGTCCTCATCAGCGGCGGCGTGAAGCCGCCGCGCCCGGCGGCCGCCCCGGTCGTCGCCGCGAGGTAGTCGCGCTCGCGCGAGGAGTCGAATCATGGCAATGACCGTCGGTCAGGAAGTCGGCGAGGGCGAGCAGGACGTGATGGCCGCCATCAACACCACGCCGCTCGTCGACGTGATGCTGGTGCTGCTGATCATCTTCCTGATCACCATTCCGGTGGTGGTCCAGCAGGTGCCGCTCAAGCTGCCGAAGGAGCGCAACGTCCCCACGCAGACCAAGCCCGAGAACGTCGTCATCGCCATCAACAAGGACGGCGACGTGTTCTGGAACATGGAGTACATCAAGGACAACAAGGAGCTGCTGCGGCGCCTGGAGAGGGTCGCGGTGATCAAGCCGCAGCCCGAGATCCACATCCGCGCCGACCGCGACGTGCGCTACGAGAGCGTCGGCCGCGTGGTGGCGACGTGCCAGCGCGCGTCGATCCTCAAGATCGGCTTCATCACCGAGCCGCCGATCCGCACGGTCGCCGGGCAATAGCGCGAAAGGAAGACGAGACATGGCAATGACCGTGGGAACGGGAGGCTCGGCCGATCCGGACGTGATGGTCGACATCAACACCACGCCGCTCATCGACGTGATGCTGGTGCTGCTCATCATGCTGATCATCACCATCCCGATCCAGACGCACGCGGTGAAGCTCAACATGCCGGTCGGGAACCCGCCGCCGCCGCCGGTGCCGCCCACCGTCGTGACGATCGACATCGACTTCGACGGCACCGTGACGTGGGACGGCGAGCAGGTGAACGACGACCAGCTGAACGCCCGCTTCCGTGGCGCCGCGGCCGAGTCGCCGCAGCCCGAGTTCCACATCCGGCCCAACAAGCTCGTGACCTACAAGTACGTCGCGCACGTGATGGCCGCCGCGCAGCGCGACGGCGTCACCAAGATGGGGCTGATCGGCGCCGAGCAGTTCCTCGACTAGCACAAGGAAGACCGATGAGCGGCCTCATCCGCACGCGCCTGGCGATCGCCGGCATCCTCCTCGCGTTCGCCTCCACGTCCGCGCTCGCCGCCGAGAACACGGTGCGCCCCGAGGTCGGCAAGCCGCTCAAGGCGGCCGAGGCGCTGCTGCGCGCGGGCAAGGGCCACGAGGCGCTCGCCCGGGTGAACGAGGCGGATGCGGTGCCGAACAAGACGCCGTACGAGAGCTTCCTGGTGCAGGAGATGCGCGCGAGCGCCGCGCAGTCCGCCGGCGAGATGCCGACCGCGGTGAAGTCCTTCGAGGCGGTCATCTCCTCGGGCAAGGTCCCGGCCAAGGACCAGCTCGCGATGGTGGAGGCGGTCGCGGTCGACTACTACAAGCTCAAGGACTACGCGAAGTCCGCGGAGTGGGCGCAGCGCTACTTCCGGGAAGGCGGCAGCTCGCCCGCCATGCGCACGGTGCTCCTGCAGAGCTACTACCTCGGCAACGATTGCGCCTCGGTGGCGAAGATGCTCACCGGCGAGAACGTGCAGAAGCCGACCGAGGAGGAGCTCGAGATCCTGCGCAGCTGCTACCGCAAGGAGCACGACGACGCGGGATACGTGGCCGCCACCGAGAAGCTGATCCTCTACTATCCGAAGAAGGAATACTGGAAGGAGATGCTCGCGCGCGTGCAGAGGAAGCCCGGCTTCTCCGACCGCCTCGACGTCCATGTCGACAAGCTGCGCCTCGCGGTGGGCGACTTCGCGAGCCCGTCCGACTACATGGAGCTCGCCCAGCTCGCGCTGCAGGACGGCGTGCCCGGCGAGGCGAAGCTGGTGATGGACAAGGGCTACGCCGCGGGCGTCCTCGGCAAGGGCGCCGAGGCCGAGCGCGAAGCGCGGCTACGCGCGCTGGTGGAGAAATCCCTCGCGGATGCGCGCAACAACCGGGGCGAGGCCGAGAAGCAGGCGCGCGCGCAGAAGTCCGGGGACGATCTCGTGAAGGTGGGCCTCGACTACGCGTACGACGGACATCCGGACAAGGGCATCGCGCTGATCCAGGAGGGCATCCGGAAGGGCGACCTCAAGCGGCCCGAGGATGCGAAGCTGCGCCTGGGTGAAGCCGAGCTCGCCGCCGGCCACAGGGACCGCGCCGTGCAGACGCTCAAGGGCGTGCACGGCAACGACGGCACGGCCGACCTCGCGCGGCTCTGGATCCTCGAGGCGCGCGCCTAAGGGGATCGGCCGACCAGGGTCCGCGTCGTCGAGGCCGTCCGCGATCTCGCCGAGCGTTCGGGTCCGCGCCCGGCTCGGGCCGCCCGCCCCGGCATGGCGCAGGTCAAGGCGGCCGCGGGCCGTCCCCGCTTAGAATCCCATATGGCCATGAAACGAATCCGCACCGACATCCTGGTCCTCGGCTCCGGCGGAGCCGGCCTCTTCGCCGCGCTGCACGCCAAGCGCGCGGCCCCCGGGCTCGAGATCACCATCGCCGTGAAAGGACTGCTCGGCAAGTGCGGCTGCACGCGCATGGTCCAGGGGGGCTACAACGTCGCGCTCGCCGCGGGCGACTCCGTCGAGCGCCACTTCATGGACACGATCGAGGGCGGCAAGTGGCTGCCGGACCAGGACCTCGCGTGGACGCTGGTGACCACCGCGATCGAGCGCATTCACGAGCTCGAGAACGAGCTCGGCTGCTTCTTCGACCGCAATCCCGACGGCACCGTGCACCAGAAGGCCTTCGCCGGCCAGACCTTCGACCGCACGGTGCACAAGGGCGACCTCACCGGCATCGAGATCATCAACCGGCTCGCGGAGCAGGTGTGGGTGTCCGGAGTCGAGCGCCTCGAGGAGCATCGCGCGATCGAGCTCGTGAAGGCCCGCGGCGGCAACGCGATCGCGGGCGTGGCGATGATCGACATGCGCACCGGCGAGCTGGTGTTCGTGCAGGCGCGCGCCGTCCTCCTCGCGACCGGCGGCGGCCCGACCATGTACCGCTACCACACGCCCTCGGGCGACAAGAGCTGCGACGGGCTCGCGATGGCGCTGCGCGCGGGGCTCACGCTGCGCGACATGGAGATGGTGCAGTTCCATCCGACCGGCGTGCTCGCCGGCGAGGGAACGCGATTGACCGGGACCATCATCGAGGAGGGACTGCGCGGCGCGGGCGGCTACCTGCTCAACGGCGCGAAGGAGCGCTTCATGACGCGCTACGATCCGCGCGGCGAGCGCGCCACGCGCGACATCGTCTCCCGCGGCATGTATTCGGAGATCCGCGCCGGGCACGGCACGCAGAGCGGCGGCCTCTACATCTCCATGGGCCACCTGGGGCCCGACAACGTGCGGCGTCAGTTCAAGGGCATGGTGGAGCGCTGCGCCGATTGCGGCTTCGACCTCGCCGGCGGCCTCGTGGAGGTGGTGCCGACCGCGCACTACATGATGGGCGGCGTCGAGTTCGCGCCCGACTGCAGCACCGCGATGGAAGGCCTGTTCGCGGCGGGAGAAGACACGGGCGGCGTGCACGGCGCGAACCGCTTGGGCGGCAACGGCGTGGCCAATTCGACGGTGTTCGGCGGCATCGCGGGCGACACGATGGCGGCCTGGACGCCGCGCGAGGGCGAATGGCGCGAGCCCGAGGCGGGCGCGCTCGACGAGGCCGAAGCGCGCGCGCGCCGTCCGCTGGGCCGGCCCGCCGGCGACCTCGAGCGCGTGCGCCAATCGCTCTACGAGACGATGTGGAACGACGTCGGCATCCTGCGCGACGCGGCGGGACTCGCGCGCGCGGGCCGGCGGCTCGCGGAGCTGCGCTCGGAGCTCGACGCGGTCGGCGTGACCGGCGGCGACCTTCGCTACAATCTCACCTGGCATGACTGGCTCAACCTCTCGAACCTGATCACCGTGAGCTCCGCGATCTGCACGGCAGCCGCGGCGCGCGAGGATTCGCGCGGCGCGCATTTCCGCGAGGATTTCCCGCAGGCGGGCGAGCTCTCGCGCTCCGCGTTCTCGCGCGTCACGCTCGAGGGCGAGCGTTTCGCGATCGAGTGGAAGCCGGTGGAGTTCACGCGCGTGCGCCCGGGGCAATCGCTCCTCGCTCCGGTGGCCGCGTGATCGCGATCCGGCCCGAGGAGCTGGAGAGATTGATGGCCGCGGCGCTCGTGCGCTCGGGCGCGAGCGAGTCGATGGCGCGCTCCACGGCGCGCGCGCTCGTGACGGCGGAGATGGAAGGGCTCGCCTCCCATGGCGCCTCGCGCATTCCCCAGTATTGCGCCCACGTGAAGAACGGCCGCGCGAACGGCAACGCGGTCCCGGTCATCGCGCGCGACTCGAGGGCGGCGTGCCTCGTCGACGCGCGCGGCGGCCTCGCGTTCGAAGCGTGCGGCCTCGCGGTTCGCGAAGCGATGCGCCGCGCGCGCGAGTTCGGGGTCGCGTTCGTGTCGGTCACGAACAGCAACCATTTCGGCGTCGCGGCCTACCACATCGAGCCGCTCGCGGAAGCCGGGCTCGTGGGGATCGCGTTCGGCAACTCGCCCGCGGCGATGCCGGCGTGGGGCGGAAAGCGCCCGCTCTTCGGCACCAACCCGATCGCCGCGGTGTTCCCGCGCCGCAGCGCCCCGCCGCTCGTGGTCGACGTATCGCTCTCGGCGGTGGCGCGCGGCAAGATCATGGTCGCCGCGCGCGAGGGAAGGGAGATCCCCGAGGGCTGGGCGGTGGACAAGGACGGGCGCGCGACGACCGACGCGAAGGCCGCGCTCGAGGGCAGCATGCTGCCCGCGGGCGGGGTGAAGGGCGCGATGCTCGCGCTCACCGTCGAGCTCCTCGCCTGCGCGCTTTCCGGGGCGGCCTTCGGCTTCGAGTCCGACAGCTTCTTCACCGAGGAAGGAAAGCCGACACGCATCGGCCAGGGCTTCCTCGCGGTGGATCCCGGCGCGCTCGCGGGGCGCGAGGTGTTCCTCGATCGCGTCGAGGCGCTGGTCGCCGCGATGCTCGAGTCTCCGCAGGTGCGCCTTCCCGGCGCGCGGCGCCAGGAGCTGCGCGAGAAGGCGCGCGCCGCGGGGATCCGCGTCCCGGACGATCTCCTCGCGCGCATCCGAGCGCTCGCGGGAGAAACGGCCGATGCCTGAAGCGGGCCGCGTCGCGTTCCAGGCCTGCGTGCGCACGCCGTTCGCGACGCTCGGCGTCCTCGCGACCGACACGCACGTCACCGGCATCCGCTTCCTCGCGCCCTCGATTGCGGCCGCCGCGCCGAGGAAGGGCAGCATCGCGCACCTCGCCTGCGTGCAGCTGCAGGCCTACCTCGAGGACGCGCGATTCGAGTTCGACCTGCCGCTCGCCATGTCGGGCACCCGGCATCGCCTCGCGGTGTGGGAAGCGATGCAGCGCATTCCCGCGGGCGCGACGCGCACCTACGGCGAGCTCGCGCGCGAGATCCGCTCCTCGGCGCGCGCGGTGGGCGGAGCCTGCGGCGCGAACCCGATTCCCGTCGTCGTGCCGTGCCATCGCGTGGTGGCCGCGGGCGGCGACCTCGGCGGCTTCATGGGCGAGCGCGGCGAGGGCTTCGAACGCGGCATCAAGCGCTGGCTCCTCGGGCATGAAGGCGCTGTCGGACTCGAATAGCCGGGTCCTCGATCGCTTCTGCGACGGTCTCTGGCTCGCCGACGGCCTGGCGAAGAACACGCTCGAGAGCTATCGCCGCGACGTCGCGGGCTTCGCCGCGTGGCTCGAGGCGGCGCGCGGCTGCACGTTGCTCGAAGCAGAGGCGCACGACCTGCAGCGCCACCTCGCCTGGCAGGTCGAGGAGCGTCGCTCGAGCGCGCGCAGCACCGGGCGCCTCGTCTCGTCGCTCAGGCGCTTCTACCAGTTCGCGTTGCGCGAGGGGCTGCGGGCCGACGATCCGGCCTCGATGCTCGATCGGCCGAAGCTGCCGCGCTCGCTGCCGAAGTCGCTCTCCGAGGCGGAAGTCGAAGCGCTCCTCGGCGCGCCCGACGTGGAGAGCGCAGCGGGCCTTCGCGATCGCGCCATGCTCGAGACGCTCTACGCGAGCGGCCTGCGGGTGTCCGAGCTGGTGGGTCTCAAGCCGTTGCAGGTGAGCCTCGACATGGGCGTGGTGCGCGTGCTCGGCAAGGGCTCCAAGGAGCGCCTCACGCCGCTCGGCGAGGAGGCGGTCGCATGGATCCAGCGCTACCTCGCGCGTTCGCGTCCCGAGATCCTCGCCGGGCGCAAGGCCGACGCGCTCTTCGTCACCGCGCGCGGCGCGGCGATGACGCGGCAGGCGTTCTGGGCGCTCGTGAAGCGCCACGCGCGCAAGGCGGGCATCGCGCGCCCCATCTCGCCGCACACGCTGCGCCATGCGTTCGCGACGCACCTCATCAACCACGGCGCCGACCTGCGCGTGGTGCAGCTCCTGCTCGGCCACGCCGACATCTCGACCACGCAGATCTACACGCACGTCGCGCGCGAGCGGTTGAAGGCGCTGCACGCGAAGCACCATCCGCGCGGATGATCGATTTCGCGCAGCTCTCGCCCTGGCTCCTCGTCGTGGCGCCGCTCACGGTGATCGTGGGCTACACGGTGTTCGGGCTGAGCGGATTCGGCTCGACCGCGATCACGGTTCCGATCCTCGCGCACTTCCTGCCGGTTTCCTACCTCGTGCCGCTCATGGCGGTGATCGATTGCGCCTGCTCGGCCTTCGTCGGCACGACCAACCGCGAGCACGTGGCGAAGCGCGAGCTCGCGTGGCTGGTTCCGGTGATGTTCGGCGGCTTCGGGATCGGCCTCGCCGTGCTCGTGAAGGTACCGGACCGCGACCTGCGCGTCGCCGTCGGGCTCTTCGCCATGGCGATCGGCGCGTACAGCATCGCGAATCCGGGCGTGCACGGCAGGATCTCGCGCCTGTGGGTCGTGCCCGTCGGGCTCCTCGGCGGGGCGGTCGCGACCGTGTTCGGCGCGGGCGGCCCGATCTACGCGACGTACCTCTCCGCGCGGCTCGGCGACAAGAGCCGGGTGCGCGCGACCACCTCGGCGCTCATCTCGATCTCCGCGTTCAGCCGCGCGGTGATCTACGCGGCGAGCGGCCTCTTGCTGCACGTCGCGATCGGACTCGGCGCGCTGGCGCTCGCGCCCTTCATGTGGACCGGGCTCAAGCTCGGGACGCGCATCCATCTCGGCCTCACGCAGCAGCAGATGCGGCGCGTGGTGGGGGCGCTCCTCGTCTTCACCGGGCTCTCGCTCGTGTGGCGCATCGCCGTCGACTGGCTCGCCTCGTGAAGGGCGCCGCCACTCCCGCTACCGAGCTCCTCGCGCGCCACGGCGTGGCATACACGGAGCACCACTACGAATACGTCGAGCACGGCGGCACGGGCGTCTCCTCCAGCGCGCTCGGCGTTCCCGAGCACCAGGTGGTGAAGACGCTCATCATGGAGACCGACAAGGGCGATCCGCTGGTGGTGCTGATGCACGGCGATCGCAAGGTGTCGACCCGGGACCTCGCGCGCGTGGCGGGCGCGAAGCGCGTCTTCCCGTGCAAGCCCGAGGCCGCGCAACGCCACTCCGGCTATCTCGTCGGGGGCACCTCGCCCTTCGGCACGCGCAAGCGCATGCCGGTCTACCTCGAGCGCTCCGTGCTCGCGCTCCCGCGCATCTACATCAACGGCGGGCGGCGCGGCTATCTGCTCGGCATGGACGCGGAGGTGCTCGCACGCGTGCTCTCGCCGATCCTTGTTGACGTGGCGACGGAGGAGTAATCTGCGAGCCCGACGCGGCCATCGCGGCGCATCAGGCGGGAGGTGCCATGAGCGTCACCCAGGAAGGATCGCCGGCGCAGGACCCGGCGGGACCGCGGCTCGCGCTTCCCCCGCGGCGCGAGCGTGCCGGAGCGGGGTGGACGTGGATCGCCCAGGGCTGGAGGCTCTTCGCCCGCGCCCCGCTCATGTGGATCCTCTCGATCCTCGTCTGGTTCGTGATCGCGATCGTCTCGAACCTCGTGCCTTTCGTGGGCGGCCTCGCCTTCCAGGCGGTGAATCCGGCGATCGCCGCCGGCTTCGTGGTCGCGTGCCGTTCGATCGAGCTGGGCGGGGACTTCGAGCTCGAGCAGCTCTTCGCCGGGTTCCGCACGCGCTTCGGGAGCCTCCTCGTC
>DATIZV010000254.1:0-10689 GCA_035516915.1 Usitatibacter sp. | reverse complement strand
TGGCGAACGCCATCGACGTAGGCATAGAATCCGCGGCCCGTCTTGCGACCCAGCAGCCCGCCCAGCCGGCGCTGCAGGAGGAGCGGCGAGGGCCGGAAGCGCGGCTCCTCGTAGAACTGGTGGTAGATCGACTCCATCACCGGCTGCGACACGTCGAGTCCGGTGAGGTCGAGGAGCTCGAAGGGTCCCATGCGGAACCCGGCGGCCTCGCGCAGCACGTCGTCGATCTCGTGGAATTCCGCGACGCCCTCGGAGAGGATGCGCAGCGCCTCGGTGCCGTATGCGCGGCCCGCGTGGTTCACCAGGAAGCCGGGCGTGTCCTTCGCGCGGACCGGCGCGTGGCCGAAGTCGCGCGCGAGGTCGACGAGGCGGTCGGCGATTCCCGGGGCGGTGCGAACACCCTCGATCACCTCGACCACTTTCATGAGCGGCACCGGGCTGAAGAAATGCAGGCCGGCTACGCGCTCCGGGCGCGCGCACGCCGCGGCGATCGCGGTGACGGAAAGCGAGGACGTGTTGGTGGCGAGGATGCAGTCGGCGGACACGGCCGCCTCGAATGCGCGGAACAGCTCGCGCTTCGCATCGAGGTCCTCGACGATCGCCTCGACCACCACCCCGCAGGGGGCGAGTTCGCCGACGCTCGCGACCGGCGCCAGGCGTGCGACCGCCCGCTCCGCGTCCCCGCGCGGGCACTTGCCCTTCTCGACGAGCTTCGCGAGCTGCGCGGCGATGGCGTCCTTCGCCGACTGCGCCGTGCCGGGGCGCGCGTCGTAGAGCAGCGTCTCGTAGCCTGCCTGCGCGGCGACCTGGGCGATGCCGCGGCCCATGAGGCCGGCTCCCGCGATGCCGAGCCGGATGCGCGGCGCGTTTTCCATGCTGGGCTCCCGGAGCGAATTGCCCGACGCCGCGCATCATACGCGGGGCCCCGCGAGCGCGCCGCGGCTACGGCTTCGCGAGCGTCACCGAGGCGTCGTGGATCGCCGCCACGTCGCCCGTCATCTCGCCGCCTTCCTGCACCAGGATCTTGCCGTAGCGGATCTTGCCTCCCACTCGCCCGCTCGCGTGGATCACGAGCTTCTTGCGCGCCGTCATCTCGCCCTGGAACGCGCCGCGGATCTCCGCGACGTCGACGTCGACCTTGCCGTCGAACGCGCCGTGCTCCGCGATCTGGATGGTGCGGCTCACCATCGTCGCTTCCACGCGACCTTCGACCACCAGCGTGTCGCAGTCGTGGATCTCCACGCCCTTCAGCTTGATGTTCGGACCGACGATCAGCTTGCTGCCCGACTCGTCGCGGCCGTGGGCCTCGACCGCCGGGGAGGCCGCGGCGCGCGGCACGCCCGCCGCCGGCATGGGCCCGAGCGAGGGCGCATTGGCCGCGACCGGTTGCGGCGCGGGCGTGGCGCGCGGGTCTCGCGCGCGATTGAAGAGACCTTCTCCGTATTTCATGCGAGCCTCCCTCGTGGAAATTGTGGAAACCCGTTAACACGATCCGTGCCAAGCGGATCATGGAAACGCGTTTCGTCTCTCAAACGCCGCTGACGCATGCTTGCCGCGCAGCGCTCCCGGCGTGCGGGAGCGTCGTCGCCGGGCAACGCGCTTTCGGCCGATCGCCGCAACGCGCTGAATGCAGTGGGCTTCGGCTGTCGCCCGCGACCGACGCGGCTCGCCGTCTCAGATGATCTCGAGGGGCCGCTTGCGCCGCGGCGGCGGGAAGGCGCGGTCCAGCTCCGCGAGCGTCCGTGCGTCGAGCTTCACGGCGCGCGCCGCCGCGTTCGCGCGCACGTGCTGCGGCGTCGACGACTTCGGGATCACCGCCACGCGCGGGTCGCGCAGCAGCCATGCCAGCGCGACCTGCGCGGGCGTGGCGCCGATGCGCTTCGCGATCGACTTCAACGCGGGATGCGCGGCGAGCGCACCCTCGTCGAGCGGCGAATTCGCCATCACGTCGACCGAGCGCTCGGCGCACCACGGCAGCAGGTCGAACTCGACGCCGCGCCGCGCGAGGTTGTAGAGCACCTGGTTCGCGGCGACGACGCTACCCTCCGGGAGGGCGACGAGCTCCTGCATGTCGGCGACGTCGAAGTTGGAGACGCCCCAGCGCCGGATCCTGCCCTGCCCGCGCAGCGTCTCGAGCGTCTCGACCGTCTCGGCGAGCGGCACGGCGGAGCGCCAGTGCAGCAGATAGAGGTCGATCGTGTCGACGCCGAGGCGCCCGAGCGAGCCCCCGCAGGCCTCGACGAGCGCCCGGCGCGAGGCGTGGTGCGGATAGAACTTGCTGACGAGGAACACCTCTTCGCGACGCCCGCGAATCGCTTCGCCCACGACGCGCTCGGCGCCGCCCTCGCCGTACATCTCCGCGGTATCGATGAGCGAGAGCCCGAGGTCGAGCCCGAGGCGCAGCGCCGCCACTTCCGCGGCGCGATGCCCCGCGCTCTCCCCCATGTGCCAGGTGCCCATGCCGAGGCGCGGCATGGGACGCGCGCCGGCCTTCAAATCGCCTGCGCCTCCGCCCCGTACTGCGGGTTCACGCGCTCGGCCTTCTCGCCCATCTTGTTGAGCGCGTTGATGTAGGCCTTGGCGGAGGCGACCAGGATGTCGGTGTCGGAGCCCATGCCGTTCACGACGCGGCCGTCCTTCTCGAGCCGCACCGTGACCTCGCCCTGCGAGTCGGTCCCTTCCGTGACGTTGTTCACCGAGTAGAGCTGCAGCTCGGTCGCGCTCTGCACGATGCTCTCGATCGCCTTGAACGTCGCATCGACGGTGCCGCCGCCGCGCGCCTCGGCGCGCGCCTCGCGCCCCCGGTCGCTGATCACCACGCGCGCGAAGGGCGGCTCGCCGGTCTCGGAATGCGCGGTGAGCGAGACGAGCTTGTAGCGCTCCACTTCGGGCGTCACCGTCTCGTCGGACATGAGCGCCTGGATGTCCTCGTCGAAGATCTCGCGCTTCTTGTCGGCGAGCTCCTTGAAGCGCGCGAAGGCCGCGTTCAGCTGCTCCTCGGAGGCGAGCGTGATGCCGAGCTCCTGCAGGCGCGACTTGAAGGCGCTGCGCCCCGAGAGCTTGCCCAGCGTGAGGCGGTTCGCGCCCCAGCCGACGTCGCCCGCGCGCATGATCTCGTAGGTCTCGCGATGCTTGAGGACGCCGTCCTGGTGGATGCCCGACTCGTGCGCGAAGGCGTTGGCGCCGACCACGGCCTTGTTGGGCTGCACCGGGTATCCGGTGATGGTGGAGACGAGCTTGCTGGTCGGCACGATCTGCGGCGTGTCGATGCGCGTCGTGCAGGGAAAGAAGTCCGCGCGCGTGCGCACCGCCATCACGATCTCCTCGAGCGCGGCGTTCCCCGCCCGCTCGCCGAGGCCGTTCACGGTGCATTCGACCTGGCGAGCCCCCGCCATCACCGCGGCGAGCGAGTTGGCGACCGCCATTCCGAGGTCGTTGTGGCAGTGCGTGGACCATACCGCCTTGTCGGCGTTCGGCACGCGCGACAGGAGCGTGCGGAAGAGCTCGCCCCACAGCTCGGGGGTGCTGTATCCGACGGTGTCCGGCACGTTGATGGTGCGCGCCCCGGCCGCGATCGCCGCCTCGAAGATGCGGCACAGGAAGTCGACGTCCGAGCGCACCGCGTCCTCGGCGGAGAACTCGACGTCGTCCGTGTACTGGCGCGCGAGCTTCACCGAGCGCACCGCCGCCTCGAGCACCGCGTCGGGCTCCATGCGCAGCTTGTGCTTCATGTGGATCGGGCTGGTCGCGATGAAGGTATGGATGCGGCCCGAGGCCGCGCCGCGGACCGCCTCGCCCGCGCGCTTCACGTCGTTGTCGTTGGCGCGCGCGAGCGTGCAGACCGTGGAATCGCGAACCAGGGCGGCCACGGCGCGGATGGCCTCGAAGTCCCCGGGGCTGGAGGCGGCGAAGCCCGCCTCGATCACGTCCACGCGCAGGCGCTCGAGCTGCCTCGCGATGCGCACCTTCTCGTCGCGCGTCATGGCGGCGCCCGGGCTCTGCTCGCCGTCGCGCATGGTGGTGTCGAAAATGATCAACTGGTCCTTCATGGGATCTCTCCGTCGAAATCGGATGGATTCACCCGTCCCGGTGGCCTGGGACGGCCGGATGCTGCACGAAATGGGGGATGGAGTGTTTAGCGCGCGAGGCGCAGCAGCAGCAGGCCCAGCGCGAGCGCGCCGAGGCCGCAAAGGCGAAGGGAGATGAGGTCGCCTGAAGAATGCATGGAGCCAATATAGCCGGTCCGGGCGGCAATTGGCAAATGGGCCGGCCCGCGCCGCCCGGCGGGCGTGCGCTCAGGGCTCGCGCGGCGCGAGGTCGCGGCTCGACTGCGCGCCGCGGCGCAGCAGCAGCGCCGCGATGTCGTGCGCGCCATGCTCCTCGGCGACGTCGAGCGGCGTGACGCCGGAGAGGTCGCGCACGTTGGGATCGGCCCCCGCCTCGAGCAGCACCTCGACCGCCTCGTGGAAGCCCATCTCCACGGCGAGCACGAGGGCGGTGGCGCCCTGCCCGTCGCGCAGCTCCAGGCCCGCCCCGCGCGCGACGAGGAGCTCGATCGCGGGAAGGTTGGTCTCCTCGATCGCGACCATGAGGAGAGTTCGCCCGCCCGGGCCGATTACCGTGTCGACCGGCGTGGACGAGAGCATGCGAGCGAGCGCGCTGGTGTCGCCTTCCTCGAGCGCGTCGCGGATGCCCTCGTACTGCTTCTGCGCCGCGCCGCTCCTCGCCCGCTGCACGCCCCAGCCGATGTAGCCCGAGACGCCGTACGCGAGCGCCAGGCCCCACAGCACGTGCGACGGCTTGATCGAGATGAGGAGCAGGGAGACGACGATCACCAGCGTCACCCAGAACGGCATCTGGCGGCGCAGGTTGATGTCCTTGCCGCTGTAGAACTTCACGTTCGTCACCATCGTGATGCCGGCGTAGACGGTCACCGCGGCCGCGAACCAGCTCACGTCCCCGCCGCGGATGTCGTGCGCGTTGAGCGCCCAGATCATGCCCGCGACCAGGGCCGCCGCGGCCGGGCTGGGAAGCCCGGTGAACCACCGTTTGTCGGCCACCGCGAGCTGGGTGTTGAACCGCGCGAGGCGCAGCGCCGCCCCCACGCAGTACACGAAGGCCGCGATCCAGCCGATGCGGCCCATGCCCCGCAGCGCCCACTCGTACACCAGCAGCGCCGGCGCCGCGCCGAAGGAGACCATGTCGGCGAGGCTGTCGTACTCCGCGCCGAACGCCGATTGCGTTCGGGTGAGCCGGGCGACGCGCCCGTCGAGGCCGTCGAGCACCATCGCGACGAACACGGCGACCGCCGCCGGCTCGAACTGGCCGTTCATTCCCTGCACGATCGCGAAGAAGCCCGCGAAGAGCGCGAGCGTCGTGAAGAGGTTGGGCAGGAGGTAGACGCCGCGCTTGCGCGCCCGCTCCAGGGTGGGCCGTGCCGCGCGTGGGATGGGAGCGGCCATCGCGAGCGCTACGGCGCGGGAAGCTCGGCGAGCAGCGTCGCTCCCGCCTTCACCTTGTCGCCGATCGCGACCCGCGGGCGCGAATCGGGCGGGACGTACACGTCCACGCGCGAGCCGAAGCGGATGAAGCCGAAGCGCTCGCCGGGCGCGAGCCGGTCGCCGGCCTTGGCGTAGCAGAGGATGCGCCGCGCGACGAGCCCGGCGATCTGCACGCACGTCACGTCCACGCCCGAAGCGGTGCGCAGGTGCAGCGCGTTCCTCTCGTTTCCGGACGACGCCTTGTCGAGCGAGGCGTTGAGGAACGCGCCGTCCGTGTACGTGACCGACTGCACGACGCCCGCGACAGGCGAGCGGTTCGAGTGCACGTTGAACACGTTCATGAAGATGCTCACCTTGAGCGCGTCGCGCTGCAGGTACGGATCGCGCTCCTTGTCCACCAGGAGCACGCGCCCGTCGGCCGGGCACACGACGACCCCTTCGCGCTCCGGAACGTCGCGCGCCGGATCGCGGAAGAACTGCAGCACGAAGAGCGCCGCGAGCCAGAAGGGGACCGACCACCAGCCGAAGAAGGCGGTCGCCACGCCCGCCACGATGACCGCGATGGCGAGATGGGCCCAGCCCTCCTTCGCGATGATCGGATGCGGGTATGGGGTCATCGGATGTGGATCCCCGTCGATGCGGGGATCACCGGGCCGTGCATCGCGGTGCGCGCGCTCAGCTGGTCGAGCGGTCGACGAGCTTGTTCTTGCGGATCCACGGCATCATCGCGCGCAGCTTCTCGCCGACCTTCTCGATGTCGTGCTCGGCGAGGAGCCTGCGCCGGGCGTTCAGCGTCGGCGCGCCGGCGCGGTTCTCGAGGATGAAGTCGCGCGCGTATTCGCCGTTCTGGATGCGCTCGAGGATCTCCTTCATCGCCTGGCGCGCGGGCGCGCCCACCACCTTCGGCCCGCTCACGTATTCGCCGAACTCGGCGTTGTTGGAGATCGAGTAGTTCATGTTCGCGATGCCGCCCTCGTAGATGAGGTCGACGATGAGCTTCGTCTCGTGCAGGCATTCGAAGTACGCCATCTCCGGCGCGTAGCCCGCCTCCACCAGCGTTTCGTAGCCGGCCTTGATGAGCTCGACGATGCCGCCGCAGAGCACGGTCTGCTCGCCGAAGAGGTCGGTCTCGGTCTCCTCGCGGAAGTTGGTCTCGATCACGCCGCCGCGCGCCGCGCCGATCGCCGCGGCATACGAGAGCGCGAGGTCCTTCGCCTTGCCGGAAGCGTCCTGGTGCACCGCGATGAGCGCGGGAACGCCGCCGCCCTGCGTGTAGGTCGAGCGCACGAGGTGGCCCGGGCCCTTCGGCGCGATCATGATCACGTCGAGGTCGGCGCGCGGCACGATCTGCTTGAAGTGGATGTTGAAGCCGTGCGCGAAGGCGAGCGCGGCGCCCTTCTTGATGTTCGCCTCGATCGACTCCCTGTAGACCTGCGGGTGGTTCTCGTCGGGGAGCAGGATCATCACCAGGTCCGCGCCCTTCACCGCCTCGCCGATCTCCTTCACGGGGATCTTCGCCTTCTCCGCCTTTTCCCAGGAGGCGCCGCCCTTGCGCAGGCCCACCGTGACCTTCACTCCGGAGTCCTTCAGGTTCTGCGCGTGCGCGTGCCCTTGCGAGCCGTAGCCGATGATGGCGACCTTCTTGCCCTTCACGAGCGAGAGGTCGGCGTCCTTGTCGTAGTAGACCTTCATTTGCGTTCCTTGGATGGGGATCGGTTCAGACCTTGAGGACCCACTCGCCGCGCCCGATGCCGGATACGCCGGTGCGCACGGTTTCCAGGATCGTGCTTCGATCGAGCGCGTCGAGGAAGGCGTCGAGCTTCTCGGTGGTGCCGGTGAGCTCGATCGTGTAGGACTTGTCGGTGACGTCGAGGATGCGGCCGCGGAAGATGTCGGCGGTGCGCTTGATCTCCTCGCGGTCCTTGCCGCCGGCGCGCACCTTCACGAGCATCAGCTCGCGCTCGATGTGCTTGCCCTCGGAGAGGTCGACCACCTTCACCACGTCCACCAGCTTGTTCAGCTGCTTGGTGATCTGCTCGACGATCTCGTCGGAGCCGGTGGTGACGATGGTCATGCGGGAGAGCGTCGCGTCCTCGGTCGGCGCGACGGTGAGGGTCTCGATGTTGTAGCCGCGCGCGGAGAAGAGACCGGCCACGCGCGAGAGCGCCCCGGCCTCGTTTTCCACGAGGATGGACAGGATGTGTCGCATGGCCTACAGCTCTTCGGAAAGGATCATCTCCGACATGCCCTTGCCGCCGGGCACCATCGGGAAGACGTTCTCGGTCTGGTCGGTGATGAAGTCCATGAACACCAGGCGGTCCTTCATCGCGAAGGCTTCCTTCAGCGCGCCCTCCACGTCCGCGGGCTTGTCGATGCGCATGCCGACGTGCCCGTAGGCCTCGGCGAGCTTCACGAAATCCGGCAGCGAATCCATGTACGACTCGCTGTAGCGGTTGCCGTGGAAGAATTCCTGCCACTGGCGGACCATGCCCATGTAGCGGTTGTTGAGGTTCACGATCTTCACCGGCAGGTGGTACTGCTTGCAGGTGGAAAGCTCCTGGATGCACATCTGGATCGAGGATTCCCCCGTGACGCACGCCACGTCCGCGTTCGGGAAGGCGAGCTTCACGCCCATCGCGTAGGGAAGTCCCACGCCCATGGTGCCGAGGCCGCCGGAATTGATCCAGCGACGCGGTCTCGCGAACTTGTAGAACTGCGCCGTCCACATCTGGTGCTGGCCGACGTCGGAGGTGACGAAAGCGTCGCCCCTGGTCACCGCGTAGAGCTTCTCGATCACGAACTGCGGCTTGATGAGCGGCGAGTTGCGGTCGTACTTCAGGCAATCGCGCGCCCGCCAGGCGTCGATCTGCTTCCACCACGCGGCGAGCGCGGCCGCGTCCGGGCGCGCGCCGCCGGCCTTCAGCTGCGCGAGCATGTCCGTGAGGACCTCCTTCACGCCGCCTACGATCGGAACGTCGACGCGCACCCGCTTCGAGATCGAGGACGGGTCCACGTCGATGTGGATGATCTTGCGCGTCGGATTGCCCGCGGCGAAGTGCGCCGGGTTGCCGATCACGCGGTCGTCGAAGCGCGCGCCCACCGCGAGCAGCACGTCGCAGCCCTGCATCGCGTTGTTGGCCTCGAAGGTGCCGTGCATGCCGAGCATGCCGACGAACTGCCGGTCGGTGCCCGGGTACGCTCCCAGGCCCATGAGCGTATTGGTGACCGGATAGCCGAGCAGCCGCACGAGCTCGGTGACCTCGGCGGATGCTTCGCCGAGGATCGCGCCGCCGCCCACGTAGATCATCGGGCGCTTCGCTTCCAGCAGGAGGTGGATCGCCTTCTTGATCTGGCCGCCGTGCCCTTTCATGACCGGGCTGTACGAGCGCAGGTTGAGCTTCTGCGGGTAGTGGAAGTGGGTGGGCGTGTTCGACACGTCCTTGGGGATGTCCACGAGCACCGGTCCGGGGCGGCCCGTCGTGGCGATGTGGAACGCCTTCTTGATCGTGACCGCGAGCTGCGCGACGTCCTTCACGAGGAAGTTGTGCTTGACCGTCGGACGCGTGATGCCCACCGTGTCGCATTCCTGGAACGCGTCCTCGCCGATCGCCTTGGTCGGCACCTGGCCGGTGATCACCACGAGGGGGATCGAATCCATGTACGCCGTCGCGATGCCGGTCACCGCATTGGTGACGCCCGGGCCGCTCGTGACGAGGGCGACGCCGGGCTTGCCGGTGGCGCGGGCATAGCCGTCGGCCGCATGGACTGCGCCCTGCTCGTGCCGGGCGAGGATGTGCTTGAGGTTGCCCTTTTGGCGGGCGAGCGCGTCGTAGATGTGCAAGACCGCCCCGCCCGGATAGCCGAATACGAACTCGACTCCCTCTTCCTGCAGGCAGCGGATGACGATTTCGGCGCCCGTCAGGGTTTCACCGGTTTCCGCGAGGGGAGGGAGTTGGAGCTCCATAGCTAAGACCTTGTATACGGAGGGATTTCGGAGGGGGAACCAGAGACATTAGCCTCTGGCTCCCGATTGGTCAAGCAGGAATGGTGCCCTCGCCTGCGGGATTTGGAACAGGAGGCTGCGCCCGACCGTTTGCTACCATGCGCGCGAACCCGGGCATACCGCCCGCCGCCCCCGGAGTCCCAGCTGGCCACCCGCAAGGAGCTGTCCGATTTCCTCGCCTCGGTGGAGCGGCGCGCCTTCAAGCAATGCGCGTTCTCGGTGCAGGACGAGGAGGCCGCGCTCGACATCGTGCAGGACTCGATGATGAAGCTCGCGGAGAAGTATGCCGGGCGCCCGCCGCCGGAGCTGCCGCTCCTCTTCCAGCGCATCCTGCAGAACGGCATCCGCGATCACTTCCGCCGCGGCAAGGTACGCTCGACCTGGACTACGCTACTCTCCAACCTCGGGATGGGCGGCGAGGACGAGGACGTCGACCCGTTGGACACCATGCGCGTGGAGGATGCCGGGAACGTGCCGGCATCGCCCGCCGACCGGCTCGAGCAGGCCCAGGTCATGGCGGCGATCGAGGAGGCGGTGCGCGCCCTGCCCGAGCGTCAACGCGAGGCCTTCATGCTGCGTTACTGGGAAGAGCTCGATGTCAGCGAGACCGCCAAGGTGATGGGATGCTCGGAGGGCAGCGTGAAGACGCACTGCTCCCGCGCAACCCATGCCTTGGCGAAAATCCTGAAGTCAAAAGGGATAACGCTATGAACGAAAAGGAATTCGCGGAACGCCTTCGGCCCTGGCTCGCGCGCACCGAGTCGCAGGTCGGCGAAATCGAGGCCACCCGGCTCCGGGCGGCCCGACTGCGCGCGCTCGATGCGGTGCGCGAGCCCGTGCGCCTTTTCGGCCTCGTCACCGTGAGCGCGTCCGCGGCGCAGACCGTGCGCTATTCCATCGTGCAGCGCGCGTTGCTGTGGCTGCCGATGCTGGCGCTGCTCGCCACCCTCGCCTTCCAGTCCACGCGCACACCGGATCCGGGCGCGATCGACGCGCAGCTCCTCACGCAGGAGCTGCCTCCCGACGCCTACCTCGATCGGGACTTCCAGGCATGGCTCGATCAACCGCAAGGCTGATCGCGGCCGCGCTCCTGTTTTCGGTAGCTTTCGCCGCGGGCGCCCGCGAGCTGAAGACGCCGCAAATGCCGTGGCACGAGCTCAGTCCCGAGCAGCAGCGGATCCTCGC
>DATIZV010000253.1:0-2069 GCA_035516915.1 Usitatibacter sp. | reverse complement strand
GTCCCACCATCGATCATCGCGGCCCCGAGTTCCAGGTCCTCGCGAAGGACGTGCTGGAGGGAATGAAGCGCATCTTCAGGACGCGACATCCGGTGGTGATCTATCCCGCGTCGGGCACCGGGGCGTGGGAGGCCGCGTTGGTGAACACGCTCTCCCCCGGCGACAAGGTTCTCATGTCGGAAACCGGCCACTTCGCGACGTTGTGGCTCAAGATGGCGAAGAGGCTCGGCCTGGACGTCGAGCTCATTTCCGGCGACTGGCGCCACGGCGCGGACGCCGCCGAGATCGAGCGGCGCCTCGCGGCGGACAGGTCCCACGCGATCAAGGCGGTGGCGGTCGTGCACAACGAGACCTCCACGGGAGTCACGACGCGCATCCCGCTGGTGCGAAAGGCGATCGACAATGCGAAGCACCCCGCGCTGCTGCTGGTCGACACCATCTCCTCGCTCGCCTCGATCGACTATCGCCACGACGAGTGGGGCGTCGACGTCACGGTGGGAGGCTCGCAGAAGGGACTGATGCTGCCGCCGGGGCTCTCCTTCAATGCGACGTCGGAGAAGGCGCTCGCCGCGAACAAGTCCGCGCGGCTGCCGCGCTCGTTCTTCGACTGGGCGGAGATGATCGCCGCGAACGCCAACGGCTGGTTCCCGTACACGCCTTCCACGAACCTGCTCTACGGCTTGCGCGAGGCGATCGCGATGCTCGAGGAGGAAGGCCTCGCGAACGTCTTCGCGCGGCACGACCGGCACGCGGAAGCGACGCGCCGTGCGGTGCGGGCGTGGGGGCTGGAAATCCTGTGCCAGAACCCGGAGGAATACAGCTCGTCGCTCACCGCGGTGGTGATGCCCGGCGGGCACGATTCCGACCAGCTGCGCAAGGTCGTGCTGGAGCGCTTCGACATGTCCCTCGGGATGGGGCTGTCGAAATTGCAAGGCAAGGTCTTTCGCATCGGCCACCTCGGCGATTTCAACGATCTCACCCTGATGGGCACCCTTTCCGGCGTCGAGATGGGACTCGAACTCGCCGGCGTCCCGCATCGCAAGGGGGGCGTGCTGGCCGCCATGGAGCACCTGGAGCAGCAGGCGCGCGCGGCGAGCGGGGTGCGGCGCGCCGCGTGAGCGTACGCAGCGGCGGGCCGGAATCTATCCGGCCCTTTCCGGTTGTAGACTAGCGCCCACGAGGCCCGCCGAGCGAGCAGGCCCCGACCACAACGACACGAGGAGACCGCAAATGAACAATACCCGATGGCTTGGCGCCCTCGCCGCGCTCGCGCTCGCCGCGACCGCCGGCACGGCTTGGGCGGACATCACGCTGCGCGCATCGCACCAGTTCCCCGGCGGCAAGGGCGACGTGCGCGACGACATGGTGCAGATGATCGCCAAGGAGGTGAAGGCGGCGAACGTCGGCATCAACATCCAGGTCTATCCGGGCGCCTCGCTCTTCAAGCCGAACGACCAGTGGAACGCGATGGTGAACGGGCAGCTCGACATCGCGCTCTTCCCGCTCGACTACGCGAGCGGCAAGGTGCCCACCTTCAGCGCGACGCTCATGCCCGGCCTCATCCGCAGCCAGGCGCGCGCGAAGCGCATCAACCACTCCAAGTTCATGAAGGACGTGCGCGCGGAGATCGAGAAGCACGGCGTGATCGTGCTTTCCGACGCGTGGTTCGCGGGCGGCATGGCGGCCAAGGGCAAGTGCATCACCCGGCCCGAGGACCTGCAGGGCATGAAGTTCCGCGCCGCGGGCCCGACCTTCGCCGCCATGTGGGAAGCCGCGGGCGCGAGCATCGTGAACCCGCCCTCGAACGAGATCTACAACGCGTTCCAGAGCGGCGTGGTGAACGCGACCGACACGAGCCTCGGCACCTTCGCGTCGATGCGGCTCTACGAGGTGACCAACTGCCTCACGGCGCCCGGCGACAACGCGCTCTGGTTCATGTACGAGCCGGTGCTCATGTCGAAGAAGAACTTCGAGAAGCTCGACAAGAAGCAGCAGGCGGCGATCGTCAAGGCCGGCAAGGACGCGCAGGCGTACTACGAGAAGAAGGCCGACGAGGTGAACCAGGACGC
>DATIZV010000252.1:0-4490 GCA_035516915.1 Usitatibacter sp. | reverse complement strand
GTGCTCCACGAAGCGGCAACCGGGGCAGTCGCGATCGGCGCGGAACGACAGCGCCTCGACCCGCTCCCCGAACTTCGCCTCGTTGCCCAGGAAGGTGGACCATCGATCGAGCACTTCGGCGAACACGCGGGCGATGCCGGTGCTCGATCCCGCGTCGCGAGCGAGCAGCGTGCCATGCTCGCGGCAATAGCCGAGCGTGTCCGCGATCGACTCGGCGGCGAGCGCGCGATGCCTGCGATCGGCGAGCGCGACGGCGAGGTAACGCTCGTCGCTCGCCTTCGCGGCCTCGCAGGCGCCGCAGGTGCGCGAGCCGGCCATGCCGGCATCGGAATCGGCGATCGGCGTCAGGACGCGGGAGTCGATGGGACCTCCACAGCCAGGCCGGGAACGAAGTCGGCGTTCTCGGGCGCCTCCGGCCGCGATCGCGCGGCATAGCCGCGGGGATTGCACACGACGCGCGTGGCGTGCACCGCGTAGTCGAACGAGGTGTGGGTATGCCCGTGGATCCACAAGGGCGCGCGCCCCATCAGCGCGTCGAGGTCCGAGACGAACGCAGGAGAAAGCGGGCTCGTGGCGAAGCGATCCGCGAGGCTTCCCCGGTGGGGCGCGTGGTGCGTCACGACCACGGTGTCCGCGGCGCTGTTCGCGAGGGCCTGCGCGAGCCAGGCGCGGGCCCGCCGATGCAGCGCGGCGGATCGCTCGGGAGAAAGCGGCTGCCGGCCGTCCCGGATCACGCGAAAGTCGGGCAATTGCTCGCGCGCCCGGTCGAACGCGGTCTGCGCGTCGCCGAACAGCTCGAAGTCGGTCCACAGCGTCGCGCCGAGGAACGTCACGCCGCCGAGCACGACCGACTCCTCGTCGAGCACGTGGACGTGGGTGCCCCGAGCCCTCGCCCGCATGAGGTCGAGCAGCGCGAGGTCGTGATGGTAATACTCGTGGTTGCCCGGAACGTAGACGACCGGCGCTCGGAAGCGCTCGATCGCCCAATCGATTCCGTCCAGTCCCACCGCGATGTCGCCCGCGAGCACGACCACGTCCGCGCCGGTGGCGGGCGGGTCGAGATCGGCGAACTCGAGATGAAGGTCGCTCAGGACATGCAGCCTCACGGCGGCGCCCCCACGCCGCCCGGCGCATGCGGATCCATCGATCGGCAACGCAAGTCCTGCGCTCCCTCCTCGGAACATGCAGGCATCATCAGCCGGGGCGGCGGTCTTGCGGGAGGAATGCCATCTCCTCGGTCGAGTATAGAACCGGACCCGAAAAAGCGACAAGCGTGCTAGGGGGAGTCGTCCCCGACGAGCTCCACCGGCTGGCGCACGATGAGCCGGTGCGCGGCCATCTTCGTGAGCAGGGGCAGCACGCGCTCCACGTTTTCCGCGGTATCGATGAACTCGATGACCAGCGGGAGCCTCCCGCCCGCATCCACCAGCGAGGTCGTCTCCACGCGGCCGTGGGCCGTGAATCCCGCGACCGCATGCAGGACCGTTCCGCCGGCGATTCCCTCGTCGTGCAGCATGCGCAGCACCGCGAGGTGCAGCGGCCGGTGCTGCCACTCGTCGGCCTCGTTGATGTACACCGCGACCTTGACGCGTTGGGGCGCCACGTCACAGGCTCCGCGCAACGACCGCGCCGGCGAGGACCGCGGCGAGGCACGCCAGGTTGTTGGCGGCGAAGTTGGCGAAGCCCGCGAAGTAGTGGCCTTGCTCGAAGAGGCGGAACGTCTCGAAGCTGTAGCTCGAGAACGTGGTGTACGCGCCGCAGAATCCCACCGCGACGAGCGGCCTCAGGAACGGATCGGCGAGGACTCGCTCCGAGGTCCAGACGAGGAAGAAACCGAGGACGAGGCTTCCCGTCACGTTCACGATCAGCGTTCCGTAGGGCAGCGACGCCGAGAACGATGCGGCCCAGCGGCTCACGCCGTAGCGAAGGTTGGCGCCGGCCGCGGCGCCGAGCGAGATCCAGAGCATGTCGTTCATGGGCTGGCGCCGAGCTTACACCGCTATAATCGAAGCGTCCGCGCCGCGCGCATAAGCCCCGCTCCCCCGCTCCCAGATGCCGGAACGCGAATCGATGGCCTACGACGTGGTCGTGGTGGGCGCCGGCCCCTCCGGCCTCGCCGCCGCGATCCGCCTGAAGCAGCTCGCCGCCGCTTCCGGCAAGGAAGTATCGGTGTGCGTGCTGGAGAAGGGTTCGGAGGTCGGCGCGCACATCCTCTCCGGCGCGGTGATCGATCCCGTCGCGCTCTCCGAGCTCTTCCCTGACTGGAAGGCCCGCGGCGCGCCGTTGAACCAGCCGGTCGCCGAGGACCGGTTCCTGTTCCTCACCCGGGGCGGCGCATGGAAGGTTCCGCATGCGCTGTTGCCGGCGTGTTTCCGGAACGACGGCAACTACGTCGCGAGCCTCGGCAACCTCTGTCGCTGGATGGGCGCGCAGGCCGAGTCGCTCGGCGTGGAGATCTACGCCGGCTTCGCCGCGGCCGACGTGCTCTTCACCGAGGACGGGCGCGTGCGAGGCGTGGCGACCGGCGACATGGGCGTCGGCCGCAACGGCGGGAAGACCGCGCGCTACCAGCCGGGCATCGACCTCGAGGCGAAGTACACCTTCTTCGCGGAAGGCGCGCGCGGCCACCTCGGCAAGCGGCTCCAGGCGAGGTATCGCCTGCGCGAGGGACGCGATCCCCAGGTCTACGGCATCGGCGTGAAGGAGCTGTGGGAAGTCGCGCCGGAGAAGCATTCGCCCGGGCTCGTGGTGCACACCGCGGGCTGGCCCCTCGATGCGCGGACCTACGGCGGGTCGTTCCTGTACCACATGGAGGAGCGCCAGGTCGCGGTGGGCTTCGTCGTCGGCCTGGGTTACTCGAACCCCTATCTCAGTCCCTTCGAGGAGTTCCAGCGCTACAAGACGCATGCCGCGATCCGCGGCTTCTTCGAGGGCGGCCGCCGCATCTCCTACGGCGCGCGCGCGATCGCCGCGGGCGGTCTGCAATCCCTGCCGAAGCTCGTGTTCCCGGGCGGCGTCCTCGTGGGAGACGACGCGGGCTTCCTCAACGCCTCGCGCATCAAGGGAACGCACGCGGCGATCAAGTCGGGGATGCTCGCTGCGGAGGCTGCGTTCGAGGCGCTCGGCGCGGGACGCAGCCGCGACGAGCTCGACGCGTATCCGGGCGCCTTCGAGCGGAGCTGGCTCCGCGAGGAGCTGCATCGCGCACGCAACTTCAAGCCGTGGATGTCGAAGGGCCTCTACAGCGGCTCGCTGATGGTCGGCATCGACCAGGTCGTGTTCCGCGGCCGCGCGCCGTGGACCCTGCACCACGCCCACGCGGACCATGAAACCCTGGCGCCGAAGGAGAGCGCGAGCCCGATCGAATACCCGAAGCCCGACGGCGTGCTCACCTTCGACCGGCTCTCCTCGGTGTTCGTCTCGAACACCAGCCACGAGGAGGACCAGCCGGTCCACCTCAGGCTGAAGGACCCCGCGATCCCCACCCGGGTCGACCTTCCCGTTTACGCCGGGCCCGAGTCGCGCTACTGTCCCGCAGGGGTGTACGAATTCGTGAGCGAAGGGGGCACGACCCGCCTGCAGATCAATGCGGCGAACTGCGTCCACTGCAAGACCTGCGACATCAAGGACCCGACGCAGAACATCGAATGGGTGGTGCCCGAAGGGGGTGGAGGCCCCAACTACCCCAACATGTGACCCTGGAGGAGGCTCGCAATGAACACCGTAGCCGAGCTGCTGAAGGCCAAGCCTGCCCGCGTCGTGTCCGTCCCGCCCGAGATGACGGTGCTCGAAGCGATCAAGGTGCTCGCGCGCGAGGACGTCGGCGCCGCGATCGTCATGAGCGGCAACCGCCTCTCGGGCATCTTCTCGGAGCGCGACTACACGCGCAAGGTGATCCTGCAGGGACGCGCGTCCAACACCACGCGCGTCGAGGAGATCATGACGTCGAACGTCGTGTGCGTGAACTCGCGCACCAAGGAGCGCGAGTGCATGGCGCTGATGGTCGAGAAGCAGATCCGGCACCTCCCCGTGGTCGACGAAGGGCGCGTGGTCGGGATGGTGTCGATCCGCGACATCGTGAGCAGCATCGTCGCGGACCAGGACTTCACCATCGAGCAGCTCGAGCACTACATCAGCGGGCAGTAGCCCGTCTTGCGGGCCCATCCCCAGGGAGATCCATCGAGAATGTCGGAACACGGGATCCACGTGCACGGCGCGCACGATCATGCCGTCGAGCACGAGGCGCACCGGGGCGGCCTCGGCCAGCAGATCGCCATCTTCACGGCGATCCTCGCCACCGTCGGCGCCATCGTGAGCTTCTTCGGCGGGGATACGCAGAACAAGGCCCTGCTCTACAAGAACAACGCCGTGCTCGAGCGCGCCGAGGCCTCGGACCAGTGGAGCTACTACCAGGCGAAGAGCACGAAGCAGAACCTCGCGGAGATCGCCGCCGCCATCGCGACCGATCCGCGGACCGTCGCCGCCTACAA
>DATIZV010000251.1:0-22536 GCA_035516915.1 Usitatibacter sp. | reverse complement strand
ATGGCGATGGCGATGCCGAGGCGGTTGCGCAGCTCGACCGGCGCCTTGCCGGCGACGGCCACGTCCCAGCGGCTGACGAAGATCGACGCGACGCAACGCACCCCCGGGTCGCGGCCCGCGGCGATGCGCCGCTCGATGCCGCGCATGTACGCCTCGGCCGCCGCGACGTAGTGCTCGCGCGAGAAAAGCAGCGTCACGTTCACCGGCACGCCCGCGAAGATCGCCTCCTCGATCGCCGGGATGCCTGCTCGGGTGCCCGGGATCTTGATGAAAAGGTTGGGGCGGCGCGCCCGCGCGTGCAGTTGCGTCGCCGCCTGCACGGTGGCGCCGGTATCGTCCGCAAGCAGGGGCGATACCTCGAGCGACACCCAGCCGTCCTCGCCCCCGGTGGCGTCGTGGATCGGCCGGAGAAGATCCGCCGCCTCGATCAGGTCCTCCAGCGCGAGCTCGACGAAAAGGGCCTCTCCGGACTTGCCCGCACGCGCCTTCTCGCGAATGGCGTCATCGTAGAAATCGTCGCTCGCGATCGCGTGATCGAAGATCGTGGGATTGGACGTGAGGCCCGTCACCGCGAAGTCCTCGATGTAGCGGCCGAGAGTGCCGCTCGTGAGCAGCCCGCGCGTGATGGTGTCGAGCCAGAGGCTCTGGCCCAGGTCGTGAAGCCGCCGCGTCGCGTTCATTTCGTCTCCTGTCGCCCGGCGACGCCCGGCAAGGCGGGAAAATCGTAGCCAAGCAGATCGCCGATGCGCTCGATCGCGAGATCCGCCGGCGGATAAGCCGAGCGGTTGCCCGGGTCGAGCGCGTAATGTCCCTGGCGAGGGAAAATGGTCGTGAGCCGGTCCCGCAGGACCTCCTTCATCGCCGCGAGGATCCGCAGCTTGTCGTCCACCATGATGTAATGGCGTGCGGGGTAGCGCTTCTCGACTTCGTCGAGCATGCGCTCCTTGTGGATGTAGATCAGGACCCGGCCGTCGACCGCATCCCACAATCCCGATCGCTGGATCTTGCGCGGCTGGAAGACCACGTCGCCGTCGGAGAGGACCACGGTGGGTCCCCAGCGGCGAAGATGGTCGATGGCGGCGAGCGCTCCCGGATACAACCGTTCGGCGAATGGATAATCCACCAGAAACGAAGACATCCGCAACAGGCGCGGATCGTTCATGGCGCCGAGCCGGTAGCGCTGCAGCGCGCCGAGATAGTCGGTGTAGCCCAGCTCGGAGCGCAGCTCCTCGAAGATCTTCCAGTACCGATCCCGGCTCTCGGCCCCGAACTCGCGCTCGAGGTGCGCGCTGAGATCGCTCACCACGCGATCGTTGTCGAGCAGCGTGTTGTCGCAGTCGAGCAGGAACACGACGTCGTCGCGGGGCACACGGCACTCAGTCGGGAGTGACATCCGCGAGCCTCGGGTCGTGCCAGCCGCCGTCGCGGGCGATGAGGGCGTCCGCTTCCCTCGGCCCCCAGCTGCCCCGCCTGTAGGGACTCGCCCGGCGATGTCTCACGAGAACGGGATCGACCACCGCCCAGGCCGCCTCCACGGCGTCCTCGCGCGTGAAGAGCGCTCCGTTGCCGGCCATGGCATCGCCCAGGAGCCGCGCGTAGGGCGCCTGCTCCGCCGGCCGCTCGTCGAGCAGGTAGAGCTCGCGCTGTTCGCCGACGAACTCCTTTCCCGCGCGCTTCACGCGGGCGGCGAGCGCGACTGCCGAATTCGGGGAAAGGCGAAAGCGAAGATAATTGGCCGCTCCGTGCGCGGGAGCGGAGTCGGCGAACAACCGCTGCGGGGGCGCCTTGATCTCGACCATCACCTCGGCCGCCGTCACGGCGAGGCACTTGCCGGAGCGCAGGTACCATGGCACGCCGGCCCAGCGCCACGAGTCGATGAAAAGTCGCAAGGCGCAGAACGTCTCGACGTCGGAATCCTTCGCGACGCCCCGCTCCTTGCGATATCCGGCGTACTGCCCGCGCACCACGTCCGCGGGCTTGAGCGGGCGCATGGCCTGGAAGACATGGGCCGTTTCGCCGTGCACGGCTCCGAAGCCCCTGTAGGTCGGCGGCTCCATCGCGAGGAGCGCGACGATCTGGAAGAGGTGGTTCTGCACGACGTCGCGCAGGCAGCCGGCGGTCTCGTAGAACGCTCCCCGGTTGCCGACGCCGAAATCCTCGGCCAGGGTGACCTGCACGCTCGCCACGTAGTTGCGGTTCCAGATCGGCTCGAGGAACGAATTGGCGAAGCGGAAGTAGAGGATATTCATGATCGCCTCCTTCGCGAGGAAGTGATCGATGCGGAATATCGAGTCCTCCGGGAACACGCTGCGTGCGATGCGGTTGAGGGTGCGGGCCGAGGCGAGGTCGCGACCGAACGGCTTTTCGACGATGACGCGCGCGTGGTCGGCGAGGCCCGCGGCGCCGAGGCCCTCGATCACCGTCGCGAAGAGCGCGGGCGGGATGGCGAGGTAATGCGCCGGCCGCCGTGCATGGCCGAGCGCCTGCTTGAGCGCCGTGAAGGTGGCCGGGTCGTTGTAGTCGCCGCGGACATGGTGCAGCAGCGAGAGTACGTGACGCAGGGCGGCGCGGTCGTCGATCTTTCCGGATGCGCGGATGCCGTCCTCCGCGCGCTTGCGCAATTGCGCCGGGGTCCAGTCCGAGGAAGCCACGCCGATCACCGGAACGTCGAGCTCGCCGTGCTTCGCCATTTCATACAACGCCGGAAAGATCCTCTTGTGCGCGAGGTCCCCGGTGACGCCGAACAGCACCAGGGCATCCGAGCGCGCCGAATTGCGGCGGGCGCCATCCATCTCAGGTTCTTCCCTTCTTCTCGTCATGCCCGCCGAACTGCTTGCGCATCGCGGACAACACGCGATTGGCGAAATCCGCGCCGTCGCGGGAGCTGAAGCGTTCGTAGAGGGCGGCGCCGAGGACGGGCGCTGGCACAGACTCGTCGATGGCGGCCGCGATCGTCCAGCGTCCCTCGCCGGAATCGGATACGCGACCGGCGAATTCCTTCAGGTCGGGGCTCGCCTGCAGCGCGGCCGCGGTGAGGTCCAGCAGCCACGACCCGATCACGCTTCCGCGTCGCCACAGCTCCGCGATTCGTGGGAGGTCCAGATCGTATTGGTAATGCTCCGGGTCACGCAGAGGTGTCGTTTCCGCATCCGCATCGTGCGATCGCTTGCCCGCGTTGGCGTTGCGCAGGATGTTCAGCCCTTCGGCATACGCGGCCATGAGCCCGTACTCGATGCCGTTGTGGACCATCTTCACGAAGTGGCCCGCGCCGGTCGGCCCGCAGTGCAGGTATCCGTGCTCGGCGGAATCGGGAGTGCCTTTCCTGCCCGGAGTGCGCCGGGCCGCCTCGAGGCCGGGCGCGATGCTCCTGAAGATCGGGTCCAGGTGCCGGACGACCTCGTCCTCTCCGCCGATCATCAGGCAGAAGCCGCGATCCAGGCCGAACACGCCGCCGCTGGTGCCGCAATCGACGTAGTGGATGCGCCTGCGCTTGAGCGTCTTCGCCCGCGCGAGATCGTCGCGGTAGTAGCTGTTGCCGCCGTCGATGACGATGTCGCCGGGCTCCATGCGCGAGGCGAGCTCCTCCACGATCCTTCCAGTCACGGCGGCGGGGACCATCACCCAGACCGCGCGCGGCCGGGCGAGCTTCGCGACCAGCTCCTCGATCGTGGCGCAGCCGCGGACCCCGCGGCCCGCGAGCTTCTTCACGGCGGCGCGGCTCGTGTCGTAGACGACGCAAGCGTGGCCATCCTTCGCCAGGCGACGCACCAGGCTCGCGCCCATGCGCCCCAGTCCGATCATGCCGAGATGCATTCGGAACGCTCCTTCTCGCGGCTCGGGTTCGGCTGCAACCGCACGCGCAGCGCGGGCATCCACCAGCACATCGACGCCCGCCGCCGGCATGATCGAGCGCGCCGGAATGTCCCTGCCGGCACGCCATTCGGTCACCGCCCTGCGCTTGGACCCACTGGCGACCAGGAAGATCACCTCTAATGGACGAGGCCAGCTTCACGATAGTACTTCAGCGCCCCCGGATGGATCGGTATGACCGCCCCGCCGGGCACCAGGTCCTCGATGTGCAGGGGCCATAGCACCGGGTGCAGGCGCCGGAAATCGGCGAAATTCTCGAACACCGCCTTCACGACGGCATAAGCCAGCTCATCCGGCACATCGCTCGATGTGACGAGCACGGCCTGCGTGGCGATGGTCGGGACATCGTCGGGGTTGCCGGGGTACATGCCGCCGGGGATCACCGCGGCGACGTAATAGGGATGCGTCGCGAGAAGCCGTTCGATCGGCTTGCCGGCGACGCGGACCAGCCTGGCACGGCAACCCGCGGTCACCTCCTGGGTCAGTCCATCGGGTTGTCCCGCTGCAAAGAAGACCGCGTCGACCTTGTTGCGACAGAGCGCCCGCTCTTGTTCGGCCGGGTCGAGCTCCAGCACATGCCCGAAGTCCGATATCGTCCAGCCATACGCTCCCAGGACGGCATCGCGGGTGAAGGTGTACCCGGCACCGCTCTTCCCGATGCCGAGGCGCTTGCCGCGCAAATCCTGGAACTCGCGTATGCCGGCGTCGGCGCGGGCGATCACGGTGAACGCCTCCGGGTAGAGCGCGATCAACATGCGCAGCTTCGGATCGGGGCCGGCGCCGGCAAACGGTCCCTCGCCATGAAAAGCGGCGTTGGCGACATCGGTCTGCGAAAGGCCGAACGTCGATTCGCCGCTCTCGACCCGCCGGATATTCTCCACCGAGCCACCCGAGCTTACCGCAACGCAGGGCCTTGCACGATGCTCGCCCGGCAGGTTGAACATGCGGCAGATCGCGTTGCCGACCGGGTGATAGGCGGCGCCGGGGGTTCCGGTGGCGAGAGTCACGGGAGTGGGAGCAAGGGCAACGGACACCGCCATGCAACCGGCAACCGCCGTTGTCATGATCGCCGCGGCAAGGCGTAGCGGTTGTCTGAAGAACATGGTCGGGTGCTCCTTTGCCGCCAGGGTCGCCGCTCTCACGTGTCGAGCTGATACAGGATCGTCGAGCCGTCGCGCTCGAATTCGCCGCGCACCCAGAGGTCTTCCTCGTCATACCAGATGCTGCCGGCGAGATAGGGCGTGATGAACCTGTAGCGCGCGGCGCGCACCGGGCGGGCGCCGATCATGATTTGCTCGTCGGCAAGCTTGCGTGCGCTGACGCCGATGACGCCCCCGTGCTGCGCGTCGACTAACGTCTCCTGCTCCAGCACAGCCGGGGTCCAGAGGCTGTTCGACGTCAAGGTCGCTGCGGAAGCGATGAAGGGGCCGCCCGCGCTCGCCACCCGAAATCCCTCCGGCGTCGCCGCGCCCTTGACGTGGAGCGTTTCGCCATGCTCCACCGTCTCGCTGTCGAGCGATACCAGCCGATCATCGCGCCAGGCTTCCGCGGAGCGGTGACTGAAAGCGAACACGGTAAAGAAGGCTACCTTCACCACGAGGTGGATCTCGGTGTCGATGCGCGTCTCTCCGGTTGCCGACGAGTACAACACCGTGTGGGTGCCGATCTTGTCGCCCTTGTACAGGACCGAGAAGCGTCGATTGGCGGCTGCGGCCGGCAGGACGATGGCTGTCGCGGCGCGAGCGAGACGAGGAAGAGCGCAAATGGCCGCTCCGGCAAATGCACGCCGCAGTAGCGCGCGTCGCGGAACGGATTTCGGGCGCCCCGATGCCACAGCCGGCCGGAACAAGATCGTTGCGTCCTCTTCGCGACCGTCGTTATGTCCGCCGGCTACGGCGGCCAGCGCGCTGCCGGGATGCAGGGGCGGGTGCATCCGGCCGTGCCAGCGCGCCACCTTCCGCTTCCCACCTGCTCAGGCCCGAGTGCTCGCGCGCGCTGCTTCGGGTGAGCACCGTGCCGAAGTTCCGTGCCAAGCCGATACCACGTGCGATCATGTTTCCTCGGGAAGTGAGCGGATGACGAGGGACCGGCCGGCAGAGGAAGCGAAGCCGTGGTTCGCGGGGCTGCCGAGCGGCGAGTTGCAAAGCTCATCGTACCAGGTGCCTCCGGGTGCGATCCGTGCGGTAGCGCACCCTCGAGGCGCGAGGCGGAGCCCTCGCGATGGCGATCGTCGGATTCACCTGGGGCGGATGGGTCACGGGGAGCACGGCCGAGGCGGCCGCCTCGCAGCGCGCCAAGGAGGCTGTCGTCGTGGCGCTCGCGCTCATCTGCGTCGACAAGTTCCGGCACGCCGCCGGTGCCGCGGCCAATGTCGCCGAGCTCAGGAAGACCGATTCGTGGTCCCAGGGCGACTTCGTGGAGAAGGGCGGCTGGGCGACCGTACCCGGATCCGACAATCCGGACCAGGTCTCGGCCGTGGCGAAGGCTTGCGCCGCGTTGCTCACCGCGAACTCGCAGGGTCAGGCGGCCGGCTTGCTGTAGCAGGAGCAGGCCGCGGCCTCGAGGCCGCGCCTGTCCGTGATGGTGATGTCCCCGCGGCTGTACGTGATCAGCTTGCGTTGCCGCAGCGCATGCGCCGCCATGGTCACGCCCACGCGGCGCACGCCCAGCATGTTCGCCAGGAACTCGTGCGTGAGATGGAAATGATCGGAGCGCATGCGGTCGCGCGTCATGAGCAGCCAGCGCGCGAGGCGCTCCTGCACGACGTGGAAGCGGTTGCATGCCGCCGTCTTCGCCACCTGCGCCAGCAGCGCGTGGGCGTACCGGTGCACCTCGCGTTGCAGCGAGGCGCTCGCGTTCAGTTCGCGGCGGAACGCGGAGGCCTTCATTCCCATCGCCGATCCCGTCCCCTGCACCAGCGCGCGGAAAGGCGTGGCGTCGATTCCCATCGCGTAGGCCACGCCGACCATGCCCTCGCGGCCCACGAGACCGACCTCGAGCGCGAGGTGCCGGTCCACCAGCGTGAGCAGCGATACGAGCGAGTCGTTGGGAAAGTAGACTTGGGTGATCGGGTCGCCTTGCTCGTACAGCACATCGCCGAACGTGAGCGTGACGGGCTCGAGCATCGCGCGCACGCGGCGATATTCCGCGCGGGGCAACGCGGCGAGGAGCGCGTTTTCGATGGGTGCGGGCACGCGTCGAACCTAGCGCGTCGGGAAGCGATGGTCTGTGCGCAAACGCACGTAGCGATCAGGCAGCTAGCGTCAGTTCGACCGCGTGTCCCCGCCACCATTCCGCATGGGGACTCGAGACCATCGCACCGCGATCGCCGCGCTCGCGAGCAGGGCGAGGATCCCGTTCACGAGCAGTGCGTGGCGCACGCCGACGAGGTGCACGGAGGCGCCGGTGAGCAGCGCCCCGAGCGAAGTGCCGCCGCGCATCGCGAGATTGAAGAGACTCACCGTCTCCCCGCGCGCCGTGGATGGCGCAAACGTCTGCAGGAGCGAGTTGGCCGACGTGTTGCAGCCGATCATCGAGATGCCGGCGAGAACGAGGAGCGCCGGCAACGCCGCGAGCGACGGGTTCAAGGCCACGAGCACGAGCACGCAGGCGAGCGCCATCGCGAACGCGGACACCAGGGACCGCCGGTCCCTCGACGGCGCGACGAAGAGCAGCGCCACGGCGCCGAGCAGGCCGCCCGCGCCGAACGCCGCGAGCGCCGCGCTGAAGTGCCCTACGCCACCCTGGAGTGCGTCCTTCACCAGCACGGGGCTGAATACGATGACCGGTCCGCAGAGCAGGTTGGTGGCGAGCACCGTCATCAACGCGCCGCGCATATAGGGGTCGCGGGCGATCCCGCGGAGGGCTTCGAACGGATGCGCGCGATCGAAGGCCGGGTTTGCGCCCGCCGCCCGACGCGGAAGGATCCACAGCGCGACCGCAATGAAAGGCAGGTACGACGCGGCGCTCACGGCGAAGCACGCGAGCGCCCCCACCGAAGCCATGAGCAATCCGGCGAGCGCCGGCCCCGCGATGCGCGAGACGTTGAACTGCGTCGAGTTCAGGGCATAGGCCGCGGGAATGCGGGAGCGGTCGACCATCGAGGGGACGATCGACTGGAACGACGGCATCGAAAGCGCGTCCGTCACCCCGATCACGAGTGAGAGCGCGATGACGATCCACGGCTCGATCCTCCCCGCGGCCATCAGCACGACCACCGCGATCGGGCAGAACATCTGGATCGACTGGAAGCCGAGGATCACGCGCCTGCGGTCGGAGCGGTCGGCGAGCAGGCCGCCGATCAGAGTGAGCATCCACACGGGTCCGCCGGAGGCGAATGAATCGAGGCCGAGCAGGAAGGGCGAGGCGCCGAGGCTCAGGAGCAGCCAGGGTTGCGCGACCTGCTGCGCCCATGTGCCGACGTTTGAAAGCAGGCTCGCGAACCAGAAGGTGCCGAAGCGGCGCGTGAAGAGCAGGGCGAGCGAATCCCGGAACGGGTCGAGGGCACGGGGGTCGTGTTTCTCGGTCACGTGGTGCGAAGGGATCGAGCGTGAGCCGGTTCGCCTACGCGAAGGCGCCCCCGATCCAGCCTCCCAGGACGCGGCTCACGACGAGCACGACGCTCGCGACGACCACGTGCTTGCCGACCTCGATCGCGACGGGCGCGCCCCGGGCGAGGGCGATCTGGCGCGTGAGGAACGCCAGCAGGACGAAGCCCCACGCGACCGCGATCGTCGCGATCAAGCGCGCGGGAAGCATCGCGGCCCCCGCGACGAAGGTGAGCGAGATGGCGAGCCTCGTGAAGAAGTTCGCGACGGTGGAAAGGAAAGCGCTGCGTTCGGGAAGCCGTTCCGCTTCCTGGTAGATGTGCACGCTCAACGAATCGGTCAGGTTGTCGGCGATCGCCACGATGAGGAGCGCGGCGACGATGGATTGCCGCGATGCGCCGGCCGCCTCCAGCCCCAGGATGAGACCCATGCTGGTCACGGTCGCGGAGGTGCCGCCGAAGCTGATCCATTCGGGGCGAATCACGAAGCGTCGTGGCGCAGTCATCGCTTTCTCCATGGCTCGGACCGGACGAGAAGGATCGCGCGGGTTTTCCTGTGCCCTTGATCGCCATCAAGGGCGCAGGTCGCGCAGGCATCGATGATGCCTTGTGCTCTACGAGATCGCCATCTTCGCTTGGCTGGTGCTCCTGATCGCGGCGATTCCCTACACCCAGCACGCGAAACACCCGAGCGCGCCGCGGCTCGCCGCGTGGCTGCTGTTCGTCGGCGTCCTTTCGGTGAGCGCCGCGGCGTTCGCGCTCGTGCTCCTGTTCCTGGCGGGAGCCCTGGGCCTTTCGCGGGCGCTCGACCATCCAGCGATGGGCGTGCTCTTCGTCGCGGCCGTCTTCCTGTTGGCGTTCCCGGTCGCCCGCCGCCAGCTGCGCCGTCCACCGCGCCGGGTTTCGCCACGCTGATACCCGCACGCTGCCTCATCGCCAGGGCTCAGGAGGCTCAGCAGGAATCCGGCGGTGCCGACCAGGACGGCCATCGGGCGAGAGCCGCCCTCTTGTATTCCGGCCGGAGGGCCGGCATCTTAGGTCCATATGAAAGCGATCCCGTTCGCGGTCGGCGCCCTCCTGGCCGCCATCCTTCTCGTGCCCGCGGCTGCCATGGCGGAGAGGGTGCCCTCGGCCTGCGATACCGCGGCGGCGAACCTGCCGCAACGCGCGCCCTCGACTCCGCGCGGCTCGGAATTCGCGCATGGCGTCGCGGGATCGAGCGGTCCGCAACGCGACGCCGAGGTCGTGCGCGACCTTCTCGCGGGAGATGTGCCGCGATTCCTGCGCCATCTCGTGCCCGTGGTGATGTCGGGCCGCACCGCCGATGGATCGCCTGCGGAGGTAACGCTCTGCGTGATGCCCGACTATCTTTCCGTCGGCAACCAGGACGATTTCGTGCGCGTGCCGATGGGTCTTTCCGCGGCGCTCACCGTCGCGGACGCGTACGGATTCATGTTGCCCACCCGGCGGATGGTCGACGCGATCTACCGCCAAGCGCAGGTGCGCCTCGCGCCGCAGCCGCTTCCTCCGGGCGACGCGATGCGTTCGACCAGCTACCTGGTGCGCCACAACGAGATGATCGATGCCCAGCGCGCCGCGACCGGCGCGCCGCTGGAGGCCCTCACGGCCGGCGACAAGAAGGATCTCGTCCTCACGAAGCTCCTGTGGAGCACGCCGGGGCGCGTCGCGATCTACGGATGGCATCGCCTCTCCGGAGTGCCGGTGCAGCCGCTCAGCATCGTCCATGGCGCACGTTACGCCGACTACAGCCATGGCGTGCGGCTCGTGAGCTCCACGGCGTTCGTGAACGGTCGCGCGCGTTCGCTGCTCGACCTGCTCGGGGATGCGCGTTACGCACCGCTCCTCAGTGATGAAGGGCCGCTCCATGACCTGCGCGAGCGTCTGCGTTCCCTCGCCGCGCAGGCCGCCGTCCTCGCGGCCCTCCCGGCCGTTCACTGACCGTCGAGCGTCTTGCAGCAACGGAAGCCAAGGTGGTAGTTGGCGTGGCTGTGCTCGTCCATCACACGGCTCCCGTGCCAGAACGGCGCGCGCCACCGGCACCAATCCTCGTGGGCGCGGTATGAGTCGAAGATGAACCAGCTGCCCTTCATTTCGGTGTAGCCCAGCGTCTTGCTGCCGCGGCTCGCCATCTGGCTTTCATCGAGAGGCAGGTTCATGTGCTCGGCCGCGTTGCCGTTGAGATCGTAGACCTCGAGCGGGCTGTGGCAGTCTGGGAAGTCCCCTGCCGGGTAGGTGTTGGAGCCGCACTGCTTCCAGCTGCCGCCGTTGCAACCGGGTGACTTGCGCGAGCCGGTCGCGCACACGCCCTTGCGGTATTCGGGGCCGTAGCTCCAACGCTTGTCCGCGGCGTACGCCTTGTTGTGCGCCTCGCGCATGCGCTCGATGCCCACGCCGGGAGCAACGCCGCGCGCGAGGTCGAAGCGGTAGTCGGGCGGCTCGAGGCGCCCCTCGCAGGCGCCTTCCCACTCGTGTGCGTCGCACAGGCGCTTGCCCATGGCCTCGCAGATCTCGGCGGCCTCGCGAGCCTTCACCCAAACGACCGGGTACTCGCAGGGAATGTCGGGAAACTCGAACTGGTCGATGCAGGCCTTCGCATCCTCGGGCTTCTGCGTGCGCGGGTCGTAAAGCGGCGCCATGTACTTCGCCCCGCACGTCTTCTCGAATTCCGGATTTCCGTAGCGGATCGATTTCCCGGCGAGACGCGCGCGGCATTGCTCGGGCGTGTCCGGATGCACCGAGATGGCGGGATTGCCCTGGCCGATGAAGCCGGAGCGGGTGAAGATCGCGCGGATCCGGTCCATCTGCGCCTCGGACAGCCGGTGCACGGCCTGGATCTCCTTCAGCAGCTTGTCGTTGCGCTCGACGAGGGTTGGCTCGGCCGCGCTCGCGCCGGCGGCGGCGAGCAGTGCGACGAACGCGAGCGCTCGGCGGCCCATCAGCCCGGCTCCCGGCGCAGCACGTAGAAGAAGTCACGGTCGTCGGGAGCCGCGAGGAAACGCGGCACGAGCTCCGCCCCGACCTGCTTGTCGAGCACCGACATGCCGCGCACGAGGTGCTCCACCTCGACGTTCGCTCCTTTCCGGGTATAGAGCGCCAGGTACGTATGCTCGAGCGCGTTCATGTCGAGGTGCATCGCATAGCGGCAACCGTAGGCGCGGAAGACCTCCGCCATCGTGCGCGGCGTGGCCGTGGAGAACCACCCATAGACGAGGTAGCGCGCGCCTTCGTTCCCGGCAATGCACGCGCCGGCACGCAGAGTGCGCAGTTTCCCGTCCTGGGAGCCGGACCAGTTTCCAGCGCCCCACTGGTCGACGAGCGCACCGGGCACCGGATTGCCGCTCCCCGGTGCGGGCTCGAGCAGCGCGACGCCGTTCTGGCGCGCACCGCGCAGCCGTGCGAGGAGCGCATCGTCGCGCTCGGTCCAGGTCTTCATGTCGACGGTACCGTCGTCGAGCACGTAGAGGGTTGCCAGTCCCGGTTGGAGGCGGCTGAACACGACGCCTTCCTCGACGAAGCCGTAGTGGCTCCCACGATTGCGCTGGGCGAGCTGGCCGTAGCGGAACGCGCCGTGCTCGCGCTTGAAGCCGCCGGCGAAGGTCGCCACGGCGCGCGGCGCCAGCCGCGGGCTCAACAGGCCCGTCCGCGCGAGCGGCGCGGCGTCGCCGATGCCGTCCGGTCCGGGGAGCGAAGGATCGCGCATGTCGTCGCGCACCCTCGCGGACCAGTCGAGGCGCGGATGGTCGGTCCCGAGCGTGAATCCGACGTCGAATCGCGCGAGGTCGAACGCGACGAGGTAGTCGAGCGCTCGTGCTTCCTGCGCGTCGGGATGCCATGGGTGCCGCCGCTCGGCGCCTTCCGGCACGGCGAGCGCTTCCGGCTCGATCGCGCTCATGTATACGCCGGGAAGGCCGCGCGCCGCGTACCAGCGACCTTGCAGGAGGCTCGTTTCGCCGAGGTCGATCCCGAGCGTGCCGGGGATGATCGCACGGGCCGCATCCTGAGGACGCACCGATGCGGCCGCAGGTGCGCCTGGCGGGTCGGCAAGGGTGGCCGATGGTGCCGCCTCCGCGATCCGCGCGCTCTCCACATAGGCATCGGCGAAGAATTCCCTGCGCACGAATCCCACGATCTTCTCGCCGCCCGGAACGTGGTCGCGCAGGAATTGCGTCGTCGCCTCCAGCTCGGTGCGGTTCCCGCGCACCGGGTTGCGCAGATAGATCCGCCCTCCACAGAGCGGCGCGAACGCGAGATGCGCTCGGCTTGCGCGCGGCAAGTCGGGCCATGGCGCGCAACGCGTGGTCCGTCCGTCCGCGACGATGTCGAGGACACCCCCGCCGGCCGCGTCCAGGCGCAGCCGCTGTGCGCGCGGGTCGGCATTCTCGAGATGGAAATCGCTGCGCCGCCCCTCGGCATCGACGAGCGCGAGGACGAACCAGGCGTTGGTGCCGGGATGAAGGTCGACGAGCGTCGCTTCCCGGAACGGGCCGCCGATGAGCGCGACCGTGGAGCTTTCACGGAGGGGCTGTAGCGCGACGATGGTTCCCGCGAATCCGTTTTCGACTGCTCGAGGGGCACCCGCGGCGAGGGCGAGCAACGCTGCCGCGGCGGTCGCGATGCGGCGGGTGCGGCTCATTGCGTGGCGAGGAGAAGGACGACGACGCCCACGCCGACGACCTCGCTCACGTGGTCGCGCAGCGCGAAGAGCACGGGATCGTCGTGGATGCGCCCCTGGCCGGAGAGTCGCCACATCCGTTCCATCCAGTAGACGAGGAGTACGCAGATGCACCAGATCGGCCACGAAGCCGTGCCGGCGCCCGGGTCGACGAGCGGGTAGGCGGCGAGCACCGCCATGCTGGCGATCCCCGCGGTGCGGCCCAGCGCCTCGACAATGCGGCCATCGCCCTCGCGGTACGCGTGCGTATGGTCCTCAGCCCCGGGGAGCACTCCCACGAGCGCGAGCTCCGAGTTGCGCTTGAGCAGCGCGAGACCGAAGAAGAGCGGCAGACAACAGGCGATCAGCCAAGGGGAGACCGCGATGCCGGTCGCGGCGGAGCCGGCGAGCACGCGTAGCGTGTAGCCACAGCCGAGCGTGACTGCATCCGCGATCCGAAGATCGCGCAACCGGAGCACGTAAGCGAGCATCAGCACGAAGTAGGCCCCGAGCACCGCCGTGTACCGGAACGAAAGCGCGAGCGCTATCCCGGCGGCAGCCAGAAGCAGCGCCGGCAACAGGAGCAGGGCCTGTGTCGCGGGAATGCGGCCGGAAGCAATCGGACGGTCCTTCTTGCCGGGATGGCGCCGGTCGCGCGGGAGGTCGACGAGGTCGTCGAGCAAATAGATGCAGGAGGCGGTGAGGCACAGGCCGGCGAAGGCGAGCAATGTCTCGATGAGCGCCTGCGGGTCCGCGAGGCGGTGCGCGGCGAGCAGCGGAACGAAGACGAGGAGGTTCTTCAGCCAATGGTGCCAGCGTAGCTCGCGCAGATAAGTCGCGATCCCGGCGGGCCCGTCGCCAAGAACCCGCTCGACGGTGGCGACCTCGGCGACCCGGGCGGCGAGCGCGGGCGAGGGGGAAACGAGGATCGCGCGCCGCGCGGAGCGCCATGCGGGAACGTCGCGCGGGCCCGCGCCGGCATAGTCGTAGCCGCGCTCGCCGAAGGCCGCCACGAGACGCGCGCGCTTCGCCTCTCCGCTCAAGTTGGTCGTGCCGTCGCTCGCGAACACCGCATCGAACACGCCGAGCTCGCGCGCGACCGCGCGCGCGATGCGCTCGTCCGCGGCCGTCGCGAGGACCGCGCGCCGGCCCTGGTCCTTCTCGCGCGACAGGTGCTCGAGCAGCTCGGCGTGGTACGGAAGCGTGCGCACATCAGGAAGCGCGCTCACGGCGATTCGGTGCTTGAGCGCCGCCTTGCCATGCAACAGCCAGAACGGGAGGGCGAGGAGGAGCAGGGGCTGCTGCTTGACGAGCACGAAGAGCGATTCGACGAGCGAGTCCGTGCGAATGAGTGTTCCGTCCAAGTCGACTACAAGCGGCACCTCGCGCGAAAGCCGCGCCTCTCCAGCCGTCGTCGCATCGTCCAGCGCCGGTGCAGGGTTGCCGCCTAGAAGAAGAGCTTGGCGCATTCCAGGAGCCCCTTCTTCCACGGCGTGCGGTGCGTGGTCCCGGAGCGTCCGCGATACTCGTCGCGATGGGCGGCGTACCAGTCATAGTTCGCGACGAGCGCGGAGCGGTTCGAATGCTGCGGCGTGAAGCCGAGCTTCGCTTCCAGGCGTTCGATCGACACCCAGCTTTCCTGCGCGGCCGTTTCGTAGATCCATTCGTAGAGCGGCGAGAGGCCCATGGCGTGCAGCGCGCGCAGCGCGAGGATCGCCGGGGTCGCGGGGATGGGAACCGCCTTGCGCCCGTGCCCGGCACGGTCGAGGACCACCTGCACGTTGTCGCGCATCGTGCCGAATTCCTTGGCGCCGACGTTGAACGTGTCGTTCACGCGCAGCGGCTCGAGCGCGAGGCAGCGCTCGATCACCCGGCACAGGTCGGAGACATCGAGGAGCTGATAGAGGTTGTCGCCGCGTCCGAGCACCGGGAAAGCGCGGCCCTCGTAGGCCCATTCGTAGAGCATCTCGAACACGCCGAGCCGCTCCGGCCCCACGAACGTCTTCGGGCGTAGCACCGGGACGCAGGCGCCCTTCGCGCGGTGCTCCGCGCACAGGCGCTCGGCGGCGATCTTCGCTTCCCCGTACGGGCCGACACCGCGCAGCGCGTCGTCTTCCAAGAGGGGATGGTGGTCGGGGATGCCATACACGGCCGTGGACGAGACGAAGACGAAGCGGGAGACGCCGTGCCGGCCTACCGCTTCGAGCAGGACGCGTGTGCCGTCGATGCCGGTGGAAAGGATGTCCCGCGACGCTGCGAGGGGGAGGGCCGCGGCGCAGTGCACGACCTGGTCGACGCCGTCGAACGCGCGCTCCACGGCGGCCGCGTCTCGCACGTCGCCCACGATCGCGTCCACGCTGTGGTGTTCGGGGTAATCGAATGGAGCTATGTCGAGGGTTCGGACGTCGGCATTGCCCTCAAGCAGGGTGCGGACCAGGTTGATGCCGAGGAAGCCGGAGCCACCCGTGACGAGGATGCGCATGGCTTCATGATGCGGACCATGTGGCGCCGCCCTGTTGATTCTCATCAACGCCGCCGCGGCGTCCTCTAGCCGGGCGGTTTGTTCGGCGATGTTCGGCGAGGAGCTCATGGGCGAGACCCTCGCGGTCGCGCCCCGTGCAATTGGCGGGTATTACGACAAGTCGACGACGAAGCCGCGCCTTGGAAGTGTGGCTTCGGGCTGTGCGCCCGTACCGCTGCAACGAGAGACCGCCTAGGGCTCCTGCCCTTTCGGTACGCTCTCGGCCGGCACCTCGAAGTAGAAGACGATTTCCCGTGCGGCGCCGGCGCGGATCCGCACCTGGCGTTCGAGCGACTGCGTGCCTTCGACCGCTTGCACCCGATAGTCGCCAGGCGCCAGGTCGACAAGGAGCCAGGGGCCATCGAGGGTCGTATCCAGCACCGTCGCGCCGTCACGCGCAACGATCCGCATCTGGACATCGGCGAGGTAGGCGCCCGATCCGCGAGCGGCCGTGGTGATGCGAAGGGAAGCCTGCGCGCGCCGCGCCGCGAGCGCATCGCGCTCCCCGACGTCGATGCCGCCGCTCACGAACGCGCCTCCCTGGGACGTGCGACCCTCGACCATCGCATGCACCGCGGGCATGGCGGCGATGCAAGCGAGCGACAGGGCGAGCGCGAGTGCCGGCGTGCGGGCCATGCTCATCTCCATTGAGGTTTTCGGGAGAACTACCCTACGCGTCGCAGGTCGGGCTGTGATGACGCGGCTCAATTACGCGTCGAATCGAAAGCGGCGGCTGGTCCGCGTCCGCTCCGCGGTCGAAGGCTTCGCGAAAGATTTCGGCCGCGGTGCCGCCATCTGCATGGAGTCGTGCATCCACTGCGGGAGTTGCGCCGAGGCCTGCCAGTTCTTCCTCGAGCTCCTGCGAGGGCCGGTGCGCCGTTTCCTTCGTGCGCGCCATCATCCTTGCCTCACGATCCTGCGCCGAGCAGCGCCGCGGTGTGGCGCGCCACCATGAGCTCCTCGTCGGTCGGGATCACCCGGACGGATACGGCGCTTCGCGCCGTGCTGATCCTCGGACCGTTTCGCGAGTTCGCCGTTTCGTCGATCTCGATCCCCAGCCAGGCGAGCTGGCGACAAACCGCCGCGCGGATGGCGGGGGCGTTCTCGCCGATTCCGGCCGTGAATACCAGCGCATCCAGTCCGGCGGCGGCGGCGGCGAGCGAGGCGACCTCGCGCGCGATGCGGTAGACGAAGAGCTCGATCGCCTCCCGCGCGGGCGCCTCGTCGCTCGCGAGAAGCGTGCGCACGTCGCCGCTCATCCCCGAGACGCCGGCGAGCCCGCACTCGCGGTAGAGCATCGACTCGATGCGCGTCGCGTCCATGCCGCGGGTCTCGAGCAACCAGAGCAGGATTCCCGGGTCGACGTCGCCAGGCCGCGTGGCCATGGGAATCCCGCTCAACGGGCTGAATCCCATCGAGGTCGCGACGCTCTTGCCGTCCACCATGGCGCACAGGCTTGCGCCGCTGCCGAGGTGGGCGACGATGCACCTTCCGGCGGCCGCCTCGGGTGCGGCTTCCCGCAACGCCTGCGCGATGAATTCGTACGACAGCCCGTGGAATCCGAAGCGGCGTGCGCCGGCCTCGGTCAGCGCGCGGGGCAGGGCGTAGATCGATGCGACGCGCGGCATCGTGCGGTGGAAGGCCGTGTCGAAGCACGCGACCTGCGCAAGACCGGGATGGCGCCGCGCGAGGATCTCGATGGGCTCGAGATTGGCGGGCAGATGCAGCGGCGCGAAGGGCACGAGGCCGCGAAGGCGATCGAGCAGCGCCTCGTCCACGCGCGCGGGCTCCGTGTGCTCGAGGCCGCCCAGCGCGACGCGATGCCCGGCGGCGGAAAGGCGCTTCCCGCCCAGGTGCTCCTCGGTCCACTCGACGAGCACCTGCAGGAGCCGCTCGAGGTCGACATCCGTCCCGCGCTCCCAGCGGCGCTCGGCGAGGACGCGGCCTTGCGGGTCCCTGGCGAAGAAACGCGGCTTCTCGGCGATGCTCTCGATCTCGCCGCGCGCGGCGGCGAGGGGCTCGCTCGCCGGATCGAGGCGGTAGAGCCCGAACTTGAGGCTGGAGGAGCCGGCGTTGAATACGACGATCGCGTCGTCGCGCGCGCTCACGCGAGCACCGCGTTGCGCCGGCCTTTGCGCCGCGCATGGGCGACGAGGACGGCGACCGCGCACGATGCGAGCCGGGTCTTGGCGCTGTCCGAGCGGCTCGTGAGGATGATCGGAACGCGCGCGCCGAGCACGATGCCCGCGGCTTGCGCGTCGGCGAGATACTCGAGCTGCTTGGCGAGCATGTTGCCCGATTCGAGGTCGGGCACCACGAGGACGTCCGCGGAGCCCGCGACGGGGGAGTCGATGTGCTTGATCTTCGCCGCGCGCAGGCTCACGGCGTTGTCGAAGGCGAGCGGGCCGTCGACGATTCCGCCCGAGATCTGGCCGCGGTCCGCCATCTTGCAGAGCGCGGCGGCGTCGATCGTCGATGCGATCTTCGCCGTCACCGTCTCCACGGCGGAGAGGATCGCCACCTTCGGCCGCGCGATGCCCAGGACGTGCGCGAGGTCGATCGCGTTCTGCACGATGTCGACCTTGTCGTCGAGCGTCGGATAGATGTTGATCGCCGCATCCGTCACGAGGAGCGTGCGCGGATAGGTCGGCACGTCGAGGATGTATACATGGCTCACGCGCCGCCCGGTCCTGAGGCCCCTGTCGCTCAGCATGATCTCGTGCATCAGCTCGTCGGTGTGCAGGCTTCCCTTCATCAACGCCTCGCACTCTCCGGTGCGGCAGAGCTCGACCGCCCGCGCGGCCGACGCGTGGCTGTGCGGCGTGGCTTCGATGCGATAGCGTTCGATGGCGACGCGCGCGCGCTTCGCGGCGAGCCGCATGCGAGCCGGCGGCCCGACGAGCACCGGTTCGATGAGGCCCTCGCGAGCGGCTTCGGCGGCGCCCAGCATCGCGACATCGCTGCAGGGATGGCAGACGGCGACGCGGATCGCCTCCAGCGAGGCGGCCCGTTCGATCAGCTTGCGGAAGACATGGTGAGTCCGGGTCAAGGCATTCCTTCTTGCGCCTGCGGGAAGCGACGCTCCCCGGGCGCCTGCATCAGCCGGGCACCTCGAGCGCGAGCGCGATGCCCTGGCCGCCGCCGATGCAGAGCGTGACGATGCCGCGTCGAATTCCGTCGCGCTTCATCGAATGCAGCAGCCGCGTCGCGAGCACCGCCCCCGTGGCGCCGATCGGATGCCCGTGCGCGATGGCGCCGCCTTCGACGTTGACGAGATCCTCGGGAATGCCGAGCTCGCCGATGACCGCGAGCACGATCGCCGCGAACGCCTCGTTCACCTCGAAGCGCCCGACGTCGGAGATCTTCCAGCGCGCCCGTTCGAGCGCCTGCCGCACCGCCGGCACGGGCCCGAGCCCGAACATGCCGGGCTCGACCGCGCCGACGCCGAAGGAAACGAGTCGGCCCATCGACGCCAGCCCGTGCGCTTGCGCCCAGCCCTCGTCGGCTACGATCATCGCGGCTGCGCCGCTGTTGAGCCCCGGCGCATTGCCCGCGGTGATGGTGCCGTCGTCGCGGAACGCGGGCTTGAGCTTCGAGAGGATCTCGAGCGTCGTGTCCGGGCGATTGTGCTCGTCCTTCGCGAAGCTTACCGGGCCCTTTCTTCCGCGCACCTCCACGGCCACGATCTCCGCGTCGAACTTGCGCGCGGCCTGCGCCGCCGCGAAGCGCTGCTGGCTGCGCAGGGCCCAGCGATCCTGCGCTTCACGCGCGATATGGAACCGTTGCACCAGGTCCTCGGTGACCCAACCCGAATGCCGGCTGCAGAACGCATCGTCCAGGCCGTCGCGCAGCATGCTGTCGTACATGGACGCGTCGCCCATTCGATAGCCCCAGCGCGCGCGGTCGAGAAGGTATGGCGCACGGTCCATGTTCTCCATGCCGCCCGCCAGCGCGCAGCGCGTGAAGCCGAGCATCACCTCCTGCGCGGCGCTCGCGATCGCCTGCGCGCCGGAGCCGCAGACGCGATTCACCGTCATGGCGGGCACCTGCGCGGGAATTCCTCCCTGGATCGCCGCCTGGCGCGCCGGGTTCATCTTCGACCCGGCCTGCACGACCTGGCCCATGACGACGGTCTGGATCGCGCCCGCGTCGATCCTCGCGCGCTCGAGCGCTCCACGAATGGCGGCAGCCCCCAGCTCGGTTGCCGGCACGTCCTTGAGCGAGCCGCCGTACGTGCCGATCGCGGTACGAGCCGCGGCGCAAAGAACCACGTTTCGATCTGCCAAAGCCGGTCCTCCTGGTAGCCGCCGCTACGCCATGTACTGGCCGCCGTTCGCGGCGAAAGTGGCACCCGTCACGAAAGACGCCTCGTCGCTCACGAGAAACTCGACCACCCGCGCCACCTCGGCGGGCATGCCGAGCCGGCCGACCGGGATCTGCGCTTCGATGCGCTGGAGCATTTCCTTCGGAACCGCGGCCACCATGTCCGTGGCGATGTAGCCCGGGGCGACCGCATTCACCGTGATGCCCTTCGTGGCGGACTCGAGGGCGAGCGCGCGGGTGAAACCCAGGATTCCGGCCTTGGCGGCGGAATAGTTCACCTGGCCGAACTGGCCTTTCTGCCCGTTGATGGACGAGATGTTCACGATTCGCCCGAATCCGCGCTCTCGCATCGTTCCGATCACCAGGCGCGACATGTTGAAGCACGAGGTGAGGTCGGTCGCGATCACCTCGTTCCATTGCACCGGCGTCATCTTGTGCAACGTGGAATCCCGGGTGATGCCCGCGTTGTTCACCAGCACCTCGATCGGGCCTCCCGCGTCGCGCACGACGGACGCGAGCCCCGATTCGCAAGCGGCGAAATCGGAGACGTCCCAGGCATAGGTGCGGATGCCCGTCTCCCGTGCGAACGCATCGGCCGCGGCCGTGTTGCCCCGGAACGTGACGGAAACCGAGTAGCCGGAAGCCTTCAGCCTCCGCGCGATCGCGGCTCCGATGCCGCGTGTACCGCCCGTGACGACAGCGATGCGACCCATGGTGGGATGCCGGCGGCGGCGAGGCCGACGGCCGGCTGGCTGGTTTGCGAGTGATTCAGCCTACCCTTCCCGCTGCTTTCACTGTTGGCGCAGATCAATTCCGATTGGCGCGGTGGATACGGGCGCAAAGAGGTCGATCGGCGAGAGGACTCGGGCTGGGCGCCCCGCCCACGGAGTACTATCGAAGCTCGTTGCTCGTCGTTCGTGGAGGCTCGCATGGCGCGCATGGCGTATCGGTATCGCATGCGCTTCGGGATCGATCCGAAATACGCACGCCTCGCCAATCCGTTGCCGCCGATTCCGGCCGACATCGAGGCGGGACTGCCGCCGTTCAAGGCGACGCTCTCCGCGGACGAGATCTGGAAGCTGGTCCTCTACGTCCGATCGCTGCGAGCGGCGCGGGCGGCACGAACGTGGCAAACGAATGGAGGCGGGAAATGAAGCTCGACGTGAAGGCCTTCGCGCTCACGTGCGCGATCGTATGGAGCCTCGGATTGTTCGCGCTCACGTGGTGGATCATCGCGTTCGACGGCGCGACCGGAGAGCGCACGATGATCGGGGAGCTGTACCGCGGGTACTCGATCAGCCCGCTGGGAAGCGTGATCGGCCTCGTGTGGGCGTTCTTCGATGCGTTGGTCGGCGGAGCGATTTTCGCCTGGCTCTACAACCTCATCGCCGCGCGCAAGGACCGCTCCCCGGGTGGCTGAGCGAGCCGCCGCCATCCTTCAGAGCGGCGCGCGCTTTCGCGACGCCTCGCCGATCCAGCGCCGCGCCTCGGCCGCGCGTGCGGCCGGGAAGACCCGGAAGTCGCCGGGCACCGGGAAGCGGAAGATGTCGACGCCGCGCCGGATCCAGTCGACGTCGGTGACGACGGCGACTCGCTCCCAGCGCCTGAGGTGCTCGACGCCGACCTTGAAGTCCTCCCATGCGGCGCCGGGATCCATTCCCGAGAACTCCGGTCCGAGCTCGTAGTAGCACCGGATCTTCCCCGCCCCGCGCAGCGCGTGCTCGACTTGCGGGACGAGGGCCGTCTCGTAGTCGCGCTTCGACACCCGCCCCTTCGCGGAGAGCGCGACGACGCCGTTCGGAAAACCTTCCAGGATCTCGATCATGATCGGCTCCTCCGTTGCGGATCGGGCGCGAGCGTCGAGCAGCATGCCTGCGGGTCGACAGACCGGCGCGACCGATCTATCACGGTGCGTCGCGCTGCTCGCGCCCTTGTTCGCGCCCCATGATCTCACATGCGCCGCCGCGCAAGCTGGAATGGTTCCTCGACCGCCGGGCCTCGGCTACGACATAATCCGCCCATGCCGCGCACCGCCCGCAGTCCATCGCCCGATATCCTCGTTCCGATCGACGGATCGGAGGATTCCATGCGTGCGCTGGATCATGCGATCGCGACGGCGCGCCCGGGGGCGACGCTGCACCTTCTCAACGTCGAGCTGCCGCTCGACGACTACGGGATGGTCCCCGCCTACCTGAGCGCGTCGCGGCATCGCCAATGGACCGCACGCCGGGGGCAAGACCTGCTCGCCCCGGCCCTTGCGCGCGCGAAGCGCTCGCGCATTCCCTGCCACGCACACCTCGTCTGGGGCGAGATCGCCCCGTCGATCGTGCGCACCGCGAGTCGCCTGGGGTGCGGCGCGATCGTGATGGGAACGCGCGGCAGGGGCGCCATCGGCAACCTGGTGCTCGGCTCGATCGCGACGAAGGTCGTGCACCTCGCCAAGGTGCCCGTCACCCTCGTGAAGTAGGCGACGGCTCGGAATTCTTCGGCGCGAGCGCGGCATCGCGCGCTCAACGCAGCCGCCCGAGGTTCGCCGCGTGCAGGAGCGTTTCGATCAGCCAGTAGAGCGGCCCGGCGGCGAGCGCCGTCACGGGCAACGTGAGC
>DATIZV010000250.1:0-6950 GCA_035516915.1 Usitatibacter sp. | reverse complement strand
AGCACTGCCGCAAGCAGCTGACCGGATACAAGGTGCCGCGCATCGTGGAGTTCTGGAACGAGCTGCCGAAGTCGAACGTGGGAAAGGTGCTGCGCCGCGAGGTGCGCGCGGCGCCGCCGCGACCGTGACGGGCTCGCGCTCCTAGCGCAAAGGCGCGTGAAGCGCCCGGGCGAGACCCGCCGACATCCGCGCCGCCAGGGCGTAGATGGTGAGCTGCGGGTTCGCGCCCAGGCTCGTCGGGAAGATCGAGGCGTCGTGAACCGAGAGGTTGGCGAGGTGGTGGGAACGCCCAGCCTCGTCCACGACGCAGACGCGCGGATCGGCGCCCATCGCGCACCCGCCCATCACGTGCGCGCTCATCACGCGGGCCGCCAGCGGGCGAAGCGGCAACCCCTCGATCTCGCGCCGCGCCGCCTCCCAGCTGGCCGCGCCGCGCGCCTCCTCGTGCACCGCGAGCACCTCCCGCGCCCCGGCGGCGAGCTGGACGCGCGCCATCGCGAGCCACGCGCGGCGCGCCGCTTCCCACAGGTACGGCGTCATCGGGTATTCGAGCGCGGCGCTGCCGTCCTCGCGCAGGACGACGCGCCCGCCGGGCGATTCCGGATGGAAGCCGTCGCGGATGAGCGCGATGAGCGCCTGTCGGGCGGGAAGCTGCGCCATGGCGTGCGCGTGCTCCTCGCCGAATCCGGGGAGCGTGATCGCCGCGAGCACCGGGTGCACCGGGGCGGACTCGATCTTGAATCCCGCCGGCCCCGCGACGTCCGAGGGCAGGAAATGATCGCAGTACACCGACTGCGGCGCGCCGCTCCATGCGCGTACCGGCGCCGGCATGGTGGCGATGCTCGCGACGGTAGGATGCAGGAACGTGCGGCGTCCCGTGACCCGGTACGGATCGGGCGCCCGGCTGCGCAGGAGGATCGCGGGGCTTCCGATGGCTCCGGCCGCGAGCACGTAGTGGCGCGCGCGGACGCGGATGCGATAGGGCCCCGGCGCGGCGCCGCTCGCCTCGATGCCCGATGCCTCGCATGCGGAAACCCGCTCGCCTGCGATGCGCAGCCGCTCGACGCGCGCGCGATGAACGAGAATGGCGCCGCGCTCGAGCGCGGCGGGAACGGCGGTGACCAGCATCGATTGCTTGGCATTGGTCGGGCAGCCCATGCCGCAATAGCCGAGGTTCCAGCAGCCGCGCACGTTGCGCGCGATCACGCCCCATCGCAGCCCGAGCGCCTCGCATCCACGCCGCAGCGCGTCGTTGTTCTCGTTCGGCGCGAGCGCCCACGGCGCGATCGAGAGCCGTGTCTCGATCCGCTCGTACCAGGGTGCGAGCTCGCCCTCATCCATCGTGGCGAGGCCGAGGACGCCGCGCCAATACGCGAGCGTCTGCGCCGGAGCGCGGAAGCTCGAGGTCCAGTTCACCGTCGTCGATCCGCCCACGCAACGCCCCTGCAGGATCGAGATCGCCCCATCCGCCGTCTTGCGCGTGCCGCCGTCCTGGTAGAGGCGGCCATACGCTTCGCCTTCGCGCATGTGGAACTCGGAGGAGCTCGCCAGCGGGCCTTCCTCGACGATCGCCACGAGGAGCCCGGCGGCCGCGAGCGACTCGGCCGTGATGGCCCCTCCCGCGCCGCTGCCGATCACCGCGACGTCGCACTCGAGGTCGCGGTCCCGATCGAGCCGCGCGCCGTCGACCACGCGCCATCCGCGCGCGAGCCCCTCGCGGACCGGGTCCGCGATCACCGGACGGGGCCCCCGTCGAGGACCGGCGGCCCGGGATAGCCGATGCGCGCCCATGATTCCGGGTCGTCGTAGCACGCGGCCTGCAGGAGCTGCGTGAGCGCCGCGTAGGCCGCGCGCAGCAGGTCGAACGGGCTCGCGCGCCAGCGCTGCAGGAAGACGGCGATATCGCGCTCCTGCGCTTCCTCGAGGGGACGCCACAGCCCGGCGAGCAGCAGCCGTGCGGGGGGCCAGCGCAGCAATCCCAGCAGGCGCGTGAGCTGCCGGCGCTCCGCGGGGCCGAGCCGCGCCACCACGCGTGCGAAACCCGCCACGATGCGTCCAAGCGCGGCTTCGCGCTCCGGCGCACCCGAGGGCAGCGCGCCCGCGAGGACCACCGGCGCGAGCGCACGGGCGACGCGCAGGTCGTCGGCGGCGAGCGTGCCCCCCAGGCCGCGCCCGGCAACCGTGAACGCACGCTCGAGCGCATCCACGGCAAGGAGCGCCGCTGCGCCCGCCAGGCCGATCTGCAGGAAACGGCGGCGCGTGGTCAACTGAGCCGCAGCAGGAACCGCGCGATCGCTTCGAACCGCGCGCCGTAGGGCGGGCGCAGGAGGGCGAGCGCGTTGAAGCGCGAGGCGAAGAACACCGACTTGCGCTTGGAGAACGTCTCGAAGCCGGCGCGCCCGTGGTATTCGCCCATGCCGCTCGGTCCCACGCCGCCGAACGGCAGCTCGTCCTGCGCGATGTGCAGCAGCGTCTCGTTCACCGTCGCGCCTCCGGAGACCGTGCGCCGCAGCACCTCGCCCACGGCGGCGCGATCATGGTCGAAGACGTAGAGCGCGAGCGGGCGCGGGCGGGCGTTCACGAAGGCGATCGCCTCTTCGAGCGTGCGATACGGCACCACCGGGAGCACCGGGCCGAAGATCTCCTCCCGCATCGCCGCGAGGCCCGGATCCGGGGCGACGAGGAGGGTCGGAGCCATCTTCGCCGACGTGGAGAGATCCTCCGCCGCCGGATTGATCTCCACCACGCGCGTCGTACCGGCCCGCGCCTCCGCGACGTATCCGGCGAGCCGCACGCGGTGGTGCGCGCTGGCGATCGCGCTGTAGTCGGGATTGTCGCGCAGCCCCGGGTAGAGGCGCGCCACCGAGCGCCGCGCCGCCTCCACGAACGCATCCACGCGCTCCTCGGGCACCAGCGCGTAGTCGGGCGCGATGCAGGTCTGCCCGGCATTCAGGCACTTGCCCGAGAGGATGCGCTCGGCCGCCTCCTCGATGCCGATCGCGCGGCCCACCAGCGCGGGCGATTTCCCGCCCAGCTCGAGCGTCACCGGCGTGAGGTTCGCCGCCGCGGCGCGCATCACCTCGCGGCCGATCGCGGTGGAGCCCGTGAACAGCAGGTGATCGAAGGGCAGCCCGACGAACTCGCGCGCGAGCTCCGGGCCGCCGTTCACGACGCCGAGCACGTCGGGCGCGAAGGAGCGCGCGACGAGCTCGCCGAAGAGCTCCGATGCGCGCGGGGTTCCCTCGGGCATCTTCACGAGCACGCGGTCGCCCGCCGCGAGCGCCGAGGTGGCGGGGCCGACGGCGAGGTACAACGGATAGTTCCAGGGAACGACGATTCCCGCCACGCCGAGCGGCTGGAACATCACGCGCGAGCGTCCGGGATGGAACCAGCGTCCCGTCGGGCGCCGTTGGGGACGCATCCACCGGCGCAAGTGGCGGCGCGCATGGCCGATCGCGGAGAGCGACGGCACGATCTCCAGCAGGCGCGTCTCCTGCGAGGCGCGACCGCGGAAATCGGAATCGATCGCCAAGCACAGCGCCGGCGTGTTCTCGCGCAGGAGCGAGGCGAGCATCGCCAGGGCGTCCATGCGCTCCCGATAGGACAACCCGCCGCGCGAGCGGAACGTTTCGCGCATGCGCGCGAAGGCCGTCGCGAGCGGTTGCGCGGGGCCGGTGCCGCGATCTAGATTCAACTTTAAGAATCGATGGTAAGTTTATAGGAATTAATTATTATTTGTCCACCAGATCGGCGGGAATCAAACGCTCGTTTGAATCCCGCTAGAATAGCACCCCATGACCGAATCCGGACATGGCCGCGCGCACTGAGGTCCGCGGGCCCGCGGACCTGAAGACCAGCTTGCAGGCGCTCAAGTCGCTTCGCGGGCCGGGACGGCCGAAGCCCGCGCGCCTCGCCGAGCTCAAGGCCTGGCAAGCGCAGCGTCTCGCGAAGACGTACGCGGACCTCGCGTCGCAGGCGCGCTATCGCGCCGCGACCCAGTTCTTCCTCGAGGATCTCTACGGGCCCAAGGACTTCAGCGCGCGCGACGAGGAGCTGCTGAAGATCGTGCCGGTCATGCAGAAGATCCTCCCCGCGAGCGCGGTGGAGACCGCCGCGCTCGCGGTCGAGCTCGAGGCGCTCTCCGAGGCGCTCGACCATGCCCTCGCGAAGACGCTCGCCTCCGGGCCGCTCGACGAGGCGCGCTACGCGGAGGCCTATCGCAGGAGCTCGACGCGCGAGGAGCGCCTGCGCCAGATCGAGCTCGTCGAAGCCGTGGGACGGCGCCTCGACGCGTTGGTGGCGAAGCCGCTCATCGGAGGCACGCTCAAGCTGATGCGCAAGCCCGCGCACATCGCCGGCCTGGGCGACCTGCAGGATTTCCTCGAGGAAGGCTACCGGGCGTTCCGCACGATGAAGGGATGCGACGAGTTCCTCGCAGCGCTTCGCACGCGCGAGATGGAGATCCTCAACCGCCTCTTTTCGGGCGCTTCGAAGCCTTTTTCGCCGTAGCCGCGCGCGGCGCGCGCGAAGCCCGCGGCGACGCCGTGGCCCGCGGAGCGCCCGCCGCGGCGGCCGGGAAGAGCGCGTCGAGCTCCTGGTGGATGAGCTTCTCGATCGAGGCCCTCATCGCCTTGAGCAGGAACCCGAGCGAGATCGACAGGCGCAGGTCCTTGTCGGTGAGCACGACGAAGCCCGACACGCCGGGGCGATCGAAGCGCAGCGTGTCGCCCTGCCAGCTTCCGTGCACGTCGAACTTCCGGCCGAGGTCGGCGGCCATCTGCTCCGCGGCCCGCCGCGCCGCCGCGAGCCCCATGCAGTGGTCGCGGTGGATCTCGATGTCCGCCATCAGTGCCCGGGCCCCATCAGCGTGTCGGGAAGCCAGGTTGCGATCTGCGGGAAGGTGCAGAGGATCACGATCGCGAGGAACATGCACAGCACGTAGGGGATGGTGCCCCACATCACCGTCGTGACCGGCACGTCGGGCGCGATCGAGTTGACGATGTAGATGTTGAGCCCGACCGGCGGGTGGATGAGCCCCACCTCCATGTTGATCGTGAGGATCACCCCGAACCATACCGGGTCGAAGCCCGCCGCGGTGATGATCGGCATGAGGATCGGGCTCGTCATGAGGATGATCGCCGCCGGCGGGATGAAGAAGCCGCACACCAGCAGGAACACGTTGATGAGACCCATCAGGACCCACCGGTTCACGTGCATGTCCGCGATGGCGGTGGCGAGCGTCTGCGTGAGGTAGAGCGAGGTGAGCATGTAGCCGAACAGGACCGCTCCGGCGATGATCATGAGGATCATCACCGACTCGCGCATCGTGTCGCGCAGGATCAACCACCATTCCCGGGGCCGCCACATCCTGTAGATGGCCACCGCGAGGAGCGCGCACATCGCAGCGCCGACGCCCGCCGCCTCCGAGGGCGTGGCGAGCCCTCCGTACAGCACCCACATCACGCCGACGATGATGGCGAGGAACGGGGCGACCTTCGGGATCGAGGTGAACTTCTCCTTCCACGTGAAGCGGAAGTCCGGCGAGTGGCTGCGGAAGCCGCGCTTCCAGATGGTGAAGAGCGTCCACAGGATGAAGAGGCCGGTCAGCATGAGGCCCGGCATCACGCCGGCGAGGAAGAGCCGCCCGATGGAGGTCTCGGTCGCGATCCCGTAGAGGATGAAGGTGACCGACGGCGGGATGAGGATCCCGAGCGTGCCCCCGGCGCAGATCGAGCCCGTCGCGACGTCGTCCGGATAGCCGCGCCGGCGCATCTCGGGGATGCCCATGCGGCCGATCGCCGCGCAGCAGGCGGGCGAGGAGCCGGTGAGGGCGGCGAAGATCGCGCACGCCCCGAGGTTCGAGATCACGAGGCCGCCGGGAAGCCGATAGAGCCAGCGATCGAGCGCCTCGTACAGGTCCTTGCCCGCCGGGGAGGATCCGATCGCCGCGCCCATCATGACGAACATCGGGATCGACACCAGCGTGAATTCGTTGAGACCCGACCAGAACGTCTCCGCCACGACGTGCAGCGCGTCGATTCCCTGGAAGATCAGCAGGAAGACGACCGAGACGGCGCCCAGGCCGAAGGCGACTGGAATGCCGGAGAAGAGGAGGAGGAGCGTGGTGACGAGGACGAGGGTTCCTTCGGTGGTCGGGCTCATGCGACGTTCTCGTAGGGCTTCATGCCGAAGGGCGGGGAACGTCCCGTCACGAGGGCGAGGATCTCCACGACGTACTGGAGCACGAGGAGCCCGATCCCGACGGGCATGGACAGGAGCGGGATCCAGAGGCGCGAGCGCCACACGGTGTCCGAGCGCCAGTTCTCCACATAGGCCTGGTGCCAGTACTGGTACGTGAGGACGAAGATCACCGCGCAGAAGGCGAGCGACACCGACATCGTGAAGAGGGCGAGCCAGAAGCGCAAGCGCGGCCCCGAATGCATCGGCAGGATGTCCACGTTCACGTGGCCGCGATGCATGAGCACGTACGGGCTGCCGACGAAGGTGGCGGCGATGATGCTGTAGGTGACGACGTCGATCTGCCAGATCGTCGTGCGGTCGAAGAAGTAGCGCTCGATCACCATGTCGCAGATCACGAGCACGGCGAGCGCGATGAGCATCGCCGCGGCGACGCCGGTGATGCGCGACAGGGTTCGAACGGACCGGATGAAGGCGTCCAAGGGATCCTTCCCGCCTCAGGTGGGAATCGCGGGCGGCGGGACCGGCGCGCGGCGACCGCGCCGGCCCTGCCGGCCGGTCATTTCACGGCGAGCGCTTCGTCGATCAGCTTCTGCCCGTTCGGAACGTCCTTCGCGAAGCGCGCGTAGCTGCTCTTCTTCGCGAGCGCGAGCCAGGCGTCGTAGTCGGCGTCGGAGAGCGTCACGACCTTGTCCTTGTGTTCCTCGAACGCCTTGATGGCGTCCTGGTTCACCTCGTCGGCCTTCTTCTCG
>DATIZV010000249.1:0-4071 GCA_035516915.1 Usitatibacter sp. | reverse complement strand
CCTCGACTTCAGTTTCAGCGGGCTCAAGACCGCGGTGCTCACGCGCGTGCGCGAGCTGCCTCGCCTCGACGAGAAGGCGCGCGCCGACCTCGCCGCATCCTTCCAGGCCGCGGTCGTCGACGTGCTCGCGGCGAAATGCGTGCTCGCGCTCGAACGCGAGCGCCTCGATCGCCTGGTCGTCGCGGGCGGCGTGGGCGCGAACGCGGCGTTGCGCGAGGCGTTGCTGCGCGAGACGAGCGCGCGCGGGAGCGAGGTCTGCTTTCCGCCGCCGCGGCTGTGCACCGACAACGGCGCGATGATCGCCTTCGCGGCGGCGCTCAAGTACGGCGAGGCGCCGCCTTCGCGCGAGGCTTCGCCGTTCAACGTGTTTCCGCGCTGGGACCTCGCCGAGGCCGCGCGCGGCGGTCAGTCGACGCCCTTGCGATAGGCGACCTCGGCCGCATCGACGTCGGCCTGCGCGCGCTTCACCGCGTCCTCGAGCTCCTGCTCCTTCTGGAAATATTCCTGGCTCGGCACGGCCGACGGGCAGATCAGCACCTTCTTCCCGTTCGCACCCGCCGCGGTGCGGCAGTTCGCGCGCGGCGCCATGCCGAGCATGCCGCCGCGCATCGGCTGGGTTTGCGTCACGTCGGGATTGGTGCCGGCGACCGGGGGCGGGAGCTCCGCTCCCTCGGAGGCCTGGTTCGGATTGATCGCGTTCGGGTCGACCCGGGTCTGCGAGACCTGCTGGTCGGCGCCTGCCGCGGTGAACTCGGCGAGCGCCTTGCGCGCGAGGTCGAGCCGGTCGCGCGCGGCCTTGAGGTTCGCCTCGAGGCGTGCCCACGTTTCGCGCCGCTGCGTGAGGATGTCCGGCTGCGCCGGCGCGGGCGGGCCCAGCTCGCGGTTCGCGGGCTGCTGCGCGCCGGGGGGAGCGGCAATCGTGTGCTCGCCCGGATCGACCTCGACGCGCTCGACGGTGCCGCTGAATCCCTTGGGCGGCGCATCGCCGTAGTGGACCGTTCCGTCCGGGTCCGTCCACTTGTAGAAGGTGGCCGCGTCGGCGCGCGGGGAGAACGCGGCGATCGCGGAGAACGCGAGGAGCGATGCGAGGATCGCGCGGCCGCGCCCCGCGCTACTCGTCCTTCTCCAGACGATGAACCTCATCTTCGGCCTCCTTCACGGCGCGCTCGAGGGCATCGAGCCGCTGCTGGTACGCCTCGGTCGGAACTCGCCGCACGCCGCCGCCGGCGTTCCCGATGAAGCGCATGTCCTCTTCGCGCGGATTGTCGCGCGCGTCCGCAAGCGCCTGCTTCGCATCCTCGAGCTTTTGCCGCGCATCTTCCAGCTGCTGCTCGCGGCTCGGTCCCTTCGACGGCGGCACGGGCGTCGACAGTTCCCGGTTCGGCTGCGCGGCCGGCGCCTTGGGCACGTTCAGCGTCGCCTTGTTGGCGTTCGGATCGATGTCGATCCGGATGACCTGACCGTCGAAGTCCTTCGGAGGTTCCTGGACGTAGGTCACCTTGCCGCTGCGGTCGATCAGCTTGTAGACCGTCTGCGAGGCGGCGGGCCCGGCGACGGCGAGCAGCGCGCCGAGGAGCGCGCAGGGTGCGATGCGGCGTTTCATTTCGTCCTTCCTAGGCGGCCGCGGCGCGCGCCCTGCCGCATACCCGGCAATGGGCGTCGCGCGCGAGGCGCACCTCGTGCCATCGACTGGAGAGCGCGTCGAACAGGAGCAGCCGCCCTGCGAGCGACTCTCCCACGCCCGCGATGAGCTTGATCGCCTCGAGAGCCTGGAACGTCCCCACGATCCCGACGAGCGGGGCGAAGATTCCCATGGTCGCGCAGCGCTCCTCGGGCGTTTCCGCCTCCTGTGCGAAGAGGCAGTTGTAGCAGGGCGCGTCGTCGCGCCGCAGGTCGAACACGGCCACCTGCCCGTCGAAGCGGATGGCAGCGCCGGAGACGAGCGGCTTGCGCGCGGCGACGCAGGCGCGGTTCAGCGCGTGGCGCGTGGCGAAGTTGTCGGAGCAATCGAGCACCACGTCCGCGCCGCGCGCGAGCTCCGCGAGGCGTGCCTCGCCCGCTCGCTCCTCGAGCGCCTCGACGCGCACGTCGGGATTGATCGCGGCGAGCGTTCGCGCCGCCGACTTCGCCTTGGGCTCGCCGATGGAGTCCACGCGATGCACGACCTGGCGCTGCAGGTTGGTGAGATCGACGCGATCGCCGTCGCAGACGGTGATGCGCCCGAACCCGCTCGAGGCGAGGTAGAGGAGCGCCGCGGATCCGAGCCCGCCTGCGCCCACCACGAGGGCGCGCGAGGCGAGGAGGCGCTCCTGCGCGTCCTCCCCGAACTCGTTGAGCAGCAGGTGCCGGCTGTAGCGAAGCCTCTGGTGGTCGTCCACTCGCGAGCCCTTCCGGCCCGCGCCATGCCGGCGCGTGCCGCTATTTCCCGGCGGCGGCGACGGCCGACGTCGCGGTGATGGGAAGACCCTTGAGGTGGTTGAGCGCGGCGTTGAGCTGCAGGTCCTCCTTCTTCGCCGGGGCTTCCGCGGCCTTCTTCGCGCCCGGCGCCGTCTCGGCCTTGCCGGCCGCGGGCTTCACGGCGACGTTCGCAGTCTGCCCCTCGGCCGGGCCCGCGATCACCTTGTCGGTGGGCGCGCCGCTCGCGCCCGCTTCCTCGAGCTTGCCGTTCTCGACCACGAGGTGGTTCTGCAGGTCCGCCTCGCGAAGCAGCATCTTCTGGTCGCTGCCGTCCTGGACCACGATGTCCGGGGAAATGCCCTTCGCCTGGATCGAGCGCCCGCTCGGCGTGTAGTAGAGCGCCGTGGTGAGCTTCACCGCCTGGTTGTTCGGCAGCGGCAGGATCGTCTGCACCGAGCCCTTGCCGAAGGTCTGCGTGCCGAGGATCGTCGCCCGGTGCTGGTCCTGCAGCGCGCCCGCCACGATCTCCGAGGCCGAGGCGGAGGCGCCGTTCACGAGCACCACCATGGGCACCGTCTTCACCGCCGCCGGCAGCGACGCTTCGAAGTCCTCCTTGAACGCGCCGCGCAGGTAGTTCTCCTTGTTCGCGGTGAGGTGCATCTTCGCGTCCTCGGTGCGGCCGTCCGTGTAGACGATGAGCGCGTCGTGCGGCAGGAACGCCGCCGCTACCGCCACGGCGGAATTGAGCAGCCCGCCCGGGTTCATGCGCAGGTCGAGGATCAGGCCCTTGAGGTTGCCCCCGTTCTGCTTGTAGAGGTCGTCGATCGCGCTCACGAGGTTCTCGCCGGTGTGCTCCTGGAACTGCGTGATGCGCACCAGGCCGTAGCCGGGCTCCAGCAGCTTCGCCTTCACGCTCTTCACGTGGATCACGTCGCGGCGCACGATGAACTCGAGCGGCTTGTCCTCGCCCTTGCGCAGCACCGTGAGCTTCACCTCGGAGCCGGGCTTGCCGCGCATGCGCTTCACCGCGTCGGTAAGGCTGATGCCCTTGAGCGAGACGTCGTCGAGCTTCACGATCAGGTCGCCCGCCTTGATGCCCGCCTTGTACGCCGGCGTGTCCTCGATCGGGGAGACCACCTTCACGAAGCCGTCCTCGGCGCCCACCTCGATGCCGAGCCCGCCGAATTCGCCTTGCGTGCCGACCTGCAGGTCGCGGTACGCGTCCTGGTCGAGGAACGCCGAGTGCGGGTCGAGATCCGTCACCATGCCGTTGATGGCGCCCTTCAGGAGCTTGCTGTCGTCCACCGGCTCGACGTAATCGGTCTTGATGCGGCCGAACACCTCGCTGAAGAGGCGCAGGTCGTCCACCGGCAGCTGCAGCGACGAGACCTGGCGATCCGCCATGGCGGAGAAATGGAGGCTCGCCACGATGCCGAGCACCGCGCCGAGGGCGACGAGACCAATCTGCTGGAGCTTCTTGCCCATTCCCTGTTTCCTTCCCGGATTGCGATTGCCGCGCTAGCGGGCCGTCCACTTCAACGGATCGAAGGGTTTTCCGTCGCGGCGCAACTCGAAGTATAGACCCGAATCCGCGCTGGAACCGGAGGCGCCCACGTTGGCCACCGGGTCGCCGGCGCGCACCTTCTCGCCCACCCGGCGCAGGAGTCCCTCGTT
>DATIZV010000248.1:0-3980 GCA_035516915.1 Usitatibacter sp. | reverse complement strand
TTTGGCGAGATGGGCTCGCTCGGGCTGCTCGGTCCGACCATTCCTTCCGACTATGGCGGTCCGGGGCTCAACTACGTCGGCTACGGGCTGATCGCGCGCGAGGTCGAGCGGGTCGATTCCGGCTATCGCTCGGCGATGAGCGTGCAGTCGTCGCTGGTCATGCATCCGATCCACGCGTACGGAACCGAGGAGCAGCGGCAACGCTGGCTCCCGAAGCTCGCCACCGGCGAGCTGGTCGGCTGCTTCGGCCTCACCGAGCCCGATTACGGCTCCGACATCGGCAACATGGTTTCGCGCGCGAAGAAGGTGGACGGCGGCTGGATCCTCAACGGCGCGAAGATGTGGATCAGCAACGCGCCGATCGCCGACCTGTTCGTGGTCTGGGCGAAGGACGAGGCGGGCGAGATCCGCGGGTTCGTCCTCGAGCGCGGCATGAAGGGACTCAGCGCGCCGAAGATCGAGGGCAAGTTCAGCCTGCGCACGTCGATCACCGGCGAAGTGGTGATGGCGGACGTGTTCGCGCCCGATGCGCACCTGCTTCCCGGCGTGAAGGGATTGCGCGGCCCGTTCGGATGCCTCAACAAGGCGCGCTACGGCATCGCCTGGGGCGCGCTCGGCGCGGCCGAGTTCTGCTGGCACGCGGCACGCCGTTACACCATGGACCGCAAGGCGTTCGGCAAGCCGCTGGCCGCGACGCAGCTCATCCAGAAGAAGCTCGCCGACATGCAGACCGAGATCGCGTTGGGGCTGCAGGCGGCGCTGCGCGTGGGACGCCTCATGGACGAGGGGCGCGCGACGCCGGAGATGGTGTCGCTCGTGAAGCGCAACTCCTGCGGCAAGGCGCTGGAGATCGCACGCGCGGCGCGCGACATGCACGGCGGCAACGGCATCGCGGACGAGTTCCACGTGATCCGCCACGTGCTGAACCTGGAGGCGGTGAACACCTACGAGGGCACGCACGACATCCACGCGCTGATCCTCGGGCGGGCGCAGACCGGGCTCTCGGCCTTCTAAGCCGACACGGGATCCGCCGCCCTTTTCGCTTTAGTGGATCTCTTCGGCGGGAAGGACCTCGGGGGAGACCGCCGCCACGGAGACTCCCTCCTCCACGAGCTCCCTCGCTTCCTGCACGGAGGCACGACCGCGGATGCCGCGCGCCTCCTCCTCGCCGTAGTGGATGCGCCGCGCGACTTCCGGAAAGCGCCGGCCGACGTCCTCGGTATTCGCGAGGATGTATTTGCGCAGCGCCGCGAGCGCCCTGGCGCGCGCTTCGCCGGGTTTCGGCGCGGCGCCCGCTTCGGGCGGCGAGGACGGCGAGGCCTTCACGTACGGCGCCGACGGAAGCCTGCGCACCTCGACGCTCGCGCAGGCCGGGCAGGAGAGCTGCCCCGCGGCCGACTGCTTCTCGCACGCTTGCGCCGAGGCGAACCAGCCTTCGAAGAAATGGCCCGCGCTGCACGTGAGCGGATAGACGATCATGGCGGTGACGTGGGGGCCGCCTGCGGCTTTTCAACCAGCAACGGCTCGACGCTCTTCGCCAGCCGCTCCACCACGGTCGACGACACCACGCGGTGCCGGTTCACGTACTCCTCGTGGTTGCGCTCCACCTGGTCGAGGTCGTAGACGTAGTTCACCATCAGGCCGAAGGACTGCGCGCGACCCTTTCCGGTCGCGTCGGCTGCCCAGTTCACGCGCTCCAGGCGCGCGCCGTTGCCGAGGTGGAAGCGCGCGACGGGATCGGCCGAGTGCCCGTTCGCCCGCTCGCGGGTGAGGTACCACGCCGCGAGGCCTTCGAGGGGCTCGCGCAGGGTGGGAGGCGGCACCGCCGACTCGTCGTCCACGAACGCCAGCAACTCGGCGTGCGCCGCGGATGTATCGCCCGACTTGCGCAGCGCCGTGCGCGCCCAGCGCCGCAGCCCCGGCACCGGCGAGAGCGTCGCGAACACCTTGAGGTTGGGCAGCTCCGAGTGCAGGTCGGCCGCGACTTGCTTGATCAGGAAGTTCCCGAACGATACGCCCTTCAGGCCGGGCTGGCAGCTGGTGATCGAGTAGAAGACGGCGCAGCGCGCCCGGCGCGGATCGCCCACCGCGCTCTCCGTCGCGAGGATCGGCGCCACCTCCGCCGGCATCTCGTTCACGAACGCCACCTCGACGAAGATGAGCGGCTCGTCGGGAAGCGCCGGATGGAAGAACGCGAAGCAGCGGCGGTCGCGCTCGAGCCGGCGCTTGAGGTCGGGGAAGCCGTGGATCTCGTGCACCGCCTCGTAGGCGATCAGCTTCTCGAGGATCGCCGCGGGAGTCTTCCAGTCGATGCGCCTGAGCTCCAGGAAGCCGCGATTGAACCAGGACCCGAGGAGATGCGTGAGGTCGTGGTCGACCGCCGCGAGCTCGGGGTGCCCGGCCGCCTCCGCGAGAAGCTCGCGGCGCAGGCCCAGGAGGGTGGCGGTTCCGCCCGGCGCCATGTTCATGCGCCGGAAGACCTCCTGGCGCGGAGGCTCGGCGACGCGCTCGAGCGTCGCGAGGTTCTCCGGGGAAGGATCGCGATGGTAGGCCTGCGCGGCGGCGAGCACGAGCTCCCGGTCCGGAGAGAAGTCGCGCGCGAGGAGCTGGAAGAAATGCGTGCGCGCTGCGGGATCGAGGCCGCCGTACAGCGCCACGGCCTGTCGAGCGAGGGCGGCTCCGGAGGCTTCCCCGCGCTCGGAGATCAGGGTGCGCAGCAGGTCCGCGAGGCGATCGGCGCGCCGCTGCGCGCCGGTGCGCACGATCCCGGAAGCGCCGATCGAGCCGAGGACGCGCTCGATGATCGAGCGGGCGCCGGTCATCGTGCGGCCTTCGGGGTGGCGAAGCGTTCCCTCAATACGTTCTTCTGCACCTTGCCCATGGTATTCCTCGGCAGCTCTTCGACGAAGTAGACGCGCTTGGGCACCTTGAAGTTCGCGAGCTTCTCCCGGAGCGCCGCGATGATGGCGCCCTCGCTCGCGGGCGGCGCGTCGCGTCGCGGAACGACGACCGCGGTCACCGCCTCGCCAAAGTCCGGATGGGGCACTCCGACCACCGCCGATTCCTGCACGCCGGGCAGCTCGTCGATCGCGAGCTCGATCTCCTTCGGATAGACGTTGTAGCCGCCGCTGATGATGAGGTCCTTCGAGCGTCCGGCGATGGTGAGGTAGCCGTCGCCGGAGAGGCTGCCCAGGTCGCCGGTGCGAAAGAATCCGTCGGCGGTGAATTCCTCCGCGTTCCTTTCCGGCATCCGCCAGTAGCCAGCGAACACGTTCGGGCCGCGCACGATCACGTGACCGATGGCGCCCGGCGCGCAGCGCCCGCCCGCGTCGTCGACGACCCGCACCTCGACACCGGGAAGCGGCCGCCCCACGGACCCCGCCCGGCGCTCGCCTTCCAGCGGGTTCGAGGTGAGCATCCCGGTCTCGGTCATTCCGTAGCGCTCGAGGATGCGCTGCCCGGTCCGGCGCTCGAATTCCTCGTGCGTCTCGGCGAGGAGCGGCGCGCTGCCCGAGGTGAAGAGGCGCATGTTGCGGCACGACTCGGGGGTCAACGCGGGCTCGGAGAGGAGCCGGGTGTAGAGCGTCGGCACGCCCATGAACACGGTCGAGTCCGCGAACTCGCGGATCGCGCGCTTCGCGTCGAACTTCAGATGGAAGCGCATCGCGCTGCCGTTCAGCAGCACGCAGTGCGAGGCGACGAAGAGGCCGTGGACGTGGAAGAGCGGCAGCATGTGCACCAGCACGTCGTCGGGGCGGAAGCCCCATGCGCGGTGCAGCACGGCCGCGTTGGAGGCGAGGTTGCGGTTCGAGAGCATCGCGCCCTTCGAGCGTCCCGTGGTTCCCGACGTGTAGAGGATCGCCGCGAGGTCGTCGCCGGCGCGCATCGCCGTCTCGAATCGCGGCGCCATTCCCGCCGCCGCTTGCTGGAGCGTCCCCCCGCCCTGCTGGTCGAGCGAGAACACGTCGTGGATCCCGAGC
>DATIZV010000247.1:0-3176 GCA_035516915.1 Usitatibacter sp. | reverse complement strand
CCGAGGCGCCGGCGGATCTCCTCGTACTCGGTGGTGAGCCCCGTGTCTCCGCTGAAGAAGACGCTGTGCTTCGAAGATTGCACCACGAGCGAGGACCACAGCGTGGCATTGCGCCCGCCGGGCGTGCGCCCCGAGAAATGCTGCGACGGCGCGGCGGTGATGCGAACGCCGCCCTTCGCAAGCTCGTGCGACTCCCACCAATCGAGCTCGGTGATGCGCTCGGGCCGCACGCCCCACATCTCGAGGTGCGCTCCAACGCCGAGGGACGTCACGAACGGGATGTCGGTCTTCGCAAGCGCGCGGATCGTGGGATAGTCGAGGTGGTCGTAGTGATCGTGCGAGATCACGACTGCGTCCACGGGGGGCATCTCGCGAAGCGTGACGGGAACCGGCTGGAAGCGCTTGGGGCCGGCGAGCGAAAGCGGCGAGGCGCGCGGCCCCCACACGGGATCGGTGAGCACGCGAACGCCGTCGATCTCGATCAGCACCGTGGAGTGGCCCAGCCACGTGGCGCGCAGCCCGCTCTGCGGCTCGCGCCGCCACGCATCGCGCGGATCGAGCGCGGGCAACGGCGCGGCGGGATAGCGGCGATCTCCCCCGAAGAGGAACTCGGTGAGCGTCGGGAACGGCGTGTTCGGATCGCGCAGGCCCGCGGGGATGGGATGCAGGTTGCGGAACGCGCCTTCGATCCAGCGCGGCGAAGCCTGCACGCGCTCGAGGCGCTCGCCGTTCACCCTGGAGCCGAGGGATTTCATGGACTCAAAGTACGGGCGGCGCGCCGCAAAGACAAGCCCCGGGATCGGCTAGTAGTATGGATCCTCGACGCCCTCGAGGAGGTTCCGATGCCCTTCACCCTCGAATCACCCGCGTTCCCCCCCAACGGCCCGATCCCTTCGGCCTACACGTGCGAGGCGGGCGATGCGTCTCCTCCGCTCAAGTGGAGCGGCGCACCGACGGGCACAAAGAGCTTCGCGCTCATCATCGACGATCCGGACGCGCCCGACCCCGCGGCGCCGAAGATGACGTGGGTGCATTGGGTGCTCTACAACATTCCCGCCTCGACGAGCATGCTCGCCGAAGGCGCCGCGAAATCGGGACTGCCCCCGGGCACGCTCGCCGGGACGAACGATTTCCGGCGCACCGCCTACGGCGGCCCATGCCCGCCCATCGGAACGCACCGCTACTTCCACAAGCTCTACGCGCTCGACACGACGCTCACCCTCGCCAACGCGAACAAGGCCGCGCTCGAGAAGGCGATGGCGGGACACGTGCTGGGGCAGGCCGTCCTGGTGGGGACCTACAAGAAGCGCTAGCCGCTTCGCTTCAGGGCGCGGGGCTCTCGACGCCGAAACGCTTGTACACGGCCCGCGCCGTCTGCAGCATCGCGGCGGCCTGCTCGAGCCGGCGCTCGATGCTCGGATGATCGGCGAGCAGTCCGGGGCGCGATCCTCCGTCGAGCTTGGCGAGCAGGGTGAGCATCGCTGAGGGATCGAAACCCGCGCGCGCGCCGAGGATGAAACCGATGCGATCGGCGTCGAGCTCCTGCTCCTCCGCGACGAACGCCATGCGGTACTGGACCGCGAAGCTGTCGTCGAGCTCATGCTGGATATCCCAGTAGTCGCGCCGCGCGCCGTTGTCGACGAAGTAGCGCGCCGCGGTGGCGAATTCGCGCGTGTGCTCGGCGAGGGCGTGCGCCATCTCGTGCGCCACGAGGAATCCCAGCTCGTCGCGCGTGAGCCGCAGGTTGGCGATGAATTCCTCGCCGAACAGGAGGCGGCCGCCGGCCATGGCCGACGCGTTCTCCATGCAGCGCCGGCACGAATGGACCTGCCAGTTCCAACGGCTGGAGCCCGGACGCTCGGCCTCCGCCGCTTCGCGCAGCGGCCCCATCACGTCGTCGAGGTTGTCCAGGAGCGCGGGATCGCGGTCGAGCCGCCCGTCGGCGCGGAAAGCATCGAGCCTCTGGGCGTATGCGCGCTGCGCGAAGGACTCGACGGCCTCGGGGCGGAAAGCCAGGTCGCGGCGAAAATCGAGCAGGGGCTCACCGGCCGCGATGCAGGATGCGGTCAGGGCAAGCGCGGCAGCAATCACCTTCATGCCGACCTCCCGCTGGAAGATCCTCCCGGTCAGGATACGGCGACGGCGCGGTAATGCAAGTGAAGCAGGTCACTCGCCCCGCGCCGAGTTTCCTTTCGCCGCGGCGCGGCGCGCGCGGCGCCGCTGCACCGGGCAGGGCGCGAATCGCGGGCAGCACGATCCGCGCGCGAGGATGTCCTCAAGCTCCCTCGGCACGCCGGCGGCGAGGTGATCGGCGAGCGCGCGCACCCTCGCGTTGCCGCGCAGGTCCGGATGCGAGAGCAGCCACAGGTCCATGTGCACGTCCGGGATCACGTCGGTGACGCGCACGAGCCCCTTCTCCTGCGAGGCGGCGAACACGGGCAGCACCGCGGCGCCCGCGCCGCCCGCGGCCGCGCGCAGCAGCACGCCCAGCGAATCGGCCCGCAGGCGCGGCTGCACGCCCGGCAGCACGCGCGCGAACCATCGAGCCACCTCGAACTGCGCGATGCGCTCGTCGAATCCCAGCCACGGCAGCGTCTCGAGCTCGGGCACCTTGCCGCGCGGCAGCAGCGCGGGCGAAGCATAGACCGCGTATCGCAGCACGCCGAGCTTGCGGCCGACGAGCGACTCGGGCGGATCGCGCGTGGCGCGAAGGGCCACGTCCGCCTCGCGGCGCGTGAGGTCGAGGCTGCGATTGGACACGTCGAGCTCGATCTGCATCGCGGGATGGCGCTCGAGGAACGGTCGCACCAGCCGCACGAGCAGGTAGCCTCCGAGCAGCTCGCTCGTGGCCACGCGCACCACGCCGGCCAACCGGCCGTCGGCGCCGAGCAGGCGCCGCTCGGCCTCGAGCGCGGCCTCTTCCATCGCCTCGGCCGCGCGCGCCGCGGTCTCGCCCAGCTCGTTGGCGATCCATCCGCCGCGCCGCCGATCGAAGAGCGCCTGCCCGAGGCGCCGCTCGATCCCTTCGACCCGGCGGAACACGGTGGAGTGGCGCAGCTCGAGCGAGCGCGCCGCGCCCGCGAGACTGCCCGCGCGGGTCACCGCGAGCACCGTGCGCAGCGATTCCCAGTCGAGGCTTGCTGTGCGTTCTCGCAAATTCGATTTGCGTGAATTGC
>DATIZV010000246.1:0-7574 GCA_035516915.1 Usitatibacter sp. | reverse complement strand
CACGTAGGGCTGCGTCTCCTTCGCCGCCTGCTCGAGGATCTGCTGCACGTCCTTCGGCAGCTTCGTGAAATGGGTGGTGCTCACCACGAGGTAGGCGGGCGTGTAGACGTGGCCGGTGAGCGAGAGGTACTTCTGCACCTCGTAGAACTTGCCGCTGTCGATCTGCGCGAGCGGGTTCTCCTGCCCGTCCATCACGCCGGTCTGGAGCGCCGTGAACACCTCCGAGAACTTCATCGGCGACGGATTCGCGCCGTAGGCCTGGAACATCTTCACGCGCCACTTGCCCTGCGGGACGCGCAGCTTGATGCCCTCGAGGTCGGAGGGCTTCACGATCGGGCGCTTGTTGTTGGTGATCTGGCGGAAGCCGTTCTCCCATACGGCGAGGACCTTGTAGCCCTTCGCCTCGGCGGTGGGCTCGATCTTCGACCAGAACACCGCCTTCTCGATCTTCTTCATGTGCTCGCGGCTCTTCACCAGGTACGGCATCTCGAAGACGCCGAACATGTCGGCGATCGAGGACATCACCGTCGAGGGCTCCACCATGTCGATGGTGCCGAGCTTGAGCTTCTGCATCATCTGCTTGTCGCCGCCCAGCTGGCTCGAGCCGTAGACCACGACCTTGTATCCCTTGGCCGCGAGCTTCGGGTTGGCGATCTGCGCGAAATGGTCCGCGGCGGCGCCGATGAGCGATCCTGGATGCCCGACGTGGCCGAGCTTGAGCTCGGTCATCGCCGAGGCGGCGCCCGACGAACCGGCGAGCACGATGGCGGAGGCGACTGCGAGCGCCTTCCACAGCTTGCGAGACAGCATGGTGATTTCCTCCGGATTTTTGGGACTTTGCACTGCGGAGGGCAAGTGTAGAACGGCCGCGCTCGGGCGTCGATTGATTGCGGTCAGTTCGCTTTGCGTGGCAATATCGCAGCCTGCGCATCGAGGCTCCGCGCGACGTCCGCGAGGGCCGCCTCCACGGAAGCCGATGCCACTCCCGGCCCGTCCACCGGCATCGCGGTCTGCGCGCGCCGGCGTTCCCCGAGCTCGGCGAGCCCCACCGCGAAGGAGCGGTTGCGCTCGAGGTCCTTGAAGACGCACACGCCCTGCACCGGGCTCATCCACGTGAGGCGGCAGCGGCGCGCCGAGCCGTCCGGCTCCCGGAACTCGAACCAGCTCCCGCGCCCGAAGCCCAGCTCCGCGGAGCTGGTCGAGCTGTGCAGCGTGGCCGTGTAGTCGTCGGCCGGAACCGGCGCGGCGCGCGTGCGCGCCGCCGCGTGCGCCACGGCGGCCGGAGCGCGCACCACGCCGTCGAGCATCGTGCGCAGGCGCTCGATCCGCTCGACCGCGAGCAGGGGATCGATCGCCGCCCGCAGGAACGCGATCTTCATGCGGAAGATGAGCGTCGGCAGCATCGCGGCGAGGCGCGAGCGCTCCTCCCCGCCTGCCCGCGGCACAAGCACCCACAGCATGTCGTCCACGAGCTGCAGGTCCTGCGTCCATTCCTCGGAGGCCTCGCCCATCTCGACGTAGTCGTGCACCATGACGTCGCGCCAGCACTCGTAGAGGAACGCGGCGGAATCCTCGGACGCCTGCGCCGCCTGCACGCGATGCGCGATCGCGAGGCTCGCCTCGCGCAGGCCCGCGAAGCGCTTCTCGCGCTCCCGCAGCGCCTGCACCTCGGGATCGGCCGCGAGCGATGCCTCGTGGTGGCGCTCCAGCGCTCCGGCGAGCCGCTCGACCTCGCGCACGAGCGCGTCGGGATCCTCTTCGCCGGCATCGACGATGTTCTGCACCGAGGCGGCGATCCATTCCTCGGGCGTGCAGTCGTCCACGAGCACCGCGGGATCGCAGGCGCCGAGCTCCGCGATGGTGTCGATCAGGTGGCGGATCGGATGCCCCGGTTCGGCGAAGAACGAGTGGTCGCGCAGGATCGCCTTGAGCACCGGGAGCTGCAGCCGTCCCACCTGCGCCTTCGCGGCGTCGCACAGGCGCGCGTCGGCGAACAGGCGGTCGAAGAGTGCCGCCACCACGTCGGCCACGATCGCATCGGGCGGCGTCAAGGTTCCCGCCATGGCGCGCTTGGCGCGGTGGATCTCCTCGGAGGGGGGAAAGATGCCGGATCGCTCGAGGTCCTCGGCCGACATCGCGGGCAGGCGCGCTTCGAGCGTGCGCAGCGCCGCGAGGAGCTCCGGGCGCACCTGGATCGTGACCATGCCGGCCGCCGCCCCGGGCGCGGGCGCCGCGGCGCGGGGATCCGCCGCCGCGCGCGACCCGGCCGCGGCGAACAGGCGCTCGAGCGGCGACGGGGCGGAAGCGGCGACCGACGGGCTCGCGCCGCCCGCGACGGATGCCGCCCCCGCGGCGCCCGGGCCCGCGATCGCAGCGGAGGCGGCGCCGGCGCCGCCCGCGAGGGCCGGCGCAGGGCGCGTCGGCGCATGCATCGGCACGCCGTAGGTGCGCTTGAAATCGGGCAGCACGCCGCGTCCGACGAGCAATCGGTTGGCACGCTGGTAGACGCCGCGGATGAGGTCCAGCATGAGGGGGCCGAACGCCGCGAACGCGGCGAGCCTCGTCGAGGGGTCCGGCTCGAAGGCGGTGAACGCGTCGTAGAGGCCGCGCGCGAAGATGCGCGGAAACGCGGGATTGCGCTCGTCGGAAAGGCTCTCGACCTGCATCAGCGAGGCGAGCCGCTGCGTGAGGGTGAAGAGCTCCTCGCCCAGCTGGTCGCGCAGGCGCTTCGTGGCGTTGCCGATCGCGATCTCCTCGCGCACCTGGTCGTCTTCGACCAGCGTGAGCGTATCGAGGGAGAACCGCGCGGTCTTGCCGAACACGTCGTCGCCCGGGGCGAGCTTCGCATCGAAGCGCTTCGCCACCTCGCGCGCCACGGCCGGGGCGAGCCTCGCGCGTGCGTCGCCCAGCATGGCGATGGCGCCGCGCAGCGGCTTCCATTGCTCGCGCTGCGGGGCCGCGGAGAGCTGCTGCTCCAGGACCTCGATCACCTGCGGCACGCGTTCGGCGATCTCGTCGGCGAACGGGCCGGCGAGGGCGTCGCGGACCTCGGCGAGGATCGCCGGGGCCGCGGTAGGGGTCGTGGACACGCTCATGGGCGCGGCGATTCCGAAGGGGGCTGCCTCCAGTTTAGGGCAATATATCGGCTGCGTCCTTGCATCCAACTGTCTCGTGTCCAGCGCATCCACTGCCTCGCCGGCTACCGGCTTCCGCCGCGACGCCACCGTCATCTCGCTCGTGGGATTCGCCCACGGCACGTCGCACTTCTTCCACTTCGTGATGCCGCCGCTCTTCCCGTGGCTGATGCGCGACTTCGGCCTCTCCTTCACGCAGGTCGGCTCGGCGATGACCGTGTTCTTCGTCGTCTCGGGCGTGGGGCAGGCGCTCGCCGGCTTCGTGGTCGACCGCCTCGGCGCGCTGCGCGTGCTGTGCGGCGGCGTGTTCCTCCTGTCCACGGGCGGCTTCGCGCTCGCGCTCGCGCCGAGCTTCCCGATGGTGCTCGTCGCCGCGGCGATCGCGGGGCTCGGCAACTGCGTGTTCCATCCGGCCGACTACACGATCCTCAACCGGCGCGTATCCGCATCGCGGCTCGGGCACGCCTTCTCGGTGCACGGGCTCACGGGAAGCCTTGGCTGGGCGGTCGCGCCGGTCTACGTGCTCGCGCTCGCGCAAGCGTTCGGCTGGCGCGCCGGCGCCGCCGGGGCGTCGCTGGTCGGGCTGCTCGCGCTGGGCTTCCTGTTCGCCAATCGTTCGCTGCTCGACGACACCGAGCTCAATCCCGTCGAGGCGCCGCGGCGCAGCGGCGGCTCGTTCGCGTTCCTCGGCGTGGGCGTGGTCTGGATGTGCTTCGCCTTCTTCCTCGTATCCGTCATGGCGTTCGGCGGCCTGCAGAACTTCGGGCCGCCGGTGCTGCAGCGCGCCTACGGTGTGACCCTCGCCGTTGCGACCTCGGGGCTCACCGCCTACCTGCTGGGGAGCGCCGCCGGCGTGGGCACCGGCGGCTTCTTCGCCTCGAAGGGCGAGCGGCAGGACCGGCTGGTGGCGGTCGCGCTCGGCGCGGCGGCCGTCTGCTCGATCGCGCTCGCCTCGGGCGGCCCGCCGCGCTGGAGCGTGGTCGTGCTCATGGGCATGATGGGATTCGGCGTCGGATTCTCGGGGCCGTCGCGCGACATCCTCGTGCGCCGAGCGGCCACCGCCTCGTTCGGCTCCGGCGCGTACGGCCGCATCTACGGCTTCGTGTATTCCGGCATCGACACCGGGCTCGCCATCGCGCCGCTCGCCTTCGGGCTGTTCATGGACGCGGGCCGCTACACCTCGGTCCTGTGGGGCGTCGCGGCGCTGCAGTGCCTCGCGATCGTGACCGCGCTCGGCGTGGGTGTGCGCTCAAGGAAGTGAGGCGTCGGCCTGCGGCTTCGGGGAGCCGCGCAAGGAGGACGGGGCGGCGCGCGTTCCGCGCAGCCATGCGAAATCCCCCTGCAGGAAAGCCCGCTCCACGTAGCGCCAGGAAAGCCACGCGATCGCGCCGAGCGCCGCGAGGTACGCGGGCAGCGCGAGCCAGCCGCCGAGGCTCCCCGCGTACGCGTCCCACAGCAGCAGCAACGGGACGTGATACAGGTAGGTCGAGTAGCTGACGCGCCCCGCGAAGGCGAGAGGACCGCCGCCCAGCACGCGCGAGGCGACGCCGTCCTTCGCGGTCACCGCGAGCCACAGGAAGGCGGCCAGCGCGAGCATCGGCACCATGCGCGCGTGCTCCTTCGGCAGCGGATCGCGGCCGGAGAATTGCGCGGCGAGGAGGGCGAGCGCGAGGATCGCGAGTCCGGCGCGCGCGAGCGGACGCCGCGGGCGGCCGAGCGTCCGGACCCAGGCGCCCGCCAGCACGATGCCGAGCGCGAGGTGCGCGGCGAACGCCGGAAGCTGGATCGCGAGCACGTCGCGCACGTTGGCCTCGCTCCAGGCCCAATGCGCACCCAATGCGATCTGCGCCTCCACGAACGCTTGCAGCCCGTGCGCCGCGCCCCACTGCCAGGCGAGCGCGAGCGCCGCCGCGGCGGCGAGCGAGCGCCAGGGCGCGCGCACGAAGAGGGGCATCACGAGCGGGAGCAGGAGGTAGAACTGCGCCTCCACGGCGAGCGTCCACAGCGCGCCGTTGGCGCCCAGCGAGCCGCTCGTGAGCGGCGAGGTGTTCTGCAGGAATAGCGCGTGCGCCGCGGCGTTCCACAGATCGACGTAGAGGTCGCTGCGCCAGTACTTGCGCCCGTGGAGGAGCGGCAGCACGAGCGCGAAGAGGAAAACGAGCTGCAGGTAGTACGCGGGCACGATCCTGCGGATGCGCCGCCGGTAGAAGCGGCCGGTCCCCGGCGCGGCGCTCCCCGCGCGCGCATGGACGTACCACGGAGCCGCGAGCAGGAAGCCCGAGAGCAGGAAGAAGAGGTCGACGCCGAGGTAGCCGTTGCGCACGATCGCATCGAGCGCCGGGACGCGCGCGAGCGCCGCGATCCACGGATCGCCGATGCCGGCGGCGGAGCGCACCACGACGAAATGGAAGGCGACCACGCACAACGCCGCGATGCCGCGCAGGCCGTCGACCGGCGCGATGGTTCCGATGTCCCGACGCACGCCGTTCGCCATCAGAAGGGCACCCGGCCGGCATACCCGGTGAGCTCGAGGTATCCGACGCCGCCCGGCGCTCCATCGCCCGCGATGCGCACCGCGCCTTCCCAATAGAGCGTTCCGGTGCTCGCGCGCGCGTCGAGCTCCTGGTCGTCGAGGAGCGGATCGACGCTCCAGCGCCGGCCGCCGACCTCGAGCGTCATCGCGACCGGGTATTCGATGCCGGTGCGCGGGGATTCCCATCGGCGCCGCGCGAAGAAGCGCACGGCATCGCCGGAGTAGCTCACCGGACGGCCGCCCTTCGCGCGCCACGTCGCCTCGGCCCACACGACCGACCCGTCCTTCCCGCGCATGCGGAACGCCATGAGCGCGGAGCCGTCGTCGAGGTTGGCCCCCAGCCAGTCCCAGCCGGCGGCGCCGGGTGCGAGGTATTCGCTGGACCATTCGTGGTCGAGCCATGCGACGCCGCTCACCGGCTGCGTTCCTCGCGAGGTGCGCACGCTTCCCGTCACCCGAAGCTGCGGCTCGCTGTAGTAGTAGCTCGCCTGCGAGGCGAGCGGTCCCTTGCGGCTGAAGCCGCGATCGCCCTCGAGGAGCACGCGCTGCGTCGCCACGGCCCGCAGGTCGAGCGCGAAATCGTCGGCCGCGATGCGCGCCCGATAGCCGTTCGACTCCCGCTCAAGGGACCAGTCGTCGATGTGCACGTCGGTATCGGCGAGGCTCGCGAAGACGAGATCGTCGTAGGCGCGCGCGGAGCGCTCGTCGTGCAGCAGGTGGCCGAGCGCCGGGTCGGCGAGCGCGGCGTGCGCGAAGAGGAGCTGCACGGGGCTGAAGCGGCTCGGATTTCCTTCCGCTTCGGGGTTGCGCACGCGGAAGAACGTCACCTGGAAGCCGAGCGGCCCGTGCGCGCCGTGCAGGTTTCCGGTGAGGTACCACCACTCGAGGCGATAGCCGGGGTGGGCGCCGAAATCGCGCGGAAACTCGAGCGGTTTCCCGGGGAGGACCGGAGCGAACGTGGCGGCCGACGCGGCGAGCGCGGCGATGCCGAGCAAGCCGGCGAGGAATCTACGCATCGTCCTTCACCGCCGCGACCGCCTCGCGCCGCACGGCGGCCCCGCCGCTCGCACGCGCGCCCGCAGCGCAGGCGAGCACGATCGCCGCGAGGAGGCCCGCGAGGGCGCCGAGCGGCCAGTGCAGCTCCACCGACCAGTGGAAGGACTGGCGGTTCACGATGCGCACGAGCACGACGCTGATGAGGATTCCCGAGGCGAGCCCGATCGCGGCCCCGAGCGCTCCGGCGGCCGCGCCCTCCACCGCGAGGAGCCGGAGGATCTCGCGCCGCGTGAGGCCGAGGAAGCGCAGCACGCCGAACTCGCGGCGCCGCGACCACGCGAGCGCGGCGAAGCTCGCCGTCACGCCCGCGAGCCCGATGGCGATCGCGATCGCCTCGAGCGCGTAGGTGACGGCGAACGTGCGGTCGAAGGTCTCGAGCGAGCGCCGGCGAAGGCTCGCGGCGTCCTCGAACGCGAGCCCGCGCGCCCCGGGAAGGGCCGCGCGGATGGCGGACTCGGCGCGCCCCGCATCGACGCCGCGCGCGAGGTGCAGGGCCATGTCGTTCGCCGCCGTATCGCCGGTGATGCGCCGGTAGTCCTCGAGGCGGATCACGACCGCGCCCCAGGTGCGCGCGTAATCGCGGATCACCGCGGCGACGCGCACCGGCGTGGCATGGCCGGAGATCGGCAGCACGATGCGCTCGCCCGGCCTCCATCCCTCGAGGTCGCGCGCGGCTTCCGAGATCCACACCGGCGGCTGCGCTCCCGGCGGCGGCATCGCGCGCGGCTCGGCCTGGTAGCCCTCCAGGATGCGCGCGTCCACCGGCCGCGCGATGAGGGTGAGCGGCTCGCCGCGCGGGTCGAGCACGAGCCGGTCGTAGCGCAGCGGCTCGCCGCGGCTCACCTCGGGCA
>DATIZV010000245.1:0-9770 GCA_035516915.1 Usitatibacter sp. | reverse complement strand
GCCCGGGGCAGTGTAGCATCGCGGCATGGACCGGGATTTCATCGAACGCGAGTACAACAACCGGGCGGCCGTGCCGGAGCATCCGCAGATGTTCGCGCGCTGGGAGCGCGACTCCGCCTATGTCCGCTCGAGCCTTGCGGGACGCCTCGACATCCCCTACGGACCCGACGCACGCCATCGCCTCGACGTGTTCCGCGCCCCGGCGAGCCGCGGCACGCTCGTCTTCATCCACGGCGGCTACTGGCGCTCGCTCGACAAGGACGTGTTCTCGTGGATCGCCGCCCCTTTCGTGGCCGCGGGCCTCGACGTCGTGCTACCGCGCTACCGCTTCGTGCCGGCGGCCTCCATCGAGGAGATCGCGAACGATGCGATCGACGCGGTGAACTGGGTGTTCGAGCACGGCCGCGGCCACGGGCTCGCGCTCGATCGCGTCGTGATCTCCGGTTGGTCGGCGGGAGGCCACCTCGCGGCCTCGGTGTTCGCGGCGCCCCGCGAGCGCCTCGCCTTCGACCCCGCGCGCATCGCGGGCGGCGTGGCGATCAGCGGGCTCTACGAGTTCGAGCCGCTGCGCCACTTCGCGTACAACGCCGAGTTCAAGCTCGATCCGGCGGCCGTGGCGCGCCTCGATCTCGCCGGGAAGCCGCGCACCATCGCCGCGCCGCTCGTGGTCGCCGCCGGCGGCAACGAGAGCTCCGAGTTCCGGCGCCAGTCGCGCGTGCTCGCCGAAGCCTGGCAGCCGCAGGCGCGGCCGCTGATGGTGCTTCCGGGCGTGCACCACTACGGCATGGTCGACGCCTTCGCCGAGCGCGGGCAGGCGTTGCACCAGGCGGCCCTCTCCTTCTTCTGACCATGGACACTCCGGATCTTTCCCGGCTTTCCATCGACCGGAGCGCGAAGGCCCGGACCGGAAGGCGTCGGCGCCTCGGCGGCAAGTGGACGATCGGCGCGCTGGTCGCGCTCCTCGCCGGCGTGCTCGCCGCGTGGCGCGTCGCGACGGCGCCCGCCGCCGTGGAGACGGCGACGGTCACCACGACCTATCCGACGCAGGCGATCACCCTCCTCAACGCGACCGGGCGCGTGGTCGCATGGCGCAAGGCCGCCGTCTCCACCAAGGCCACCGGACGCCTCGAGTGGCTCGGCGTGCAGGAAGGCTCGCGCGTGAAGGAGGGCGACGTGATCGCGCGGCTCGAGAACGCGGACGTCGCCGCCGCGCGCGACTCCGCGGTCGCCAACGTCGCCGCCGCCAGGGCGAACCTCCAGCAGGGCGAGGCGGAGATGCGCGACTCGGACCTGAACCTCCAGCGCACGCGCGACCTCTTCGAGAAGAAGTTCGTCTCCGCCGCCGCGCTCGACTCCGCCGTCGCGCGCGAGGAGAAGGCGAAGGCGGCGATCGCGGCGCAGAAGGCGGCGATCGGCGTGGCCGAGGCCAACGCACGCCAGGCGCAGGTCGCGCTCGACCAGACCCTCATCCGCGCGCCCTTCGACGGCATCGTGCTCACCAAGAACGCGAACGTGGGCGACATCCTCACGCCGTTCTCGAACGCCACCGAATCGAAGGGCGCCGTGGTCGACATGGCGGACATGGCGACGCTCGAGGTCGAGGCCGACGTCTCGGAGGCCTCGATCGCGAAGGTCCGGGCCGGCATGCCGTGCGAGATCCAGCTCGACGCCTACCCGGACATGCGCCTGCGCGGCGCGGTCTCGCGCATCGTGCCGACGGTGGACCGCACCAAGGACACGCTGCTCGTGAAGGTGTCGTTCGTCGACAAGGACCCGCGCGTGCTTCCCGACATGAGCGCCAAGGTGGCGTTCCTCGAGCGCGAGGCGCGCCCCGGGGAACGCTTGCCGGTGGTGGCGGTGCGGCCCGAGGCGGTGGTCGAGCGCAACGGCAGGAGCGTCGTCTTCGCGATCGACGCGAAGGACGTCGCGCACGAGGTGGCGGTCGGCAAGCCCGTGAAGCTCGGCGACCTGGTCGAGGTCTCCGGCGTGCAGCCGGGCGACAAGGTGGCGCTGAAGCCGCCCGCGAAGCTCGCCGACGGAGCGCGCGTCGCCGAAGCGAAGAAGTAGCGCCATGGCCGAGCGGCCGATCGTCTCCATCGCGCACCTCTCCAAGAGCTATCGGCGCGGCGGCGAGGACGTGCCGGTGCTGCGCGACATCACGCTCGACATCGCGCGCGGCGAGTTCATCGCGCTGATGGGCCCCTCGGGCTCGGGAAAGTCGACGCTGCTCAACCTCATCGCCGGGATCGACAAGCCCGACGCGGGCACGCTCCTCGTCGACGGCGACGACATCACGCGCCTCTCCGAAGCCGAGCTCGCCGACTGGCGCGCGGCGCACGTCGGCTTCGTCTTCCAGTTCTACAACCTGATGCCCGTGCTCGACGCCTTCGAGAACGTGGAGCTGCCGCTGATGCTCACCGCGCTTTCGCGGCGCGAGCGGCGCGCGCGCGTGGAGACGGCGCTCGCGCTGGTCGGCCTTTCCGACCGCATGGAGCACAACCCGAACGAGCTCTCCGGGGGGCAGCAGCAGCGCGTCGCGATCGCCCGCGCGATCATCGCCGACCCCACGATCATCGTCGCCGACGAGCCGACCGGCGACCTCGACCGCAAGAGCGCCGAGGATGTGCTCGCCCTGCTGCGCCGCCTCAACGGCGAGATGGGCAAGACCATCATCATGGTGAGCCACGATCCCCACGCCGTGGAATCGGCCGAGCGCGTGATGCACCTGGAGAAGGGCGAGCTGGTTCCCGACGTCGTTCCGGCGCAGGCGAAGACCCCCGGTGGATTCCCGTCCGCGCGGGAATGACGCTACGGCGCGCAGCCATGCACTACCTCAAGCTCGTCCTGAAGAACCTCTTCCGCCATCGGCTGCGCAGCGCCCTCACCGTGACGGGCCTCGTCGTGGCGATCCTCGCCTTCGGCCTGCTGCAGACCGTGGTGCAGGCCTGGTACGCGGGCGCGGACATGGCCTCGGCCTCGCGCCTCATCACGCGCAACGCCACCTCGCTCGTGTTCCCGCTGCCGATCTACTACCGCGAGCGCATCAAGGCGATCGACGGGGTGAAGGCGGTCGCGGTGTCCAACTGGTTCGGCGGCATCTACAAGGACCAGTCCTACGGCAACTTCTTCCCGCAGTTCGCGGTCGACGACGAGGTCTGGTTCGACCTCTTCCCGGAATTCCGCACCCGCCCCGAAGAGCTCCTCGCGTGGAAGAAGGACCAGCAGGGCGCGATGGTCGGCCGCCAGCTCGCCGACGAGCACGGCTTCAAGGTCGGCGATACCATCCCGATCAAGGGCACGATCTTCCCGGGCGTCTGGGAGTTCCACGTCGACGGCATCTTCGAGCCGCGCGACGACGCCACGATCACGCGCCAGATGTACTTCCACTGGGACTACCTCAACGAGCAGATGAAGAAGCTCTTCCCCAAGCGCGCGGAGTACGCGGGCCTCTTCGTGGTGCAGATCGCGGACCCAGGGCGCGCGGCCGAGATCAGCCAGGCGATCGACAAGGAATTCAGGAACTCGCTCGCCGAGACGCTCACCGAGACCGAGAAGGCGTTCCAGCTCGGCTTCGTCGCGCAGACCGAGACCATCGTCATGGCGGTGCGCGTGGTCTCCTTCGTGGTGATCCTCATCATCTTCGCGGTGGTGGCGAACACGATGGCGATGACCGCCCGCGAGCGGCTCTCCGAGTACGCCACGCTCAAGGCGCTGGGCTTCGACCCGGCATTCGTCGCCGCGCTCATCCTCGGCGAGTCGGTCGCGCTCACGACGCTCGGCGGGATCCTCGGCATCGCGCTCACCTTCCCGGTCGCGGCGGCCTTCAAGTCGCTGCTGTCCGCGGTCTTCCCGGTCTTCAACGTGGCGCCGCAGACGGTCGCGCTGCAGGCGCTCGCGGCGCTCGGCGTGGGTCTCGCCGCCGGCCTGCTGCCCTCGATCCGCGCCGCGCGCGTGCGCATCGTGGAAGGATTGCGGTACATCGGATGAGCTCCAGGATGAACGTCTCGAGGGGGACAGGCCCCATCGGCCGTCGAGCGAGGGTCTGTCCCCGGAAACGGAAAGCGGCGTGAATATTCCGCTTTCCTACATCGTCCGCAACCTCTGGACGCGGCGGCTCACGACCCTGCTCACCGCGGGCGGCATGGCGCTCGTCGTCTTCGTGTTCGCGGCGGTGCTGATGCTCGACGCGGGATTGCGCCGCACGCTCGTCTCCACGGGAAGCCCGCGGAACGCCATCCTGCTGCGGCAATCGTCGCAGACCGAGATCCAGAGCGGGGTCTACCGCGACCAGGCCTCGCTCGTGGAGACGCTGCCCGGGATCGCGCGCTCGACCTCGGGCGAGCCTCTCGTCTCCAAGGAGACGGTGGTCCTCATCGCGCTGCCGAAGCGCGGCACCGACAAGCCCTCGAACGTGACCGTGCGGGGGCTGCCCGCGCTCGGCCTCAGGCTCCGGCCCCAGGTGCGCATCGTCGAGGGGCGCATGTTCCGCCCCGGCTCCTCGGAGATCATCGTGGGACGCGGCATCCGCGAAAGCTACGACGGCGTGGGCATCGGCGAGCGCCTGCGCTTCGCCGGCCGCGACTGGACCGTGGTCGGGACGTTCGACGCGGGGAAATCCGGATTCGATTCCGAGATCTGGGGCGACGTGGACCAGATGATGCAGGCTTTCCGCCGCACCGTGTATTCCTCCATGATCGTGGAGCTCAACTCGGCCTCCGACTTCGACGCGTTCGCCCATCGCATCGCCACCGACCAGCGCCTCACGCTCGACGTGAAGCGCGAGCCCGAGTTCTACGAGGAGCAGTCGAAGTCGCTCTCGCAGTTCATCCGCGTGCTCGGCATCACGCTCTCGATCATCTTCTCGATCGGCGCCACGATCGGGGCCATGATCACGATGTACGCGGCGGTATCCAACCGGACGGCGGAGATCGGGACGCTGCGTGCGCTGGGCTTCCGCCGCGCCTCGATCCTCGCGGCGTTCCTCCTCGAGTCGGTGTTCCTCTCGGCCGCGGGCGGCGCGGCCGGCCTCGTCCTCGCCTCGTTCCTGCAGGCGTTCACGGTCACGACGATGAACTTCCAGTCCTTCAGCCAGCTCGCCTTCGGTTTCGACCTCACCACGCGCATCGTCGCGGACGCGCTCGTCTTCTCGGTCGCCATGGGGCTCGTGGGCGGGTTCCTGCCGAGCGTTCGCGCGGCCCGGCTCGAGATCGTCGACGCGCTGAGGGCGGCATGACGATGCCGATGGAGCGCATCCGCGCGACCTATCTCCTCGACGTCGACCAGGGCGCGGCCGAGTCGCGCGCGCGCTCGCTCGCCGTGGAACAGAGCGTGGAGATGCCGCTGGAAGCGATCGCGGACCGGCACGTGCTCGAGGAGGTCGCCGCGCGCGTGGAGTCGATCCGCCCGCGCGAGGGACGCTTCGAGGTCGTGCTCGGCATCGCGCCCTCGACCACCGGCAACGAAGCCTCGCAGCTCCTCAACATGCTGTTCGGCAATTGCTCGCTGCAGCCCGAGGTCGAGCTCGTCGACGTGTCGTTCCCGCCCGGCTACGAGCGCGCCTTCCCGGGACCGCGCTTCGGCATCCAAGGCATCCGCGAGATCGTCCGCGCCCGCGGCCGCGCTCTCACTTGCAGCGCATTGAAGCCGCAGGGCTCGAGCGTCGCTCACCTCGCCGAGCTCGCCGGCACGCTCGCACGTGCGGGCATCGACGTGGTCAAGGACGACCACGGGCTCGCCGACCAGGCCGCCCAGCCTTTCGCCGAGCGCGTGCCCGCGGTGCAGCGCGCGATCGACGAAGCCAATCGCGCGACCGGCGGCGCGACGATCTACGCGCCGACGTTCTCGGGCGGCCCGCGCGCGCTCGAGACGCAGGCGCGCATCGCCCGCGAGTGCGGCGTGAAGATGGCGCTCGCCGCGCCGATGCTCCTCGGCGTGCCGGCCTTCGTGCAGATGCGGGCGGAGCTCGACGTCCCCGTGATGGCGCACCCGGCGTTCGGCGGCGCGGCGCGCATCGCCCCACCGCTCCTCCTCGGGACGCTCTTCCGCCTCTTCGGCGCCGACGCCACGATCTTTCCCAACCACGGCGGGCGCTTCAGCTACAGCCGCGCGACGTGCATGGAGATCGCCGCGGCGGCGCGGCGGCCGTGGCCCGGGGTGAAGGCGGTCCTCCCGGTGCCGGCCGGCGGCATGACGGTCGAGCGCGTCCCGGAAATGCTCGAGGGCTACGGCTCGGACGCCATGCTCCTCATCGGCGGCGGGCTGCTCGTCGCACGCGAGCGGCTGCTCGAGCGCGCGCGCGAGTTCGTCGCCGCGGTGCGGCGGTAGAATTCCCCGATGGACGAGGATCGCAAACCGCTCGTGCGGCACCATCGCGGCGACTACCGCTGGGAGGGGGTGGAAGTGCTGCGCTACAAGGACGAGGGCGCGGCGCCCTTCAAGGACGTCACCCGCCAGGTGCTGTTCGAGGGCGACGGATTGCCCGTGCAGCTGCGCTACTTCGAGGTCGCCCCGGGAGGCTGGACCACGCTCGAGCGGCACGAGCACGTGCACTCGGTGATGGTGATCCGCGGCAAGGGCCAGTGCCTGGTCGGAGAGCGCGCGTACGACGTCGGGCAGAACGACCTCGTGAGCGTGCCTCCCATGACGTGGCACCAGTTCCGCGCGGCATCGGACGCGCCGCTCGGCTTCCTCTGCCTCGTCGACGCCGACCGCGACCGCCCGCAGCTGCCGAGCGCCGAGGAAGCGGAGAGGATCTCGCGCCCGCTGAAATAGGGACCGATCCCTATTTCCGGGCCGCGATGCACAGGTCGATCGATTCGAGCGCCTGCTGGTAGCTCTTCGGGCCGCCGAGGAAGCGCGGCGCGCGCTCCGCGAAGAAATCGGCGAAGGCGCTGCGCGCGGCCGGGGTGCAGAGCTCGCCCAGCGGCCGCTGCAGGTCGCCGGGAGTGTCGGGCGGAAGCTTCGCCACCAGCGCGTCGAAATGCGCGCGCACGAAATCGAACGCGGCCTCGCGATTGTCGTCGTCGCGCAGCGCGTCCAGGAGGAGCTCGAAGGCCTCGCGCGCGCCGAGTCGATCGTCGAGGGCGAGCGAGAGGGCGTGGCCGCGCAGGGCGGGATCGCGCACGCGCGAGAGCCCGAGCAGCAGCTCGAGCCGGTCGTGGCGATCCTTCGCCGCGAAGAGCGCGGACTCGAGGCGCGCGTACATCGGCGGGTCGGCATCGCGCCCGGCGGCGCGCAGCACCGGCTCCACCATCGTCGCATCCACCGACTCGCGGCGCGCGATCCAATCGAGCGCGAGCTCGCGCGCGTGCATGCGGAGCGTGTCGCGCTCCTCGTAGCGGGCGGCGAAGGGAAGCAGCGCCTGGCGTAGCTCGCGCAGCTCCTCGCCATCGCCCGGCTGCCCGACCCAGCCCACCCGCGTGGCGAGCGGCACGACGGCGTGCGCCACGAGGTCGAGCTTCGCGTCGAGCTGCGAACGCGTGAGCCACGCGTCGGGGAGCCGCTCGAGCAGCGCGACGCCGCCCTGCTGCACCGCGGGCGAAGGATGCTTCAGCAACGCACCGCCGAGCTCGAGCGCACCCCCGATCGGCAGCAGCCCCGAGCGGGCGAGGAGCGCCGCGTCGCCGGCGAAGGCGACCGCCTCGTCCTCGGGCACCGCGGCGAGATGCTCCTCGATCTCCGCGCGGAGCGGCGGGTCGTAGCGCGGCAGCCAGTCGCCCGCGCCGTCGGCGTTGCCCACGATCCACGCGGGGCACGATTTCGCGTCCTGGAGCGCGAACCGGTGCGTGCCGTTCGTCACCTCGAAGCACTCCGCGTGGAGCGTGCCGCCTGCGGGATAGCGGAAGCAGGCGGGAGTCGTCCATTGCATCTCGGGCGCGTTGGAGCCCACGGGACGGAAGCGGTGCTGCGTGACCTCGATCGCCGGCGCATCGCCGTCGCAGCGCAGCGCCACGTCGAGCTGCGGTGCGCCGGGCTGCTCGATGAACGCCTCGAGGGCGGCCCTCGCCGAGTCGGGATGCTGCGAGGCGCGGGCGAGCGCGTCGAAGAAGTCGGCCGAAGTCGCGCTGCCGTGGGCGTGCCGCGCGAGATAGTCGCGCACGCCGGCGCGGAAGCGCTCGGGACCGAGCCACGACTCGAACATCGCGAGCACCTCGCCGCCCTTCTCGTACGTGATGTCGTCGAACGCGCCCCAGATGTCGGTCTTGGCGAGCACCGGGTTGCGGATCGCGCGCGCCGAGGCGAGGCGATCGGCCTCGAGCGCGCGGCGGCGCTGCTCGCCCCGGTACCAGCCGCGCGTCCAATCCGGCTTGTAGCGATCCAGGACCTTGCGCGACATCCAGGTGGCGAACGCCTCGTTGAGCCACGTGTCGTCCCACCACGCGAGCGTCACGAGGTCGCCGAACCACTGGTGCGCCATCTCGTGCGCCGCGACCGACGCGTAGCGCCGCCGGAACGCGAGCGTGTCCTCCCACGGACGCGCGAGGACCAGGTTCTCCTGGTAGGTGATCATTCCGGCGTTCTCCATCGCGCCGAAGCTCACCGTCGCGGGGATCGTCACCATGTCGAGCTTCGGGAACGGGAACGAGGTGCCGAAGTAATCCTCGAGGATGGAGACCAGCGCCGGCGTCGATTCGCGCGCGGCCGCGACCTGCGCGCCGCGCCCGCGCGGCACGACGAACCCGAGCGGGGTCGCGGCGTCGCCCACGCGTCCCGCCTGCACGGTGTCGAACGGGCCCACCGCGAGCGCCACGAGGTAGGAAGGCAGCGGCGGCGTCCGCTCGAAGACGTGGCGGCGCCAGCCCGCGGGCTCGTCGAGGCTCGTCGCGCTCTCCTCGGGCATGTTGCTCGTCACGACGTCGGCGACGGGCGCGTCGATCGTGAGGCGCCAGGGCGTCTTCCATTGCGGCTCGTCGAAGCAGGGAAAGGCGCGCCGCGCCGAGATCGCCTCGAACTGCGACAGCACGTACCAGTCGCCGCCTTCTTCCTGCCGGAAGAGCCCGCGCGTCGCCACCGGCTCGAGGGGGCCGCGGTAGGCGAGCGTGAGCGTCGCCTCGCCCGCGTCGAACGGCGCGCCCTCGGCCTGCAGCCCGACGAAATCCTCGCCGCCCTTGACGACGAGCACCTCCACCTTGCGCTTTCCCTGTCGCGCCTCCACGCGATCGACGTCGAGCCCGGTCGAGTCGAGCCACAGCACCGGCGTCGCACGAGCGAAGCGCAAGCGGATGCGGATCGCGCCGGAGAAGCGAGTCGCGCTCGGGTCGATCGCGAGGTGCACGTCGTAGTCGAGCGGCATCGCGGCGTCGCCGAGGCGGAACGCGGGCGGTTGCGGCGCGGCTTCCGGCGCGGGTTGCTGCGCGAGCGCGGCGAGCGGAAGCCAGGCGAGGAGCGCCGCGCGAGCGAGGCGCGCAAGGACGGGCGAGGGGTTCATGCGGCCAGAGGATAGCGGAAATGGCAACGCGGACGGACGCGGGCGGTCGAAGCGGGCGATGGACACGCGCTACGTGGCGCGCAACGTGCTGGTCGTGATCGGCCTCGCGGCGCTCGCTCTCTTCCTGTGGAAGATCCTGCCGGTGCGCCACGCGCTCGCCGCCCTGGGCTCGGCCGCGAACGGCGACAACGTCTCGCGCCTCGCGAGGGGCACGGTCACCGCGTTCGGTGGAATGCTCGACGCGCTCCTCGTGCTCGTGATCTCGTTCTATCTCGCCGCCAACCCGCGGGCGTACGCGGGCGCGGCGCTGCGCCTCCTGCCTCCCGCCTCGCGACCGCGCGTC
>DATIZV010000244.1:0-9957 GCA_035516915.1 Usitatibacter sp. | reverse complement strand
AGTCGTCTACCACTACCGGGGCGCGTACCTCAACGCGATCAACAATATCCTCGACTGGTCGATGCCGAAGCATGCCGTCTACCTGTGGACGCTGCCGATGTTCCACTGCAACGGCTGGTGCTTCAACTGGACCCTCGCCGCGGCGGCCGGCACCAGCGTGTGCCTGCGCAAGGTGGACGCGAAGCGGGTCCTGGAGCTCATCCGCGAGCATCGCGTGACGCACTACTGCGGCGCGCCGATCGTGCACTCGATGCTGCTCAACGCGCCCGACGAATGGAAGAAGGGCATCACGCACAAGGTGAGCTGCCTGGTCGCGGCCGCGCCGCCGCCCGCCGCCGTGATCGAGGGCATGGCGCGCATGGGCTTCGACATCACCCACGTGTACGGGCTCACCGAGACGTACGGGCCGGCCGCGGTGTGCGCGAAGCACCCGGAGTGGAGCGAGCTGCCGCTCGAGGAGCAGGTGAGGAGGAACGGCCGCCAGGGGGTCGCCTACCTCCTGCAGGAAGGCATGACGGTCATGGACCCGCAGACGATGCGCGAAGTGCCCGCCGACGGCGAGACCATGGGCGAGATCATGTTCCGCGGCAACATCACGATGAAGGGCTATCTCAAGAATCCGTCCGCGACCGGGGAGGCGTTCCGCGGCGGCTGGTTCCATTCCGGCGATCTCGCGGTGAAGCATCCCGACGGCTACATCAAGATCCGCGACCGCTCCAAGGACGTGATCATCTCGGGCGGCGAGAACATCTCGTCCCAGGAAGTGGAGGACGTGCTGCACGGCCATCCCGCCGTGATGCTCGCCGCGGTCGTGGCGCAGCCCGATCCCAAGTGGGGCGAGACGCCCTGCGCGTACGTGGAGCTCAAGGAGGGAGCGTCGGCGAGCGCCGAGGAGCTCATCGAGTTCTGCCGCGCGCGCATGGCGCGCTTCAAGGTGCCGAAGGCGGTGGTGTTCGGACCACTGCCCAGGACCTCGACCGGCAAGATCCAGAAATTCCTCCTCCGCGAGAAGGCGAAGAGCACCGCCGCCATCGAGTGACGCGAGCAGAGAAGCCTTGAATCCGCCGATGAACGCCATGCGTGAAGGCAGCGTGCTGTGCCTCGACCCGCACGGCTGGCACCGGATGCGCTACACGGAGTGGGGAGATCCGCGCAACCCGCGCGTGCTCGTGTGCGTGCACGGCCTCACCCGCGCCGGGCGCGACTTCGACTACATCGCCGAGCGCCTGTGCGATGCCTATCGCGTCGTCTGCCCGGACGTCGCGGGCCGGGGCCGCAGCGACTGGCTGGGCGACCCGCGGGACTACAACTATCCGGTGTACCTCAACGACATGGCCGTGCTGCTCGGAAGCATGCAGGCCGAGACCGTCGACTGGATCGGGACCTCGATGGGCGGGATCATCGGCATGCTCCTCGCGGCGGCGCCGGGATCTCCGATCCGCAAGCTCGTGATGAACGACATCGGCTGCGTCGTGCCGAAGGCGTCGCTGCGGCGCATTGGGCAGTACGTCGGAAAGGAGCCGTCGTTCGAGACGCTGGAGGCCTACGAATCGGCGATGCGCGCGTTCTCCCCTTTCGGCGAGCTCACCGGCGAGCAATGGCGCCACCTCTCGCTCCACGTGGCGAAGCAGGACGAGGACGGCCGCTGGCGTCCGCGCTACGATCCGGGCATCGCGTTGAACTTCGACGCGGCGATCGACGCCGACGTCGACCTGCGCGCCTACTGGAATGCGCTGCACGGACCGGTGCTCGTGATCCGCGGCGCGGAGTCCGACGTGCTGCTTGCGCAGACGCTCGACGAGATGATGCGCCGCCCGCGTACCGAGTGCCACGTCGTTCCACGCAACGGCCATCCGCCGATGCTCATGGACGACGCGCAGGTCGGCGTCGTGCGCCACTTCCTGCTGACGGGCTGAGCTCGTGGCCGGTACCCGCGTGGACGCGGTCGTGGTCGGTGCGGGGCACAACGGGCTCGTGTGCGCGTGCTACCTCGCGGGGCGCGGGCTGAAGGTGTGCGTGCTCGAGCGGCGCGGCGTGGTCGGCGGCGCCGCCGTGACCGAGGAGTTCCATCCCGGCTTCCGCAACTCCACGGCGAGCTACACGGTGAGCCTGCTGCATCCGAAGGTGATCCGCGACCTGCGCCTCGCGGAGCACGGGCTTCGCATCGTCGAGCGCCCGATCGCCAATTTCCTGCCGCTTCCCGGCGGCGGCTTCCTCAAGGTGGGCGGGGGGCTCGAGGCGACGCAGCGCGAGGTGGCGCGCTTCTCGCGGCGCGACGCGGAACGGCTCCCCGACTACTACGCGCGCCTCGAGGTGGTGGCCGACGTGCTGCGCGGGATGCTCCTCGAGACGCCGCCCAACGCCGGCGGGGGCGTGGGAGAGCTGCTGCCGGCATGGAAGGCCTCGCGCGCATGGCGCCGGCTGCCGCTCGCTGCGCAACGCGACGTGCTGGACCTCTTCACGGTCTCCGCCGCCGAATGGCTCGGCCGCTGGTTCGAGTCGGAGCCGATCCAGGCCTGCTTCGGCTTCGACAGCGTCGTGGGCAATTTCGCGAGCCCCTGCGATGCGGGCACGGCCTACGTCCTGCTGCACCACGTGTTCGGCGAGGTGAACGGCCGGAAAGGCGTGTGGGGCCACGCGATCGGCGGCATGGGCGCGATCACCGGCGCGATGCGCGCGGAGGCCGAAGCGCGCGGCGTCGAGATCCGCACCGGCGCCGGCGTGGAGCGCGTCCTCGCGAAACGCGGAAGGGCGACCGGAGTCGCGCTCTCCGACGGGACCGAGATCGCCGCGCGCTGCGTGGTCTCGAACGCCCATCCGCAATGGCTGCTGCGCGCGCTCGCGGACGTGGGCGGCGAATGGCGCGAGGCGTTCTCCAACTATCGGTCGGAGTCCGCGACCTTGCGCATGAACGTCGCGCTCTCCGAGCTTCCCGAGTTTTCCTCGCTGCCGGGACGCGAGGCGGGCGACCATCACCGGTCCGGGATCATCATGGCGCCCTCGCTCGCGTTCATGGATCGCGCGCATTCGACGGCGCGCGAGCAGGGCTGGTCCGCGGAGCCGATCGTCGAGATGCTGATCCCGAGCACGGTGGACGATTCGCTCGCGCCTCCCGGAAAGCACGTCGCGAGCCTCTTCTGCCAGCATTTCCGCTATTCGCTGCCGAACGCTCGCAGCTGGGAGGCGGAGCGCGAACGTGCGGCCGATGCCGTGGTGGAGCAGGTGGGCCGGTTCGCTCCCAACTTCAAGTCGGCGATCCTCGCCCGGCGCATCCTTTCGCCCCTCGACCTCGAGCGCGAATTCGGACTGGTCGGCGGCGACATCTTCCACGGCAAGCTCGTCCTCAACCAGCTCTTCAGCGCGCGTCCGGCGCTCGGCTTCGGCAACTACCGGATGCCGCTCAAGGGCCTCTACCTCTGCGGCTCGGGCGCGCATCCGGGCGGCGGCGTCACGGGCATTCCGGGCCACAACGCGGCGCGGGAAGTGCTGAGGGATCTGTAGCCGCGGCGCGATTGCACGATAAGATTCGCCGATGCGCCTTCTCATCCTCGGCGGCACGGTCTTCCTCGGCCGGGCGATCACGGACGCGGCCCTGGCGCGAGGACACTCGGTGACGCACGTGCACAGGGGACGCAGCGCGGGCCGCGATCCTCGCGTGGAGACGCTCACCTGCGATCGCGAGGCGACGCCGTTCCTGCCGGGCATCGAGTCGAAAGGAACCTGGGATGCCGTCGTCGACACCTCCGGGTACCTGCCGCAGGTCGTATCGGCCTCGTGTGCCGCGCTGCGGGAGCGAACCGGTACCTACGCGTTCGTGTCGTCGATCTCGGCCTATGCATCCTTCGATGCGGAGGCCTTCAACGAGGATGCCGCGACGCAACCCGATCCGGATCCGCTTCCCGGCGAGAGGAGCCCGGCGCTCTACGGCGCGCTCAAGGCGGCGTGCGAGAGAGTCGTGTCGCGGGCATTCGGCGAGCGTGCGCTCGTCGCGAGGCCGGGGCTGCTCGTCGGCCCCCACGATCCGACCGACCGCTTCACCTGGTGGCCGTCGCGCGCGGCGAGGCGAGGGCGATTCCTCGCGCCCGGCGATCCCGGCCGCAAGGTGCAATTCATCGACGTGCGCGACGTCGCCGAGTGGATGATCGCGATGCTCGAGCGATCGAACGCCGGTACCTTCCACGTCACCGGCCCGAAGGAGCCGCTCACGATGGGCGAGCTCATCGCTTCCTGCCGGGCGAGGCAAGACGCGAGCGCCGTCCCCGAATGGGTTCCGGACGAGTTCCTGGTGCGCCACGAGGTGAAGCCGTGGGTCGAAATGCCCTTGTGGATCCCGGCGAGCCTCGCGGGGTACCGCGGATTCATGGCTGCGTCGATCGGGCGGGCCCTGGATCGCGGCCTCGCGTTTCGTCCGCTGGCCCGCACGTTGAGCGACACGCTCGACTGGGCCCGTACGCGGCCGCCGGATTACGAGTGGCAGGCCGGCCTCCGGGAGGATCGCGAGGCGGCGCTGCTCGATGCGTGGGACGATCGCGCCGGCCATCGCCTGCGGGGGGCGGCGAAGGCGTGAGGAAATTCATCGTCGCGTCCCTCGTCTTCGAGTTCATGGCGCTCGCTTCGGTCGCGTTCCTGATCTTCAGCGCGCCGCGGACCGTCGAGCCGCCGCGCCACCCGACCGCGCTTCCTTCGGTGCGCGATGACGTCGCACGCGCCCGCAGCCGGCTCGAGGCGGCGCAACGGCAGATCCTGTGGAACGTCGCGGCGTTGCTGGGGATTTCGATGGCCGCCCAGGTCGCATGCCTGGTCGTGGGAAGCCGCGCGCCCCGCCCGGAAGCCCGGCGCTCCGGGGCGTGACGAAACGCCCGGCTTGCAAACCGCTGCCGGAGGCTCGGGCGCTCCCGGCTCGAAGTCAGCCCGTCGCGGGCGGCTGAAAAAACGAAGGGCCCGCCGTGAGGTGGGCCCTTCTGCTTGCTCCGCGCAGGACGATCGCTGCCGTCCCGTTCTGTCCCTGTCCCCTGGCAACTGCTGCCATGCGCGGAGACAAGTCCGGTGAAGCTCAATAGGTGATGGTGAGCACGCGCGCCTGGGAGCCGGCGCAGGAGGCGAGGGCGCAGGTGCCGGCCTGGCCGGAGGCCATGGTGCCGTTGACGCTGTAGCTTTGCGCGGCGCCGTTGCCGGTGCCGGTGGTGGCCGACAGGGCGAGCGTGTAGTTCAGGCCGGTCACGGTGCCGGAGGTTGCGTCGAGCGACATCGTGTAGGGCAGGGTGTTGGTGCACTGCACGGAGAAGCCGCCGCCGGTGGAGGTTGCCGCGGCGGCCTGGAAGGAGGTGTAGGTGAACGCCACGTTGGCCGGGCCGGAGGAGATCTGGCAGGCGGAGGTGAGGTTCACGGTGACGTTGAAGTTGCCGGTGACCGAGGCGGCCTGGGCGGTGGAAAGGCCCGCGAAGAGGGTCGCGGCGGCGGCGGCGAGGGCGAGGCGTTTGTTCATGTTCGGCTCCATTCGTTGGGTGGGGGACGGGTCGTGCTGCAATGGCGCCCATCATTCCCGGGAGGAGCCGATAACCGTATGACGCGATTCACAAAATCGGCCTGCGGCGCATTACAGGCGCAAGCCCGATGACGGCTGCAATCGAAGCGGCGTGCGGGGATTACGAAGGGTTGCGGCTGCAACCGAAGAACGTGCGGCACGTCACAGGCTCGCGCGGCGCGGGAGTTGGCAGGTACAGTGAGGTCCGGGAACAAGCCTGCCGCCGACTTGGCGGCCATCGAATGCCGATGCTCGACCTGTCGCGCGAGACCGTGCTGGTGTTCTGCGGAGCGTTTGCCGGCGGCCTCGTGAACGGCGTCACCGGTTTCGGCACCGGCCTCACGGCCCTGCCGATCTGGGTGAACGTGCTGCCGCCGCTGCTCGCCTCGCCGCTCACCGTCATCTGCTCGGTCGTCGGACAGGTGCAGACGCTGCCCGCGATCTGGCACGCGATCGACCCGCGACGCCTCGCGCCCTTCGTGCTGGGAGGCCTGCTCGGCGTGCCGCTCGGGGTGGCGTTGCTGCCGCACGTCGAGCCGATCGCGTTCAAGATGGCCGTCGGCATCCTGCTCGTCGCGAGCTGCACGTTCCTGCTCCTCAAGCCTACGCACGCGCCTTGGACGCACGGCGGGGCGGCCGCCGATTCCGCGATCGGGATCGCCGGCGGAATCCTCGGCGGCCTCGCGGGGCTCTCCGGCCTGCTCCCCACGTTGTGGGCGGAGTTGCGCGGATGGGAGAAGGATGCGCGGCGTGCGGTCTTCCAGGGCTACAACCTCTCGATCCTCGCGTTCGCGCTCGTCTCGCAGGCGACGCGCGGCTTCCTCACGCCGGAGCTCGGACGCCTGCTGCTCTTCGCGCTGCCGGGCACCATCGCCGGCGCCTGGATGGGAAGGAGCGTCTATCGCCGGCTCGACACGCGGGTCTTCAGCAAGCTGGTGCTGGCGTTGCTCCTCGCGGGCGGGCTCGGCATCGTCGGCGCCGGCCTGCGGCGCATGGCGCCGATGCTCGCCGCGATCCCGTTCTTGCGTCCGTAGGGCGGCTTGCTGAAGGTAACGCGCCACGATAATATCGCGCGTTACTAAATTCCCCCGGGCCGGGCGCCGGCCCTTCCCGATGCGGCGGCTGCGCAACTTCAGCTTCCTCCTGAGCGACGTGAGCCGCCGCTACGTCCTGCGCTTCGAGCGCCGTGCGCGCGAGCTTTCGCTCACGCTCCCGCAGTGCCGCGCGCTGGTGCGCCTCGAGGGCAACGAGGGCGCGAGCCAGGCGCGGCTCGCCGAGCTCTCCGACATGGAGCCCATGATGATGGTGCGCGTCCTCGATCGCCTGGAAGGGCGCGCGCTCGTGGAGCGCAGGCCGGATCCGGCGGACCGGCGCGCGCGCTCCCTGCACCTCACGGCGAAGGGCCGTCAAGCGCTCGACAGCATCTGGCGCCTCGCGGAGAGCACGAGGGCCGAGGTGTTCGGCGGCGTGAGCGTGGAGGAGCGCGAGGCGTTCCTCGACGTGCTCGAGCGCATCCACGGCAACGTCTGCGCCCTGGAGGACGGACCTCGTCCCGGCGAGCCGCGCGCGAGGGGCGGAGCCGCGCCGAAGGCGCGCAGCCGGACCCGCCCGGGGAAGAAGCGATGAATCCGGACGAAACGCCGGTCGCGGCGGCCGCGGCGCGGGCGCGCTCGAGGATGTTCCCGCGCGGCTCGCGGCGCGCGCTCATGATCCTGGGACCCGCCGTGGTGCTCGTGGGCGCCCTCTATTTCTGGCTTTCCGGCGGACGCTACGAGTCCACCGACGACGCGTACGTGGAGACGGCGCGCGTCGCCATCAGCGCCAGCGTTTCCGGGCGCGTGGACGAGGTCGCGGTGCGCGAGAACCAGTCGGTGCGCAAGGGCGAGGTCCTGTTCCGGCTCGACGATGCGCCGTTCCGCATCGCGGTCGAGGAAGCCCAGGCGCAGCTCGCCGCGGCGCGATTGCGGATCGAATCGCTCAAGGCCGGATACCGGCAGCGGCTTTCCGAGCTCACCGCGGCCCGGGAGACGCTCGCCTACCAGGAACGCGAATACGAGCGCCAGAAGAAGCTCCTGCCCACGGGAATCTCCTCCCAGGTCCAGGTCGACCGCGCCCTGCACGCGGTGCAGGACGCGCAGGCGAGCGTCGCGAGCGCCGAGCAGCGCATCCGCGAGGCGGTCGCGAGCCTCGGCGGCAATCCGGACATCGCCCCGGATCGCCACCCCACGGTGCAGCAGGCGCAGGCGGCGCTCGATCGCGCGCGGCTCGAGCTTTCGTACACCGTGGTGCACGCACCGGCGGACGGAGTGGTGACGCGCGTCGACCGCCTGCAGCCGGGCACGCACATCGCGGCCGCCGCTCCGCTGTTCGCGCTGGTCTCGGCCGCCGACGTATGGGTCGAGGCGAACTTCAAGGAGGACCAGCTCGAGCACATGCGCGTCGGCGAGCCCGCCACCGTCGAGGTCGACGCGTATCCGGGCCATGCGTTCCGCGCGAAGGTCGCGAGCCTCAGTCCCGGCACCGGGTCGCAGTTCTCGGCGCTGCCTGCGGAGAACGCGACCGGCAACTGGGTGAAGGTGGTGCAGCGCGTCCCGGTGCGCATCGCGCTCGAGGAGCTCGATCCGGACCACCCGCTGCACGCGGGGCTCAGCGCCGACGTGACGGTGGATACGCGCTACCGCCGCCACCTTTTCGGCGCGCAGGCGGCCGAGACGCCGAGGCGATGAGCGCGGCGGCGCCCGCGCCGGCGGGCGAGGCGACGGCACGCCACCGCGGCCTCATCACCCTCTCGGTGATGCTCGCCTCGATCATGCAGGCGCTCGACAACACCATCGCGAACGTCGCGCTGCCCCGCATCCAGGGCTCGCTCTCGGCGACGCAGGACCAGATGGCCTGGGTGCTCACCTCGTACATCATCGCGGCGGCGATCATGACGCCGCTCTCCGGCTGGCTCGCCGGGCAGGTGGGACGCAAGCGCGTGTTCACCGCCTCGGTGATCGGCTTCACGGTGTTCTCCGCCGCATGCGGGCTCGCGCGCACGCTCCCCGAGATCGTCGCGGCGCGCCTCTTCCAGGGCCTCTTCGGCGCGGCGCTGATCCCGATGTCCCAGGCCGTGCTCCTCGACATCAACCCGCGCTCGGAGCACGCGCGCGCGATGGCGATCTGGGTGATGGGCGTCACGATCGGGCCGATCCTCGGCCCCGCGCTCGGCGGCTGGCTCACCGAGAACTACAACTGGCGCTGGGTCTTCTACATCAACGTGCCGTTCGGCGTGCTGTCGCTCCTCGGCATCGCCGCGTTCATGCCGGAGACCGCGATCCGCAAGTCGCGCTTCGACTTCTTCGGCTTCGCGACGCTGAGCCTCGCCATCGGCGCGCTGCAGCTCATGCTCGATCGCGGCGAGCTGCGCGACTGGTTCCAGTCCCCCGAGATCCAGGTCGAGGCGATCGTCGCCGGCCTCGCCCTCTACCTCTTCGTCGTGCACATGCTCACCACGAAGGAGCATCCCTTCGTGAGCCCGGCGCTCTTCACGGACCGCAACTTCCTCACCGGGAACGCCTTCATCTTCATCGTCGGCGTCGTGCTCTTCGCGACCCTCGCGCTCCTTCCCAGCATGCTGCAGGAGCTGCTCGGCTATCCGGTGGTGCTCACCGGGCTCGTCACGGCGCCGCGCGGCATCGGATCGATGATCGCCATGGCGCTCGTGGGAAGGCTGGTCGGCCGCATCGACACCCGGCTCATCATCGGCACCGGCTTCGCGGTCACGGCGCTCTCGATGTGGCAGATGACGCGCTTCTACCTGCAGATGGACACCTCGATGGTGGTGTGGTCGGGCCTCGCGCAGGGGATCGGAACGGGTTTCGTCTACGTGCCGCTCGCCGCGGCGACCTTCGCCACGCTCGCGCCGCAGTACCGCAATGAAGGAACCGCCTTCTTCAGCCTGGTGCGCAACCTCGGAAGCAGCATCGGCATCTCGGCGGTCGAGGCGCTCCTTGCGCGCAACACCCAGGCGATGCACGCACGCCTCGCGGAGCACGTCTCGCCCTATGGCAACTTCATGCGCCTGCAGGATCCCGCCGCGCTCGCGACGCCCTCCGGCCTCGCCGCCATCAACGGCGAGGTCACCCGGCAGGCGTCGATGATCGCGTACAACAACGACTTCAAGCTCATGATGGTGCTCGCCCTGTGCGCGGTACCGTGCGTGCTGCTGCTGCGCACCCCCAGGACCGCGCGGCATGCCGAGCCGGTGGCGATCGAATGAAGCGCGCGGCGTTCCTCCTGTGCATCGCCGCGGGTGTCCTGTGCGGCTGCGTCGTCGGCCCGAGGTTCGCGCCGCCGGCCGCGCCCTCCGAAGTCGCGCGCTACACCGCGGAGCACCTCGCGATCGAGGACGGCGAGGCCGGCGACGCGCTCGCGCAGCACGTGCAGCCCGG
>DATIZV010000243.1:0-3062 GCA_035516915.1 Usitatibacter sp. | reverse complement strand
AGTGTGGCTTCTGCATTGATTTAACGGGCATTGTAAGACGAAAACGGAGCGCCGACCCCATTTTCGGAAGGCAGGTCAGTGGCTACTGACAGTTTCGGCAGGAAAAACGAATTCTAAGGCGGGTTTATGGCTGAATTGCGTAGGAAAGCTGGACAGTCGTTGCGCCGCGTTGCACGTCGGCCTGGATGAGTGAAGTCGTCGCGAACTGCTGGTAGAGGCGGGCGAGGTCGCCCGTCGAGAGCACGGGCTGCCCGTTCAGTCGCTTGATCACGTCGCCGGGCTTCAATCCCAGCTTCTGCGCGAGGCTTCCGTCGGGCGCGGCATCCATGCGCACGCCGCCGCCGGGCGGCACGCCGATGGCGCCGAGATACGAGAGCTGGTTCGGGTCGCGCAGCGCGTTGTCGAGCTCCTTGCGCGAGAGCGTGAAGTTGTTCTCGCCGCTGCGCGCCACGTTGATCCTGAATCCGCCGTTTCGCGCCGCGCCCGGCCCGCCCCTCGCGGCCGCGCTGCTGCGCGGCAACTCGAGGTCGATGCGCTCGCGCACGCCCGAGCGCGAGACCACCACGTACTCCGGCTTCACCTCCGCGAGCCTCACGCCCTGCTGCACGTCGTGGTCCACCATCACAGTGATGTCGCGGCCCGATCCGGTGGAGAAGATCGCCGAGGCCATGGGCCCCGAGTACGGCGCGATCACGCCCTTGAGCCTCAGGCTCCCCGAGGAGGCCGTGGGCGTGTCGGGAGCGGCGGCGCCGAAGAGGCGCGCGATGGCCGCGAGGTTCACGCCGCCGGCTTCGTCCCGGGATGCGGCCGCCGTCGAGGGCGCGAGGAAGACCCAGGTCCAGTGGGCGAGCTGGTACGCGAGCACGAGCACCAGCGCCACGACCGCGATCGTGCCGAAGGCGCCCTCGGGCCGGGCTTGCGGGGACTGGGGAGCGGTGGCCATGCCGCGATGTTATCGCGCTAACGCTTCGGTGCGCGCGCGAGGTCGATGTCGAGGTAGCGCCAGGGCTCGCGCGCGAAGGGGTGCTTCTTGTAGTTGAGCAGCCACGGCTGGACCAGGATGTTCTGGGCCTTGAACGTCTCCACCCGCCACGGCGCGTACACCATCACGATCTTCATCATCCGTTCATAGAGGGCTGCGCGCTCGGGCCCCAGGGGCAGGCGCTTCGCGCGCTCGTAGAGCTCGTTGTATTCCGGAAGGTCGAACATGGCGTAGTTGGCCTGCTCGAGGGATCCCTTCCAGAAGAGCTGCAGGAAGTTCTCCGCATCGGGATAGTCGGCGATCCATCCATAGCTGAACGACTGCACGCGGCCCACGCGCGCCTGCTTGCGCAGCTCCGGCAGCTTCTCCACCTTGCCGAACGTCATGCGGATGCCGATGCCGTCCATGGACTTCTTCCACAGCTCGTTCCTCTGGCGCTCGCGCTGCGTCGGGATCGATGCGTGGTCGATCACGAGCGGCGTGCCGTCGGGGTTCTCCCGGTAGCCGTCGCCGTCGCGGTCCACGTAGCCGTACATGTCGAGGAGCGCCTTCGCCTTCGCGGGGTCGTACTCGAGCGTCGGGCTCGAGAAGGCGGGGTCGTAGCCGAACACCGAGGGCGGGAAGAGCGACGTCGCGCGCGTCGACTGGTGCTTGTCGAGGATCGAGACCTGCTCGTCGATGCGGTAACCGAGGCTGATCGCGCGGCGCAGCGCGATCCGTTCGGGCGTGTATCCGCCCAGGGGATTGGGCTTGCCGTCGATCGTCGCGTTCATGTTGAACGTCGTGTAGGTGATGTAGGCGATCTCGTCGGGCGTGCTGGTCATGCCGCGCTTGCGCAGGTTGGGCGCCAGCTCGCCGTTGGGCATCGCGAGCTCGGCGAACTCCTCGGGCAGCGGCCGGATGTAGTCGTGCTCGCCGTTCAGGAACGCGAGCCAGCGCGGCTGCGCCTCGTCGATCATGTAGATCTCGATGCGCCCGACGATCGGGATGCGCTTGCCCTCCAGGCGCGCGAGGATCTGCCGCGAAAGCGGATCGTCGTGGCCCACGGAGTCGAAGTGCTCCTCGCGGTAGCCGGGATTGGCCTCGAGCACCACGAGCGAGCCGCGCACCCAGCGCTTGAGGAAGAAGGGGCCGGTGCCCACCGGGTGCGACGAGAAGTCGTCGCCGTAGTACTCCGCGACTTCCCGCGCCACCGCGCCCGTGGCGGGCATCGCGAGCGCGTGGACGAATCCGAAATCGGTGTTCTCGAGCTCGATGCGCAGCGTGTAGCGGTCGAGCGCGCGCAGGCCCTCGAGCGGCTTGTCGTAGTCGAGCTTGTTGGTCCTCTTCGACTCGGCGGCCCACGCCGCGCCGCCCTTGATCTTGCCTTCGACGAGCCAGAGCCACTGGCTCTTGATGCGCGGATCGTAGAGGCGCTCGATTGAATAGACGTAGTCCTGCGCGGTGAGCTCGCGCTTCACGCCCTTGAACGCGGGATCGGGCGTGAAGTAGATGCCGGGCTTCACCTTCACGGTGAAGACGCGCCCGTCGGCGCTCACGTCGGGCATCGCGGCGGCCGTCCGCGGCACGAGCTTCGCGGGCCGCGCGAGGTAGTCGTACTGCAGCAGCGGATCGAAGATCTCGTTGGTGAGCGAGTCGCTGCCCTCGTCGCTGTCCGATTGGGGATCCATCCGGTTCTCGGAGCTCGTGAACGCCGTGCGCACGACCTTGCGCATGTCGGCCGCCTGCGCCGTCGCGAGGAACGCCGCGGCGGCGAGGCATGCGATGAATCGCGTCACGGCCTCAGTGCAGCGTGTGCGGAGGCGGCGCCTCTTCGCGCGCCTGGGCCTGGGCTTCGGCCGACACGTTGGCGTGGTGCATCGCCATGCGCCAGCCGCCCTCGGTGAGCACGAAGACGTTGGTCGCGAAGATGGAGGTCACCGGCGCGTTCTCGCCCGGCGGCGCCACGAGCTCCACCACGTTGTGAACGGCGAGCGACTGGCCGTCGAAGGAGCGATGCTCGGTGGTGCGCACGCGAAGCTGCGCGCCGCCGGCGAAGATCTGCACCCAGCTCTCGCGCACCGCCTCGAAGCCCACGAGG
>DATIZV010000242.1:0-5761 GCA_035516915.1 Usitatibacter sp. | reverse complement strand
GAAGGAGATCGTGCCGCTGGTGAGCGAGGGCGTGCGCCGCTGGAAGGCCGCGCCCGCGGACCACTCGCCGGCGGGCGAGCTGCAGCGCCACCTGCATACGCTCAAGGGCAGCGCGCGCATGACCGGCCTCATGCGCCTGGGCGAGCTCGCGCACGTCCTCGAGTCGCGCATCAACACGATGGACGAAGCCGAGGTCCCGGACGCGAAGCAGTTCGACGAGGTCGAGGAGCGCGTCGACCGCTTCTCGATGTCGCTCGAGCGGCTGCAGCGCGGCGAGGACATCCTCGAGGCCGAGCCGATCGAGGTCCCGGTCGCGGCGGTCTTCGAGCACCAGAAGGACAAGCCGGGCGCGCTCGCGGTGATCGCCGCCGCGGCGCAGGAGAAGGCGGAGCGCGAGGCGCTGCCGCCCGAGCTGCGCGAGAGCCGCGCGGCGCTGCTGCGCGTGAACGCCGAGATGATCGACCGCTTCGTGAACGAGGCGGGCGAGCTGTCCATCGCCCGCTCTCGGATCGAGGGCGAGATGGCCGCGTTCAAGCGCGCTCTCGGGGACCTCACCGACAACATCACGCGCATGCGCACGCAGCTGCGCGAGATCGAGATCGCCGCCGAGACGCAGATGCAGAGCACGATCAAGGCGAAGGAGGAATCCGGCGAGACCTTCGACCCGCTCGAGTTCGACCGCTTCTCGCGCATGCAGGAGCTCACGCGCTTCCTCGCCGAGTCGCTGGGCGACGTGATCACCCTGCACCAGGGCCTGCAGAAGAACCTCGACGAGACGGAGCTCGCGATCCACGCGCAGGCGCGGCTCAACCGCGAGCTGCAGCAGGGACTGATGGGCGTGCGCCTCGTGCCGCTGGGCAACCTCGCCGATCGCTTCTATCGCGTGGTGCGCCAGACGGCGAAAGAGCTCGACAAGAAGGCGAACCTCGAATTCAAGGGCACGCGCACGGAGCTCGACCGCTCGGTGCTCGAGAAGATCACGGCGCCCTTCGAGCATCTGCTGAGGAACGCCATCGCGCACGGCGTCGAGAAGCCGGGCGACCGGGTCGCGGCCGGCAAGGCCGAGATCGGCGAGATCTCGATCGACGCGGTGCAGCGCGGCAACGAGGTGGTGCTCACCGTCGCCGACGACGGCGGCGGCCTCAACTTCGCGCGCATCCGGGAGAAGGCGATCCAGGCGGGGCTCCTCGCCCCGGACGTGGAGCTTCCCGAGCCGCAGCTCGCGCAGTTCATCTTCATGCCCGGGTTCTCCACGGCTTCCGAGGTGAACCAGATCGCGGGCCGCGGCGTCGGCATGGATGTCGTGAAGAACGAGATCACCTCGCTCGGCGGGCGCGTCGAGATCGCCTCCACGCCCGGCCGAGGGGCGACGTTCACGATCACGCTCCCCCTCACGCTCGCGGTGACGCAGGCGGTGATGCTGCGCGCCGGCGCTTCCCTCTACGCGGTCCCGACCGTGATGGTCGAGCAGGTGCAGGAGCTCAAGGCCGACGCGTACGCCGAGGCGGTCGCGAAGGGCGAGATCGAGTGGAAGGGCAACCGCTACGCGCTGCGCTCGCTGCTGCCGCTGCTGGGCGAGATCGATACGCCCGCCCCGGCGCGCCAGATCCCGGTGCTGCTCCTGAAGAGCGGCGTGCAGCGCGCCGCCATCCGCGTCGACGAGATCATCGGCAACCGCGAGGTCGTGGTGAAGACGATCGGACCGCAGCTCTCGCGCCTTTCCGGGATCGCGGGCGCGACCGTGCTCGGCAACGGCCAGGTGGTGCTGATCCTCAACCCGGTGCAGCTCGTGCACCGCGAGACGCCGATCGGCATCGAGGTGTCGCACCCCGCGCCGAAAGCACAGGAGCCGGCGTTCACCGTGGAGCAGAGATCCGGGGCGCCGCTCGTCATGGTGGTCGACGATTCGCTCACGGTGCGCAAGATCACGGGCCGCATGCTCGCGCGCGAGGGCTACGAGGTCGCCACCGCCAAGGACGGCGTCGACGCGCTGCAGCAGCTGCAGGACGTGAAGCCCGACTGCATCCTGCTCGACGTCGAGATGCCGCGCATGGACGGCTTCGAGTTCGCGCGCAACGTGCGGGCCGACGCGGCGACCCGATCGATCCCGATCATCATGATCACCTCGCGCACCGCGGACAAGCATCGCAACCACGCGCTCGAGATCGGCGTGAACGAGTACATGGGCAAGCCGTACCAGGAGGACCAGCTCCTGGCGCTCATCAAGCGGTATACCGCGGAGCGCGCGCTCGCCTGAGGGCCGGCGGCGGCTAGCGCCAGAAGTAGGCGAGCGTCGCGATGCCGAGCGCGATCCGGTACCAGCCGAACGCGCGGAAGTCGTGGTGCGCGACGTAGCGGATGAGCCCTTTCACGGCGAAGAGCGCGGCGACGAAGCTCACCGCAAACCCGATGCCGATCGTCTCGAGGTCGCCCGCCGAGATGAGCGCGCGGTTCTTCGCGAGCTCGTAGCCGGTCGCCGCGAACATCACGGGAATCGCGAGGAAGAACGAGAATTCCGTCGCGACGCTGCGCGAAAGGCCGAACAGCATCCCGCCCATGATCGTCGCGCCGGAGCGCGAGGTCCCCGGGATCAGCGAGAAGCACTGCGCGATGCCCACCTTGAGCGCGTCGCTCCACGTCATGTCGTACATGGAGAGGACGCGCGCCTCGCCCTTGCGCGAGTACCACCGCTCGATCGCGAAGATCACGAGGCCGCCCAGCAGGAGCGCCGCCGCGACGCTCGCCGGATTGAAGAGGTAATGCTTGATCTGCGTCTCGAAGGCGAGGCCCACGATCGCCGCCGGGAGGAACGCGACGAAGAGGTTCACGGCGAAGCGCTGCTGCACCGGGTCGTGCGCGAGGCCCGCGAAGGCGCGCCCGATCCGCACGCGGAACTCCCAGCACACGGCGAGGATCGCGCCGAGCTGGATCACGATGTCGAAGACCTTGCCCTTCTCGCCGCCCTGGCCGAGGAGGTCCGAGACGATGATGAGGTGGCCGGTGGAGGAGACGGGAAGGAACTCGGTGAGGCCTTCCACCACTCCGAGGACCAGGGCGTCGGCGAGCGGGTGTAGCATCGGGCGGCTAGTCTAGCATCGCATCTTCGCGCGAAAGGCATCCCGTGGACCCTCGCGCGGCGATTCCCGGCGGCCGGGCGTTCTCCCCCTTGTAAGGTTTCGGGCCCGCGCCGGGTCTCATCGACGCAGTTCCCGCAAACCAAAGGAGAGAAAGCATGAATCGCAGACAACTCGGTACCGCCGCGGCCGCCGCCGCCTTCGCCCTGCTCGCCGCGGGCGCCACGATCCCCGCCGCGTCGGCGGCCGAGGGCGGCGTGAAGTGCGCAGGCATCAACAGCTGCAAGGGCCACTCGGAGTGCAAGAGCGCGTCCAACGATTGCAAGGGCATGAACGCGTGCAAGGGACAGGGCTGGGTCACGAAGTCGAGCGCCGCGGAGTGCAAGGCGGCCGGCGGCAACGTGATCTCGTAGCCGCATGCGCGGTTTCGGCCTGGGGCTGCGGCCCGAGCATCATCGCGAGTTCGCCTCGGGCGGGCCCCGGGTCGACTGGCTCGAGATCCTCACCGAGAACTACCTCGTTCCCGGGGGGAAGCCGCTCGACTTCCTCGACCGCATCCGCGGCCACTACGCGATGTCGATGCACGGCGTGTCGCTGTCGGTCGCGGGGACCGACCCGCTCGACGAGGACTACCTCGCCGCGGTGGCTGCGCTCGCGCGGCGCGTGGAGCCGGCGTGGATCTCCGATCACCTCTGCTGGACCGGGGTCGACGGTACCTGCCTGCACGACCTGCTGCCGGTACCGCTCACGCGCGAGGCGCTCGCCCACGTCGCCGGGCGCGTGCAACGCGTGCAGGAGCGCCTGCGGCGCCCGCTGGTGCTGGAAAACGTGTCGAGCTACGTCCGCCATGCGGGCGAGGAGATGGAGGAATGGGAATTCCTCGCGGAGCTTTCGGCGGCGACCGGCTGCGAGCTGCTGCTCGACGTGAACAACGTGTACGTGAACTCCGTGAACCACGGCTTCGATCCGCGCGCCTTCCTCGATGCGCTTGCGCCGCGCGCGGTGCGCCAGGTGCACCTCGCCGGCCACACCGACAACGGCGACCACTTGATCGACACGCACGACGCGCCCGTGTGCGAGGCGGTGTGGGATCTCTACGAGCATTCGGTCGCGCGCTTCGGCGCCGTGCCCGCGATGATCGAGCGCGACGACCGCATTCCGCCGCTCGCCGAGCTGCTGGCGGAGCTCGACATCGCCCGCGAGCGCGCGGCGCGCGCCTCGGCCAGGGGAGGCATGCGTGCCCTCGCTGCGTGAGCGCCAGCGGCTGCTGCAGCTCGCGATCCTCGCCGAGGAGCATCTGGTGCCGCCGCTCTCGCGGGCGGAGTTCCCCCGCCTCGCGCTCTATCGCCACGCCTATCGGGCGCGGCTCGCCGAGGCATTGAGGACGAATTTCCCGGTCCTCGCGCGCGTAATGGGCGACGCGGCGTTCGGCCGGATGGCGAACGACTACGCGCGCGCGCGGCCTTCACGCCGCTATTCGATCCGCTGGCATGGCGACGGACTGGCGGCCTTCCTGGGCGACGGGCCCCTCGCCGACCTCGCACGCATGGAATGGGCACTGGGCACGGCCTTCGATGCGCCCGATGCGCAAGCGATCGATGCGCACTTCATGGCGCGCGTGCCCGTCGAGGCGTGGGCCGAGATGCCCGTGGCGCTGCACCCTTCCGCGCGCCTGGTCGCGATGGAATGGTCGGTCGAATCGCAATGGCAGTCGATCCGCGACGACCCCGGCGCGCAAACCGCGGCGCCCCGGCGCGAGGGCCATGTACTCCTCGCATGGCGCAAGGGCCTCGAAGCCCATTGGCGCATCGCCTCCATCGAGGAGGGCCGCGCGCTCCGGGCGCTCCACGCCGGCGGAAGCCTGCTGCATGCCTGCGAGGCGATGGCCGACTCCGCCGAGGCCGCACGCGTGGGCGAGTGGTTCGCCGGCTGGGTCGCCCAGGGCATGCTGAGCGTCTGCGCTCCCCCGAGCCGCTGAAGGGCCATGTTCGGACGCTCCACCGCCCATTTCGACCGGGTCGTGCGCGCCTACGCGGCGGAGCTCTTCCGCTTCGCGCTCTGGCTCGCGCGGGACCGCCATCGCGCCGAAGACATCCTGCAGGAGGCGCTCACCCGGGCGTGGCGCAACTGGAGCCACGTGAAGGACGAGGGCGCGCGCCGCGGCTGGCTCTACGCCATCGTGAGGAACGAGTTCTACCGCGACTCGGGCCGCGCGAAGCGCGAGCAAGCCGAGGACGTGGACGATGAAACGCTCGCCCAGGTGGCCGACGAGCGCGATTTCACGCGCGGGCTCGAGCTGCGGCAGATCCTCGAGCGCCTGCCCGCGCCCTTCATGGAGCCGCTGGTGCTCCAGAACCTCGGCGGACTTTCGTGCGAGGAGGTGGCGCAGGTGCTGGGCGTCAGCACGGGCGCTGCGATGACGCGCATCAGCCGGGCGAGGAGCGCGCTGCGCGAGCTGCTGTGCAAGGCCGGGGAGGACTCCTTCGCGGTCCGCAAGGAGACGATGCCATGAACGAGCTGGAAGCGAGGCGGCAGCTGCTCGCCGATCCGCGCCGGCTGTCGGCGGAGCTGCGCGCCGCGATCGAGGCCGACCCGAAGCTGTCGGCGCTGCGCGACGAGCTCCTGCGCCGCGATGCGCAGCTGCACCGCGTCCTGACGGAGCCCGCCGTGCCCGAGGGGCTCGCCGA
>DATIZV010000241.1:0-7615 GCA_035516915.1 Usitatibacter sp. | reverse complement strand
CCGGGACCGCGGTGGTCGACGTGCACCATCCGCAAGGCGACCTCAAGAAGGTCTCGCAGGGAACGGTGCTCGGATTCACGACGCCGACCGACCCGCCCGCGTCCTCCGGCTTCGACCAGTACATCGGCATCCAGTGGAGCTCCGGCACGACGGAAGACGGCAGCAGCGGAAGCCCCATCCTCACGCTCGGCCAGTTCTCGGGCGAGTCGCAGTACCTGGTGCGCGGCGGCCTGTGGGGCGGTGCGGCCTCGTGCAGCAACCGTTCGGGGGAGGACATCTTCTCGCGCTTCGACCTCGCGTATCCATCGCTCGCCTCGTACCTTGCGCCCGCCAACGCGCCGGCGTACGACTATACCGATCTCTGGTGGGACCCGAACGAGTCGGGCTGGGGCCTGAGCATCGCGCAGCACCCCTCGCACATGATCTTCGCCGCCTGGTTCACGTACGGATCCGACGGCAACCCGATCTGGTACACGCTGCCCTCCGGGACCTGGACTTCGCCGACCACGTACACGGGCTCGCTGTACAGCGCCTCCGGGCCTGCGGCGAACGGTCCTTTCGACTCGACCCAGGTCGTCGTCACGCCCCCGGTGGGCACGGCGACCCTCAGCTTCAGCGACGCCAGCGACGGCACCTTGAGCTATACCGTGAACGGCGTATCCGACAGCAAGCCGATCACGCGCCAGCCGTTCTAGGTCCTTGAGCGCGCGCGGCCGGGCGGATACGCTTGACCGCCATGGCCGCCGTCCTCTCCGCGACCGTCGTCGCCTACCGGCCCGATCTCCCGCTCCTCGCCCGCGCGATCGCTTCCCTGGGAGCCGCCGTGCTGCGCGCGCGCGAGCGCCACCTGCTCGAGGGCGCGCGCCTCTTCGTCGTCGATAACGGCCCCGAAGAGACGCGGACTGCGGTGCGCGAGGCGCTTCGCGCGTGGCCGCCGGAAGCCGGGCCGGTCGAGCTCGTCGCCGGCCACGGAAACCTGGGCTACGGACGCGGCAACAACCTCGTGCTCGATCGCCTCGACTCCGATTTCCACCTGGTGATGAATCCCGACGTCGAGCTCGACCGGGACGCGCTCGCCGCGGGCCTCGGCGTGCTCGCCGAGGATCCGCGGATCGGCCTCGTCGCGCCGGATGCGCGCGGCGAGGACGGCGCGCGCCAGTACCTGTGCAAGCGCTACCCTTCGCTGTGGGTGCTCTTCCTGCGCGGCTTCGCGCCGCAGCGCCTGCGCCAGCGCTTCGCACGCGCGCTCGACGAATACGAGATGCGCGACGTGATCGGCGGCGAGATCGTGCGCGACGTGCCGCTCGCGAGCGGCTGCTTCATGCTGCTGCGCACCGCGATCTTCCGCCGGCTGCGCGGGTTCGACCCGCGTTTCTTCCTGTACTTCGAGGACTACGACCTGAGCCTGCGCGTCGGCCGCGAGGCGGCGGTGGCCTACGTGCCCGCGGCGCGCATCGTGCACCACGGCGGCGAGGCGGCGACCAAGGGCGCACGGCACATCGGCTGGTTCGTGCGATCGGCGTGGCGCTTCTTCGCCACGCACGGATGGAAGCTCGCCTGAGCGACTAGCCGCGCACGGCTCGCTCGAGGAAGGACTCGAGCGCACGCACCGGCTCGTCGCGCTCGAAGAGGCCGCCGAGGTTCGCGCGGAGTCGCCCGGCGATCCGCGCCCTTTCGTCGCGATCCATCCCGAGACCGACCGCGGCCCGGACATAGTCGTCGACGCTCGCCGTGACGAGCTCCCCGGCATCCAGCGCGCGCAGCATCGCCTGGCTCTGGCGTCCGCGCATGTACTTCCCGGGGAGCGTCACCACCGGAAGCCCCATTGCGAGCGCGTCGAGCGACGTGTTGCCGCCCGACCAGTGGACGGTGTCGAGCATCACGTCGCAGAGCTGGTTGAGGCGCAGGTATTCGCCATGCGGCTGGAACGGGGCGAGGAAGCACGTCCGCTCGTGGATGTCGAGCCCATGCCTCTCGAATGCCGCGGCGAGCCGGGTGGCGAACGCGGTCGTGATGTTGGGGTGATGCGATGCGAAGATCACCGCCGAGCCGCCGGGGTCCTCCTCCAGGACCCGCGCGATCATCTCGTCGTTGTCCGGGTGGATCTTGAAGAGCGACTGCGGCACGAGATAGAGCGTGCGGCCCTCGGGAAGGCCGAAGTCCGCGCGCGAGCGGGTCGAATCGGTGCGCGGGATCGCGTAGTGCGTGCCCAATCCCGGCAGCAGCGCGAGTCGCTCCGAGTAGAAGCCCTGCGACTGCGGCGGCTCCATCGACTCGCACGAGACGAACCAGTCGATCTCGGGGTGCCCCGTCGTATTCGGATGTCCCCACCCGGCGACCTGCACGGGCGCGAGCCGCAGCGACGCGAGCGTGAACGTCTCCGGATGCATGCCGAGCTCGGGGTACACGAGCACGTCGAGCCCATCGGCGAGGACGTGCTGGGCGAGGGTGTGGAGCGGCCGGCCGGGCAGGTGGCGGAAATTCGCGGCCGCCGCCGCGATGGTCCGGGTGTCCTCGGCGACCCACGGATTCGTGTAGTACACGAAGGTCTCGAAGCGCTCCCGATCGAGCCGGGTGATCCACGACGCGAAGTAGCGGCCGGCCGTGCAGTTGAAGAAGAAATGGCTGAGGAACCCGACGCGGATGCGCCCGGACGTGGCGCGGCGCGCGCGCGGCTCGAAGAACCTCGGCACGGAGGCTTGGAGAACCGAGCGCAGGAACGTTCCGTAGCGCTTCTGCAGCTCGACGTCGTCGCGGCCCTGGTAGGCGAGGTAGAAGTTCGTCCAGACGGCGTCGGCGAGCGCCGCGTCCGGACGCGCGAAGCGCAATGCCGGCGCCGATTCCTCGAGGCGCGCGAGGCCCTGCTCGTATTCGGCACGCACGCGCTCGAGCTGCTCGCGCCCCGAGTAGACCTGCGGCAGCAGGAGGTTCGCCGGCAACGCGGCGCGCAGGCTTTCCGGGAATTGCGCCGACAACCGCCGGGCCTCGCCGCGCGCCTCCTCGAATCCGCCGGAGGCCGCGATGGCTTCGGCGAGCGCGAGCCCCGCGCGGAGGCTCCCGGGCGCCGCCTTCTTCGCCGAGGCGTACGCCGCGAGCGCCTGGGCGGTCTCGCGCTTCTGCGCGTGGAGGTCGCCGACGAGGAGCCAGGCGTCGACGTGCGTCGGATCCGAGCGCACCGCCGCGAGCGCGTGCTCGAGGGCGCGCGCGGCGTCTCCGCGAAGCTTGTGGATGCGCGCCAGGTTGAAATGGGCGAGCGCGTAGCCCGGATCGATCGAGAGCGCGAAATTGAAGGCCCGCACCGCGTCGTCGAGGCGGTCGAGGGACTGGAGCGCGGTGCCGAGATTGTTCCAGCCGCGCAAGCTCCTCGCATCCAGCCCCACGCAGGCCTGGAAGTCGCGGACCGCGTCGGGAACCCTTCCCTGGTCCATGTGCACGTACCCGAGCTCGAGGTGCGCAGCGGCGAGATCGGGCTTGAGCTGCGTCGCCTTGACGAGGCGTTGCTCCGCCTCCGCCAGGCGGCCCTCGTCGTGCAGCACCGTTCCCTCGAGCAGCAGGTACGGAGGCTTATCGTCCCCCAGCTCGAGCGCGCGTGCGACGCTTTCGCGCGCTTCCGCCAGCCGGCCGGCCTGGTGCTCGGCCACGGCCTTGAGGTACCACACGTCGGCGAGCGCCGGATCGCGCGCGAGCACCTCGCCATAGGCCGAGATGGCGCTCGGAAGGTCGCCGCGCTGGTGGAGGCTGCGCGCCTCCTGGATGCGCGGATCGTTCACCGGTCGCCGCGTCCTGGAAGCCACGCGTGCGCAAGCTCGACGAGCCCGTAATCGCGCGTCTCGCCCGTGACCACGAAATCGACCTCGAACGTGTCGAAGAGGCGCAGGCCCGGCGGATCGAGCGAGTGCACGCGCAGGTGGTACTTCCCCGGAAGGAGCGGGAGCGCTTCGAAACGCACGGCGAAGCCGAAGCGGCAGGGGCCGAGGCGGACCGGCGCGAAGCCGCCCTCGTTCGAGTGCGAGCCGTACACCGCGCTCCCGTCCGCGCGGATGATGCCGAACAGCACCACCGGCGGGCGGTCGTTGGGCTCGTACGCGACGCCCTGCAGGACCAGCGGCTCGCCGCGCGCGAAGGTGGAAGCGCGCTCGCCGTCGTCGCGCTCGATCCATGCGTCGACGATCTTCGTGAGGCCGCCCTCCGGCCGCTGCGACACCCGCGTCTTCGCCGTCTTCTCCTCGTGGTAGGTGAGATATTCGCGCGTGACGTCGAAGCTCTCGCCCTGCATCCGCAGCCGACCCTGGTGGATCCAGACCGCCTTCCGGCAGAGCGTCTGCACGTGGTACATGCTGTGCGAGCACATGAGGAGCGTGCCGCCTTCGCGCAGGAAATCCTGCAGCCAGTCGATGCACTTCTTCTGGAACGATTCGTCGCCGACCGCGAGCACCTCGTCGGTGATGAGCACCTCGGGCTCGAGGGCGGTGGCGACCGCGAAGCCGAGCCGCACCACCATGCCCGACGAATAGTGCTTGATCGGCTCGTCGATGTGCTCGCCGATGTCGGCGAAGGCGATGATCGAGTCGACCTTGCCGCGCGTCTCGCGTCGCGAGAGGCCCATCAGCGCGCTCGAGAGGTAGATGTTCTCGCGGCCGGTGTAGTCGGGGTGGAAGCCGCTGCCGAGCTCGAGGAGCGCCCCCACGCGGCCCTCGATCCGCACCTCGCCGGACGTGGGCCGCACGACCCCGGCGATGATCTTGAGCAGCGTCGATTTCCCCGCGCCGTTCTCGCCCACGATGCCGAGCGATTCCCCCTTGCGCAGGTCGAGGTCGATGTCCTCGAGCACCCGGAAGTGCGGCATCTCGCGGCTGCGGAAGAGAAGCGCGGCCATGGTGCGCAGGCGGTCGGTTCCCTTCGAGATCCTCGGGTAATCCTTGGTCACGGAGCGCAGGCGGATCAGCTCCCCGGCGCTCTCCGCGGCGCGCGCGGCCGGCGGCGCCTCGCTCCCCGGAGCACGCACCACGCTCAAAGGAAGTCCTCGAAGTGGGGCGAGAGCCGCTCGAAGAACCAGAGGCCCGCGAGGAACACGAGCAGGCAGGCGAGCGCCATGGTGGCGTCGCCCGGAACGAGGCCGCCGCCATGCAGCAGCACGACGCGCAGGCGCTCCGAGAACCAGCCGATGGGATTCACGCGCATCCAGAGCCGGAGCGGCTCGGGCACCAGCGTGGCGGGATAGAGGATCGGCGAGGCGTAGAAAAGCATCTGCAGCACCACCTGCATGCCGTGCTCGACGTCGCGAAGCAGCGTCTGGAGCGCCGCGAGAAACGCGCCGATCCCGATCGCGAGGACCATGTAGGGAACGAGGAGCGCCAATGCGACCGGGATCCCCGAGAAATGGACCGGCTGCCCGGCGATGCGCAGGACGACGAGCACCACGACGTAGCCGATGCCGTGCACGATGCAGGTCGCGAGGATCGCGGCGAAGACCAGCAGGCGGTGCGGGAACGCGACCTTGCGGATGAGGCCACCGTTCGCGGCGATCGAGCCCATCGCCCGCTGCAGCCCTTCGGAGAACATGATCCAGGGCCAGAGCGCCGCGGCGACGAAGGTCACGAACGCGACGGACGGATATTCGGCCGGCACCCCGACGCGGAACACGCGGTTGAAGACGTAGGCGTAGATCGCGAGCTGCGCGAGCGGGTGGAGCAGCGTCCACGCGAGCCCCGAGACGCTGCCGGCGTAGCGGCTGGTGAGCTCGCGCCGCGTGAACGACAAGAGGAGCCACCCCCATCTCGCGGGGCCGACGGAAACCACTCCGGTCGCGCTCACGAGGCGTGCCGGCCTTCAGGAGGCCGCGGCCGCCTTCGCGCGGCTCTCGACGCGCAGCATCGACTCGCGCTCGGCGAACCACTCGGCCGCGTACTCGCAGTCGCGATAGCTCTCGAAGTACGGGCCGCCGATCGTGTAGTGCACCAGGCTCGCGTCGCGCCGCGGCGCATCGTATCCGACCAGGTGGTTCCACTTCGACGGCAGCGCGCCGATGAGCGAGTCCTCGCCCAGCCACTTGAACTGGTGGAGCTCGAGGCCCGTCGCGGTGTTGACGTAGTCCGGCGTGAGGGCGCGGCACCTCGCGCAGTTCATGAGCATCACCGAGGACCAGTTCTTCTTCTCGTATTTCGTCTGCACCGCGCCGAGGAACTTCACCTCCTCGCGCGGCACGTGGACGTGCTTCACGACCTGCACCGCGTAGCGCTCGTCGCGCAGGCTCCAGAGCTTCGCGATGTCGTCGAGGACCAGCATGTCGCAATCCATGAAGATCGCCCAGCCTTCGTAATCGCAGAGGTGCGGCGTGAGGAAGCGCGAGAACGAGAAATCCGTCGACTGCAGGGGATCGCGCCTGCGCCGGTAGACGCCCTGCAACTCGGAAAGCATGAGTGGCGCGATCGCCACCGGCTGCGAGGCGCGCGCGTGGATGGAGTGCGAGAGCACGCCGAACGCGACCGCCTCGCGCGGATCGTAGCCGATGAAGACGCGGATCATCGTGCCGTCACTTCCCGGCCGGTGACGCCGGGGCCGCTGCCGGCGCGGCTGACCCCGCCGGCGCCGTCTTGGGCGACGGGACCGGCTTCGAAAGGATCGCCTCCGACGGCACCACGAGCGCCTGGATGTTGTCGACGTTCGTCACCACCGTCTTCGAGGAGCGCACCGCCTGCACCGCCTCCTCCCGGCGTTGCTTGACCAGCCGGTCGCGCTCGGCCCGGATGATCTGGTTCTTCACCTCGGCGAAGGGAATCGGCTCGGCCTTCTTGCGATCGACGAAGCGGATGATGTGGAAGCCGTATTCCGATTCGATGGGCGGCGAGATCTCGCCCTTCTCGTGCGGCTCCTCGAGCCATCGGCTCACCGGCGCGACGAAGGACTTGGGCGAGTTCCAGCCGAGGTCGCCGCCGTTGCGCACCTTGTCGTGGTCGTCGGAGTAGCGCGCGGCGAGCTGGAGGAAATCCTCCTTGCCCGATTTCGCTTCCTCGTAGACCTGCTGCGCGCGCTTGAGCGCCATGTCGCGCGTGCGGCCGTTGAGGCTGATCAGGATGGTCTGCAGGTTCACCGCCTCGGGACGGACGTAGCTCGACGGGTCCGCCTCGTAGAGCTCCTTGGCGCGGGCCTCGTAGTCGATCTTGGGCGCGTTCTGCCCGAGGTGCTCCAGATACAGGTCGGCGAGGACCGCGTCCTGCGCCTGCTGGAGCTGCCGCTGGACGACGGGATCCTTGTCGAGACCCAGCTCGCGCGCCTTCTCGGCGAGGGAGCGCGCGACGTAGATGTTGTCGACCATCGCGACCACGCGGTCGTAGGAGGTGCGGAATTCCGGGCGCATCTCCTTGGGCACGCGCCGCATCGCCGCCTGGAAATCGGCGGCGTCGATCTTCACCGGGCCGTCCTGCACGAGGGGAGCGTCGCTCGGAAGGTCCTTGGCGACGGCGGGAAACGCAAGGGCCGCGGCGACGAGGGCCGCGGAAAGAAGTCTGCTTCGCATGATGGGTCTGTGGAGGAAGGGAAAGCGCCCGCACGACCGGAGTCGTGCGGGCGCGGGGACTTGCCGATGATACTACGAGTGCGTCAGTACGGACCTTGC
>DATIZV010000240.1:0-5538 GCA_035516915.1 Usitatibacter sp. | reverse complement strand
CGAGCTCCGCCCGGATCGCCTCGCGGCGGCGCTCGGCCTGCTGCGAGCTCTGCGCGAGTTTGAGGGATTCCACCTCGAGGGCGTGGTCGCGCTCGCGCGCGCCCTTCGACTCCTCGGCGAGCCTGCGCGCTTCCTCTTGCGCCGCGCGAAGCTCCTGCTCCAGGCGCCCGAGCGACGATTCGTCTTCGGAGCGCGCCCGCGCGCGCTCCGGGATGCGGATGCGCAGGTCCTCGATCTCGCGCTGCCGGGCGAGAACGCCGTGCAGCTCCGACTGCGGTCCGTGGAACACGATGCCCTGGCGGCCGAAGAGGTGCCCGCGCCGATCCACCAGCAGCGCACCCGGTGCGAGCACTCGCGCGAGCGCCGTGCCGTCCTCGCCTTCCGGCAGGATGAAGACGTGGGCGAGCGCGTCGCGCAGGTACGAGGCGACGCCGGGCCGGTCGCTTCGCACCAGCGACGACAGGGGAACGAGGTGTCCCGAGGCGGCGGCCGCCTCGGCCATGGCGCGCTCGAGGAAAACCGCGAAATTGCCCGGCGGCGGGTCGCGCAGCAGCTCCGCCACCTGCGAATCGTCTCCCAGCCGCGCCGCGTTCAGGCGTACGCCGAGCGCGGCTTCCACCGCGTCGTCCCAACCGGCCTCGACGCGGATCGCCTGCCACAGGCGCTCCGACCGGTCGAGGCGGTGCGACTCGATCCACTCCTTGAGCTTCGCGTTGGTATCGAGCTTCGCCTGCTGCGCCGCGAGCGCCGCGAGCGCCGCTTCCAGGCTCGCGAGCTCGCGCGTCGCCTCGTGCAGGCGACGCGTGGCCTCCACGCGCTGCTGCTCGAGGGCGGGGACGCGCGCCTCGGCGTCGCGGCGCGCCACCTCGGTCTGCGCCAGCTTCGCCGCGAGCGCCGAGCGCTGCGATTCCAGCGCCGCGAGCTTCTCCGGCTCGGGGAACGCGAGCGACATGTTCTCGGTCTTCAGGCGGTTCTTGCGCGCCTCGATCTGCGAAAGGAGGCGAAGGGCGTGGGACTCGCGCGTCTCCTCGACGCTCTGCGCCTGCTCGGCCGCGTTCATCTCGGATTCGGCGGTGCGGACCCCGGAGGCGGCGCGCGCGGCTTCCGCCTCCGCGGCGGGAAGCGCCTCGCGGGCGCGAGCGAGCGCCTGCTCGCGCCCGGAGATCGCGGAGCGCGCGCCCTCGATGCCCGATCGCGAGCGCGCGGCCTCGGCCTCGGCCTCCGCGATGTGCCGCTCGACTTCCGCCGCTTCCGCGGAGATCGACTCGATCTGCGCGCTCGCGCGCCGGCGGTTCTCGCCCAGGAAATGGATCTCCTGCTCGAGCGATTGCACTTCCGCGTTCGCGGCATAGAGCGCGCCCTGCAGCTCCTGCAGCTTGTCGGTGCCCTCGTAGTGGGAGTTGCGCAGCTCCTCGAGCGCCCGCTCGTTCTCGCGCAGCTTCGCCATCTCCGCTTCCAGGGCGACCCCGGCCTTCTGCACGTCGTTCGCGCAGCGGTTCCTCGCCTGCTCCGCCTCGCGAAGCCGGGTGAAGCAAAGCAGGTTGTGGTTCAAGGCGAGCTGGGCCTGCAGCTCGCGGTATCGGGCCGCCACTTCCGCCTGCTGCGCGAGGTGCTCGATCTGCGCGCCGAGCTCGGCCTGGATGTCGCCCACGCGCTCCAGGTTCTCGCGCGTGTCCTCGAGGCGGAGCTCGGTCTCGCGGCGCCGCTCGCGGTACTTCGAGACGCCCGCCGCCTCCTCGAGGAAGACGCGCAGCTCGTCGGGCTTCGAGGTGATGATGCGCGAGATGACGCCCTGCTCGATGATCGAGTAGGCGCGGGGACCGAGGCCGGTGCCGAGGAAGATGTCCTGTACGTCGCGCCGGCGCACGTGCTGGCCGTTCACGTAGTAGCTCGAATCGCCGTCGCGCGTGAGCACGCGCTTCACGCTGATCTCGGAGTAGCCCGACCACGGTCCGCCGATGCGCCCGAGCGAGTTGTCGAACACCAGCTCGACCGAGGCGCGTCCCACCGGCTTCCGGTCGGTGGAGCCGTTGAAGATCACGTCGTGCATGTGCTCGCCGCGCAGCTGCTTGGCGGAGGATTCGCCCAGCACCCAGCGCACGGCATCGATGACGTTCGATTTGCCGCATCCGTTCGGCCCTACCACGCCCACGAGCTGCCCGGGCACGGCGATGGTGGTCGGATCGACGAAGGACTTGAAGCCGGAAAGCTTGACGGATGTGAGTCGCAAGGGGGAGAGGCTCGGGTAAGTGCCTGTTTTCCGAGGCGCCATCGGACGGGCGCGCCTTCAGTAGAATTGCGATTTTACCGGAACGAAACGCGACGCCAATGGCTTCCGCATCGAAGGCGCTGGACACTTTCCCGAACCCCTCGCCGGAGCGCGACTACGCGATCCACATGCAGATCCCGGAGTTCACCTGCCTATGCCCGAAGACCGGGCAGCCGGACTTCGCGACGCTGTTCCTCGACTACGTCCCCGACCGCACCTGCGTGGAGCTCAAGAGCCTCAAGCTCTACATCTGGTCCTTCCGCGACGAGGGGCACTTCCACGAGGACGTGACCAACCGCATCCTCGACGACCTCGTACGCGCGACGAAGCCGCGCTTCATGCGGCTCACCGCGAAGTTCTTCGTGCGCGGCGGCATCTTCACCACCGTCGTCGCCGAGCACCGCAAGAAGGGCTGGAAGCCTGCTCCCGAAGTGCGGATGGAGCGCTTCCCGCCCGAATCGAGCACGCGATAGCCTCGCAGCCGCGAACCGGACAACAAGCCGATGGTGATGATGAAGAAGAACGCGTCGATCCTCGCATTCGTCCTCGTATCCCTCGCGCCGGGCGCATTCGGCGCGACCTCGATCGAGGATTTCTTCCGGCTGCCGCGCTACGCGTCGATGGCGATCTCGCCCGACGGCCAGCACATCGCCGCGCTCTCGCCGGTGCGCGGCCGCCAGAACCTGGTGGTCCTCGACGTGCCGCCCAGGGAGGCGACGGCGCTCACCGCGTTCGACGGCAAGGACGTGGTGTGGTTTCGGTGGGTCAACAGCAAGCGCGTCATGTTCTCCACCGGAAGCCTCGCCACGCGCTCCGACGACTACCGCGGCGGCGCGCTCTACGCGATCGACATCGACGGAGGGGCCGTGAAGCAGCTCGCGGAGGGAAACGGCATCGACGAGACGCTCGAGTCCGGCGTCTCCGCGATCGGGCATGGGCTGCGCATCGTGCGCTTCCTTCCCGGCGAGGGCGACGATTTCATCGCACAGGAGATGACCTTCGACCGGCTCGGCCGCCAGATGGGCGAGCTGGTGCGCATCAACTCGCGCACCGGCAGGCGCACCAACCTCCTGCTCGAGAAGCCCGACGGCGCGGAAGAGGAAGGCTGGGTGGTCGACAACCACGGGGTCGCGCGTGCGATGGTCGCGAGCGGCAAGGGGCGCACGCGCATCTACTATCGCGCCGGCGACGACGCGCCGTGGCAGAAGCTCGACGAGTTCGACTCGCAGCAACCCGGATGGACGCCGCTCGCCGTGGCCGAGGACGACAAGACGCTCTACGTTTCCGCGTACGACGGCAAGGACAAGGCGGCCATCTACCGCTACGACCCGGCGAAGCGCACGTTCGGCGAGATGGTGGCGCGCCACCCGCAGGTCGATCTCTCCAGCCTGCTGTACGACTACGACGGGAAGGTGGTCGGCGTGAGCTACGACGCGGACCGCCTCGGGACGGCATTCTTCGACGAGCAGCTCGCGCGCGTCCAGGCGGCGGTCGACAAGTCGTTCCCGGATGCCGTGAACGTCCTATCCGCGTCGCGCGACCGCTCGCGCTTCATCGTCACATCCTTCTCCGACCGCTTGCCCGGGACGTACTACCTGTTCGACGTGAAGAAAGGGCGCATCGAGTACCTCGCGGACATGTGTCCGTGGATCGACCCGAAGCAGATGTCGCCGATGAAATCGGTCCGCTACAAGGCGCGCGACGGGCTGGAGATTCCCGCCTACCTCACGCTTCCGAAGGGAAGCGACGGCAAGAACCTGCCGCTCGTGGTCGTCGTGCACGGCGGACCGTGGATCGGGGGCGACAGCTGGTGGTTCGACCCCGAGGTGCAGTTCCTCGCCTCGCGCGGCTACGCGGTGCTGCAGCCCGAATACCGTGGCACCACGCGCTACGGCTGGAAGCACTACCACTCGAGCTTCGGCGAGTGGGGGCTCACGATGCAGGACGACGTCACCGACGGCGTGAAATGGGCGGTCGCGCAGGGCATCGCCGACCCGAAGCGCGTGTGCATCTATGGAGCGAGCTACGGTGGCTACGCGGCGCTGATGGGCGTCGCGAAGGATCCCGACCTCTACCGCTGCGCCGTCGACTACGTCGGCGTGAGCGACTTGAACCTGCTCCTCACCGCCACCTGGTCGGACTTCGCGTACACCGACTACATGGACTACGACTCGAAGAAGCTGGTGGGCGACGTGGACAAGGACGCGAAGCGCCTGCACGACACCTCCCCGGACCAGCTCGGCGCCCGCATCAAGGTGCCGGTCCTGATGGCGTACGGCGGCGCGGACGTCCGCGTGCCGATCGAGCACGGCACGCGCATGAAGGCCGCGCTCGACCAGGCCGGGGCGAGGTACGAGTGGATGGTGATGGACGGCGAGGGTCACGGCTTCCGCGACCCGGCGAACCAGAAGGCCTTCTACAGCGCGGTCGAGAAGTTCCTCGACAAGAACATCGGCCACTGAAAAATGCGCTGAACGGAAACCGGGGACAGACCACCATTTCTATTGCGTGAAATCCCTCGTGCGGGTTCGCGGTTCCACGCTATGGAAATGGTGGTCTGACCCCGGTTTTCTCGATGCCAGCCAACCGCTCACGAGGCTCGCCGACACGATGAGCGCGCCTCCGATCCACTCCTGCGGGCGCAGCGCCTCGCCCGCGAGGACGTAGGCCGCGATCGCCGCGACCACCAGCTCGAAGAGCAGGATCACGATCGCGCGCGTCGCCGGGATGCGCGCGAGGCCGTACTGCAGCGAGAGGCTCATCGCAACGAGCGCGAGTCCGACTGCGCCGACGAGCACGGACTGCGAGGCGATCGCAGCCCGGGCGGTGCTCGCATCCACCCGGCTCATCGGCAGGTACCCGAGCGCAGCGAACGTCACGCCCGCCCAGATCGCGATCGACTTGCCCGCATCGGTCATCGTGGTGAGCCGCCGGATGAGCACGTTGCCGAGCGCGAAGAGGAATCCCGCGGCGAGCCCGAGCCACTCGGCGCGCGCCGTGGGCCAGGGCACGCCCAGCTCCGGCTTCCACAGCATCGTCATCGCGCCCGCGAACGCGAGCGCCATCACGAAGAGCCCGATCGCGTCGAGCCGCTCGCCGAGCAGCAGGCGCGCCAGGGGCACGGTCCAGAGCGGCGCGAGGTAGAAGAGCAGCAGCACGCGCATCACCTCGCCCTGCAGCACGCCGAGCACGTACGCGAGGTTGCTCCAGCCGATCGCGAGCGCCATCAGGATCGCGAGCGGCGGCGCGAAGCGCAGGCGCGCCGCCTC
>DATIZV010000239.1:0-18535 GCA_035516915.1 Usitatibacter sp. | reverse complement strand
TGCACTTGGCGTAGCGGTCGAGGCGATCGAGCTCTCCGGAGCCGAGCGCCGCGCCGCAGCGCGCGCCGAGGAGCGCCGAGGCGCGGATCAGCGCGCCGGTCTTCAGGATGTGCATGTACTCGAGCTCGGCGAGCGTGAGGCTGCGTCCTACGGCCTCGAGATCGATCGCCTGCCCGCCCGCCATTCCGCGCGAGCCGCAGGCGGCGGCGAAGAGCCGGACCATCTCGAGCTGCGCGTCCGGATCGGCGGCGAGGCGATGCTCGGCGAGCAGCTGGAACGCGAGGCTCTGCAGCGCGTCGCCCGCGAGGAGCGCGGTGGCCTCGTCGAACTCCACGTGGCACGTGGGCTTGCCGCGGCGCAGCACGTCGTCATCCATGCACGGCAGGTCGTCGTGGATGAGCGAGTACGCGTGGATCATCTCCACCGCGCTGGCCGCGACGTCCAGGCGGCCGACGTCGGCGCCCGAGAGCTCGCCGGCCGCGAACACGAGCATCGCACGCACGCGCTTGCCGCCGCCCAACGTGGAATAGCGCATCGCGTCGTGCAGGCGACGCGGGGCGATGCGCGCCTCGGGCAGCAGCCGCTCGAGCGCGGACTCGGTACGGGTCGCGACGGTGCGCGACCACTCCTGGAAATCGGCCACGCTCACTTCGCCCCGGGATCGAATTCGCGCAGCGCCTCGCCGTCGAGCACCGCGATGCGCGCCTGGGCGTCGGCGAGCTTCGCTTCGCAGTAGCGGATGAGCTCGGCGCCCCGCTGGTACGCGGCGAGCGACTCCTCGAGCGGGAGCTTGCCGTCCTCCATGCGCGCGACGAGCGCCTCGAGCTCGGCGAGCGCCTGCTCGAAGGTGGGGACTTCGCCCTCGATCGGGGCGTTCTTCTCGGCCATTGGGGCGGGTTCCGTGCGGGGTTGCGGGTGAAATCGGATTTTACATCAAAGGTCTTGAAAACTAAGGGAAGTCGTCCCAAAATAGGCGTGGTATCAAGGGTCGGGACGGAGGCTGCAGAGTTAAAAGCTAGCTGACTCGATTAGCCCGCGTTGTTTTCACTTCGCTTGCCCCGGAGGTGCGGATAATGACGGATCTCGCGAGCCAGAAGGCCTTCACCCGGTCCTCTCCCCACCTGCCGCTCTCGTGGTACTTCGACCCGAGGGTGGCGGAAATCGAATCCCGCCGCCTGTTCGAGCGCGGCCCCGGCTACGTGGGCCACGTCCAGATGGCGCCCGATCCCGGCGACTACCGCGTGCTCGACTGGCGCTCGAACGGCGCATGGACCCTCGTCAACAACGACGGCCGGCACGACCTCGTCTCCAACATCTGCCGGCATCGGCAGGCGATCATGCTCGAGGGCCACGGGAAGCTCCCGGGCGGCACCATCACCTGCCCGATCCATCGCTGGGCGTATGACGCCTGCGGCAAGCACCTCGGCGCGCCCTCGTTCCGCGAGCACCCGGCGCTCGACCTGCCCACGCAGTCGCTGCGCAACTGGAACGGGCTGCTCTTCAACGGCAAGCGCGACGTCGCGGCCGACCTCGCCAGGCTCGGTGTCGCGAAGGAGCTCGACTTCGAAGGCTACGTGCTCAACAAGGTCGACGTCGTCGAGTACGACTTCAACTGGAAGACGTTCATCGAGGTCTACCTCGAGGACTACCACGTCGCGCCGTTCCATCCGGGGCTCGGCCACTTCGTCACCTGCGACGACCTCGCCTGGGAATACGGCGACTGGTACAGCGTGCAGACGGTCGGCGTGAACCAGGCGCTCGGCAAGCCCGGCAGCGACGTCTACCGGATGTGGCACGAGCAGGTGCTCAAGTATCGCAACGGCGAGCCGCCGCCGCACGGCGCGATCTGGCTCACCTACTACCCGAACCTGATGGTCGAATGGTATCCGCACGTGCTGGTGATCTCGTCGCTCCATCCGCGCGGGCCGGAGAAGTGCACCAACGTGGTCGAGTTCTACTACCCGGAGGAGATCGCGCTCTTCGAGCCCGAGTTCACCGAGGCGCAGCAGAAGGCCTACCACGAGACCGCGATCGAGGACGAGGAGATCTGCATGCGCATGACCGAGGGCCGCCGTGCGCTGCTCGCCGATGGGCGCGAGGAGCACGGGCCCTACCAGTCGCCCTACGAGGACGGCATGGTGCACTTCCACGAGTTCATGCAGCGCGAGATCGGCCGGCACGTCTAGGGGCTCGCGGGGACGCGCAACGGAAAAACGGGGCGGTCCCAAGCCGCCCCGTTTCCGTTTCCTCTTGCTCCTCCTCCAGGATCCGGCCGCTACTCCTCGTCGAACTCGTGCACCACGGCCCACAGGGTCGCGAACGTGTGCTGCGGGAAACCCTCGTGCAGCGCCTCGTAGTCCTCGGCGCGCACCGGCTCGCGCTCCTTGCCCCTGCGGATCTCGAACCAGCGCTGCTGGATCTTCTCGCGCACGCCGTGCGGCGGCATCGCGGGACGCCGCAGGGAAGAGCTCGTCCCCGAGAAGAGCCGGCGCTTGAGCGTCACGTCCGCCGACGAGATGCGGAAGAGCTTCGAGAGCATGTTGGAGGTGGCGCCGTGGCGGATGAAATGCTCGAGCTGGCGCGAGCGCTTGTTGAGGTAATCCACCTGGCGCAGGCCGTGCTCGAGCGAGCCCGCGTCGATCTGCACCGCGACGCGCGGCTCGGGCATCTCGGAGAGCTTCACGAGCTCCGCGGTGCTGAGCGCCGCGAGCTCCTCCACCTGGCGCTCCGTGAATCCCTCGGGCAGCGGCGCCTTCTCCTCGGCTCCGCGCTGCAATTCGCGGATGAGTTGCGCCAGGACCAAAAGCCTCAGCTGCTGGTCTCGAATGACGATCATCGGACCCTCGTTTCGCCGCTTCACAGGAAAGGCGGATCTCGCGCCCGCCATGGCGCCCAAAATGCTCCGCGATGTGCGCGAAGTCAACCGGAAATCGCTTCGCGCCCGCGGATTTCAGCCGGCGAACTCAGTCCTCGTCGCGCTCGAGCTTGAACTGCGAGGCGAGCTGCTGCTGCGTCTGGGGCGGCACCGGCGCGTAGTGGCTGAACTCGATCGTGTACGCGCCCTGGCCGCCGGTCACCGAGCGCAGGCGCGACTGGTAATCGGCGATCTCCGAGAGCGGCACGATGCCCTGGATCGCCATGAGGCCCCCGCCGGTGGATTCCGTCCCCGTGACCTGCCCGCGCTTTCCGGAAACGTCGGACGTGAGGTCGCCCACGAAGCGGTCCGGCGCCGTGATCTCGATGTTGACGATCGGCTCGAGCATGATCGGCGAGGCCTTGAGGATCGCGTCGATGACGGCCTTCCTGCCGGCGGTCACGAACGCGATCTCCTTCGAGTCGACGTCGTGGCTCTTGCCGTCGTAGACGATCACGCGGATGTCCTCGACGGGATAGCCGGAGATGACGCCGTGGTCCAGCGCCTGGCGCACGCCCTTTTCCACCGCGGGGATGAACACGGTGGGGATCACGCCGCCCTTCACCTCGCTCGCGAACTGGAAGCCCGCGCCGCGCGCGAGCGGCTCGATCTTGAGGAACACCTCGCCGAACTGGCCCGCGCCGCCGGTCTGCTTCTTGTGGCGGCAATGTCCCTCCGCCCTCTTCGTGACCGTCTCGCGGTACGGGATCTTGGGCGGCTTGGTGGTCACTTCCATCTTGTACTGCTGCTGCATCTTCTCGAGCTTGGTGCGCATGTGCAGGTCGCCCAGCCCGCGGATCACCGTCTCGTGCGTCGTCGGGTGCCGCTCGATCCACAGGCACGGGTCCTCCACCTCGAGCTTGTGCAGCACCTCGAAGAGCCGCTGCTCGTCGCCCTTCTTCTTCGTCTCCACCGCGATCGAGTGCATGGGCGTCGGGAACTCGAGCGAGCGCAGGCGGATGTAGTCCTCGTCGTGCGAGTCGTGGAGCACGGCGTTGAACTCGATCTCCTCCACCTTCGCCACCGCGCCGAGGTCGCCCGGCACCAGGGAATCGACTTCAACGTACTCCTTGCCCTGCAGCTGGAACAGGTGCCCGGCCTTGAAGGGCTTCTTGCCGTCGCCGATGTAGAGCTGCGTGTCCTTGCGCACGGTCCCCTGGTGCACGCGGAACACGGCGACCTTGCCCACGTACGGGTCCATGATGATCTTGAACACGTGCGCGAGGACGTGCTTCGAGGGATCGGGCTCCGAATGGAACTCCTCGCCCTCGGTCGTCGCCGAGCGCACGAACTGCGGCGGATTGCCCTCGGCGGCGTTGGGCGCGAGCCGCGCGAGGATGTCGAGGAACTCGGCCACGCCCGCGCCGGTGCGCGCCGAGGCGAAGCACACCGGGACGAGGTGCCCTTCGCGCAGCGCCTTCTCGAAGGGCTCGTGCAGCTGCTCGGGCGCGAGCTCCTCGCCCTGCTCGAGGTAGGTCGCCATGAGGTTCTCGTCCACCTCGACGACCTGGTCGATGAGCGCCGAGTGGGCCGCCTTCACCGAGGAGAAATCGGACTCGCCGTCGGGATTGAAGAAGCAGTCGACGACGTCCTTGCCCCCGTGCGCGGGAAGGTTGATCGGCAGGCACTCCTTGCCGAAGACGTCCTGGATGCGCGCGAGGAGCGCCTCGAGGTCCACGTTCTCCGCATCGATCTTGTTGATGAGGATCATGCGATCGAGCTTGCGCCTGCCCGCGGCGCGCATCATGCGCGTGGTGTTGAGCTCGATGCCGGTCTGCGCATTGATCACGATCACGGCGAGATCCACCGCGGCGAGGGCGGCGATCGATTGTCCGGCGAAGTCCGGCATGCCGGGCGTGTCGACGAGGTGGACGTGGATTCCCTTGTAGGGAAAATTTACCAGGGCCGAGGAGAGCGAATGGCCGTACTGCTTCTCGAGCGGATCGAAGTCGCACACGGTGTTGCCGCGGTCGGTGCTGCCCATCGCGCCGATGGCCCCGGCCTTCCACAGCAGCGCCTCGGCGAAGCTCGTCTTCCCGGCGCCGCCGTGGCCGACCAGGGCCACGGTATGGATGTTCTCGGTGGAGTATTTCGCCACGTCGATCGCTCCTCTCTGCTGTGCGCGCCAGCCAGGCCGTTGCGGGGGGATTCGAAGCCGGAACCTAAAGGGTACACAACCTCGGGCCATCGCGCCGGGCGGCGCGGGCCGGTGCGTCAGGGCGCGATCTCGATCTCGACCAGCGCCGCTTCGCCCCCGATCGATGCCGCGATCGCGAGGTGCGCGCGGATCGCGGCACGCGCGCGTTCCACGGCCTCCACCTCGGTCGCGCCGCTCGCCGCGCATCCCGGAAGGTCGGCCACCGCCGCGACGTAGCCGCCCTTCGCGCGGTGCAGCGCGACGCGGAATCGGCGCGCGATCGATGCGGTGTCCATGGGCGGAGGTTTGCGGAAACGGAAAGCTCGCGAGGATAGACCGCGGCGTGCTTCGTTCCGTGCGGAAATCCCGTTCGATCCGATTCGGATTCCGCCGCGATTCGCGCAGGCCGCACCGCTACGATTCGCCCGACGGTCCGAACCGGACGCGAGCCCGCGAAGCCGGCCCTGCATCGACCGAAGGAGGATGAACATGAAGGAGCTCAGCCTCGAGGAAGTGTTGCGCATCGCCGGCGGGGTGCCCGCCACCGCGGCGCTCGACGACGTGAGCTACGCCGTGCCCGCCGAGAGCCGCGCGCATGCGGTGGATTACGCGCGCCTCCTCGAAGCGGAAGCGCGCGCGCAGCCCGCATAGCGCGATCCATGTGCTTGGGCGGCCCGGCCTTCGCGCCGCCGTCCGACGGCTCCGGGCCTCCAGGTTGCTTGCCCGGAGCACCGATTCCAGCAACCGAATCCATGCAGGAGAGCACGATGAAGGAGTTGGACAGGAAGGACACGCCCGAAGTGGGCGGCGCAAGCGTCGGGACGCCGGTTCCCGGCGGGCCGATCATCATGCCCGCGTTCCCGCCGGACTACCCGCAGTACCCGGGTGCGCCGGTGCTCGAGCCGGTCACCGGAACGCAGAAACTCTGATCCACGAATCCCGAAAGGAAGGCACATCATGGAAACGAACGAAACGCCGGCGAAGGGCGCCGGCACCGAGATCGCCGCGGAGAGCGCGGCGGACGTATCGGGAGGCGATTGCGGCACCACCGTGACGGTGGGGACGAGCGGCACGAGCGTCTCGACGACCTCCGGCTCGCCGGGCGACGCGTTCATCGCGATCTACGACGGGGCGGTCGCGGCCACCTCGCACGTGATCGAGACGGTCGCGAACTCCCTGAAGTAGCGCGCATGGCCGGGGCCCGGGCCCCGGCCCGCCTGCGACGACGTTCGCGATGCGCCATCGCGCGGAAATCCCGCCACCGCTCGCCGACGATGCGCTGCGCACGACGCAGGTCGCGTTCCTTCTCTTCGTGATCTACGCCGTGACCGCGATGCTCGGCGTCACGTGGGGCCGCACGGCCGACCCGGCGTTGCGCTTCGCCTACGAGAACCTGCTGATCCATGCCATGACGGCGGCATGCCTGATCGGCTTCGCGCTCGCGGTTCCGCAGCTGCGGCGCTCGCTGCCGTTTCTGTACTCGAGCCCGCGCGTCGCGCTCTCGCCCGTGGACGTCTTCGCCTTCCTCGGCGTGATGATCGCGTGGGGACTCGGAGCGCACCGCCTCCTCGTGCTGCTGCCGCTCCTCGCCTGGTATCCGCCGTCCCATTCCGTGCTGGTCGACACGGCGAGCGCGTGGACCAGCAGCGCGTTCATCCTCGCGTGGTCGCTCACCTCGGGAATGCTGGCGCCGTTTTCCGAAGAGCTCGTCTTCCGCGGCATCCTTCTCAACCTCTGGCGGCGGCGCTGGGGCACCGGGCGCGCCGTGATCTTCTCGGCGGCCGCCTTCGGCGCCGTGCATCTCCAGTACGCGATCTTCGCCACGGTGGCCGGCGCCTTCCTCGCGCTCGTCTACCTGAAGTACCGAAGCCTCCGGCCCGGGACGCTGCTGCATTCGCTCTACAACCTCGTCGCCGGACCGTTCGCGATCGGAAGGTTCGTCGTCCAGAAGCACGCCGACGCGATGTTCTCGCCGGGCGAATGGCTGCCCGAGCTCGCGCTCACGCTCGCCTTCTTCCCCCTGCTGCTTCTCTTCTGGCGCCGCTTCCGTCCCGCGAACTGATTTCCCCGCAGCACCGATGAGCTCCGGCCTTTTCCGCGCGCAGGTGCGCGCCCATGCGGAAGGCGCCTGGCTGGGAAGCATCCTCCTCATCCAGCCGGCGTCCTTCGCATTCCTCGCGGCGTGCGCTTTCGCGATGGCGGCCGCGATGGGGGCCTTCCTGTGCCTCGGCGAGTACACGCGCAAGGCGCGGCTCGAGGGCGTCGTCGCGCCCGAGCTGGGCGTGGTGAGGATCCTCGCGCCGCAGGCGGGCATCGTGCTGAGCCTGCCGATCGCGGAGGGCGAGGACGTCGCGCGCGGCGCGCCGATCGCCACGCTCGGCGACGGCCGCGAAAGCGCGGACCTCGAGACGATCGCGAGCGCGGTGGCGCAGCGGCTTCGCGAGCGCGCGCGGGCCCTCGAGCGGCAGCGCGAATCCACCGCCGCCGCGGCGGCGAGCGAGCGCGCCTCCCTCGCCGAGCGCGCGCTCGGGCTCGCGCGCGAGCGCGACGAGCTCGATCGCGAGATGCGCACGCAGGAGGCGCGAGTCGAGATCGCCGCGCGCAGCGTGGATCGGGCGCGCAGGCTCGAGGCGATCGGCTTCCTCTCGAGCGCCGCCGCCGACCGCGAGCGCGACGCCGGCATGCAGGCGACGGCCGCGCTCGAGAGCCTGCGCCGCGCGCGCCTCGCGCTCACGCGCGACCTCGACGCCGCCCGGATCGACGAGCGCGCCGCGCGGGAAAGGGCGGGCGCCCAGCTCGCCGCCCTCGACCTGCAGCGCGCTTCGGTGGAGCAGGACGCCCTCGAGCACGAGCTGCAGTACCGCGCCTCCATCGTGGCGCCCGCGAGCGGCACCGTCGGGGCGGTGCTCGTGGAACGCGGCCAGGCCGTGCTCCCCGGGACTGCGCTCGCCACGATCATTCCGGCGCGCTCGCCGCTCGAGGTGCACCTCTTCGCGCCGTCGCGCTCGATCGGCTTCGTGCGCACCGGCCAGCAGGTGCTGGTGCGCTTTTCCGCGTATCCGCACCAGAAGTTCGGCGCCTATCGCGCGCGCGTGGTCGCGATCTCGAAAAGCCCGCTTCCCGCGGCGGAGCCCGGCTTCGTGCCGGCCGACGGCGGGCGCGAGCCGCTGTATCGCATCAAGGCCGCGCTCGAATCGCAGTCCGTGCTCGCCTACGGAAAGCCGCGCGCGCTGAAGGCGGGGATGCGCGTCGAAGCGGACGTGCTGCTCGATCGCCGGCGCCTCATCGAGTGGATCTTCGAGCCGCTCCTCGGCCTCGCCGGGAGGGCCTGAGGTGCCCGCGCTCGCGCAGTTGCACCTGCTGTCGCGCCCGCGCCTCCCGGTGCTCCTGCAGACGGAAGCGGCGGAGTGCGGCCTCGCGAGCCTCGGCATGGTGGCTTGCTACCACGGCCATCGCATCGACCTCGCGGGGCTGCGCCGGCGCTTCACCGTCTCGCTCAAGGGAGCGACGCTCGCGTTCCTGATGCAGGTCGCGGGCCACCTCGACCTCGCCCCGCGGCCCCTCAAGCTCGAGCTCGACGAGCTTCCCCGCCTTCGCATGCCGTGCATCCTGCACTGGGACCTCAATCACTTCGTGGTGCTGCGGGAGGCCGATGCGCGCGGCGCGGTGGTCCACGACCCGGCGCGCGGTGTGAGGCGCATGCCGATGTCCGAAGTGTCGCGGCACTTCACGGGGATCGCGCTCGAGCTCGCGCCCACCACGCCGTTCCGGCCGATCGACGAGCGGCGGCGCGTGCGGCTCGGCGACCTGATGGGCCGCGTCGAGGGGCTGGGCCGCTCGCTCGCGCAGGTGCTCGCCCTCGCCGCCGCGCTGCAGGCGATCGCCGTCGTCACCCCGTTCTACCTGCAGTGGGCGATCGACGGCGCGGTGGTCTCCGCCGACCGGGACCTGCTCACGGTGCTGGGCCTCGGCTTCCTGCTCCTCGCGGCGATCCAGGTGGCGCTCACCGCGCTGCGCTCGTGGGTGGTTCTCTACCTGGGCACCACGCTCAACCTGCAGTGGCTCGCGAACGTCTTCTCGCACCTCCTCAGGCTGCCCGTCGGATGGTTCGAGAAGCGCCACCTGGGCGACGTCGTCTCGCGCTTCGGCGCGGTGGGCGCGATCCAGCGCACGCTCACCGGCAGCTTCGTCGAGGCGATGATCGACGGCGCGATGGCCACCGCGACGCTCGCGATGATGCTCGTCTACAGCCGCGTGCTGGCCGCGCTCGCGCTCGCCGCCGTCGCCGCCTACGGATTGCTGCGCCGCGCGTTCTACGAGCCGCTGCGCCGCGCGACCGAGGAGCACATCGTGCACGCCGCGAAGCAGCAGAGCCATTTCCTCGAGACGGTGCGCGGCGTGCAATCGATCAAGCTCTTCGGGCGCGAGGCCGAGCGCCGCTCGCGCTGGCTGAACCTGGTCGTCGACGCCACCAACCAGGAGCTCGCGGCGCAGAAGCTCGGCCTCGCCTTCCGCTCCGCGAACGGCCTCGTGTTCGGCATCGAGCGCGTCGCGATCGTCTGGATCGGCTGCCTGCTGGTCCTCGACAACGCGCTCTCGGTCGGGATGCTGTTCGCCTTCATGTCGTACAAGGACCAGTTCTCCTTGCGCGTGGCGGGGCTGGTGGACAAGATGATCGAGCTGCGCATGCTGGGGCTGCAGGGCGAGCGCCTCGCCGACATCGTGCTCGCGGCGCCGGAGCCGGAGTCGCCGGCGGGGACCGACGACGAGATGCAGGCCTCGCTCGAGGTGCGCGCGGTCTCCTTCCGCTACTCCGACATGGAGCCGCTCGTGCTCCTCAATTGCTCGTTCTCGGTGGCGCCGGGCGAATCGGTCGCCATCGTGGGCGCCTCGGGCGGGGGCAAGACGACGCTCGTGAAGCTCATGCTCGGTCTCCTCGCGCCCACCGACGGGAAGATCCTCGCGGGCGGCATCGACATCCGCAAGCTCGGCATCGACCGCTACCGCAAGCTCGTCGGCACCGTGATGCAGGACGACCAGCTCTTCGCCGGCTCCATCGCCGACAACATCAGCTTCTTCGATCCCGCCGCCGACGCCGCCGCGATCGAGCGCCACGCGCGGATGGCGGCCGTCCACGACGACATCGCCGCGATGCCGATGGGATACAACACGCTCATCGGCGACATGGGCGCGGCGCTTTCCGGCGGGCAGAAGCAGCGCATCCTCCTCGCCCGGGCCCTCTACAAGCAGCCGCGCATCCTCTTCCTCGACGAGGCGACCAGCGCGCTCGACGTCGCCAGGGAGCGCGCGGTGAACGACGCGGTGCGCTCGCTCCGGCTCACCCGCATCCTCATCGCGCACCGGCCCGAGACCATCGCCTCGGCCGACCGCGTGATCGTGCTGCAGGGCGGGCGCGTCGTGCAGGACCTGCGGCGGGTCGCCGCGCAGCCGGCGGCGCAACGCGAGGCGTGAGCGCGGCGCACGCGCGGAATATAATCTGCGTTTTCCGCACGTCCCCATGACCTCCTCCTGGATGATCGTCGCCGGCTTTCTCTTCGCGACGATGGGCGTCCTCGTGAAGCTCGGCTCCGCGCAGTTCGGCACCTCGGAGCTCGCGTTCTACCGCTCCGTCGTCACGTGGGTCGCCATGCTCGGCGTGGTGCAGGTGCGCGGAGGGTCGCTGCGCACCCGCTACTTCGGCATGCACGCGTTGCGCTCGGCGGTGGGCGCGGTCTCGCTGATGGCGTACTACCACGCCATCGGCGCGCTTCCTCTCGCGACGGCCCAGACGCTCAACTACACCTCGCCCATCTTCCTCGCGATCGCGACGCTGGTCGTGCTGCGCGAGCGCTTCTCGGGGCGGCTCGCGGCCGCGATCCTGCTCGGATTCGCCGGCGTCGCGATGCTGCTCGAGCCGACGTTCGAGGAGGGAAAGGAAGGCGCGGCGATGATCGGCCTCTTCTCGGGCGTGCTCGCGGCGTGGGCCTACCTCAGCGTGCGCACGCTCGGCAAGATGGGCGAGCCCGACTGGCGCGTCGTGTTCTGGTTCGGGGCGATCGCTTCGGTGATGTGCGCCGCGTGGCAGGCGGCGACCTCCACCTTCCATCCGGTGCGCTGGGACGACCTCTGGATCCTCGGCGGCATCGGCGCATGCGGCGCGGCGGCGCAGCTCGCGATGACGCGCGCCTACCGCACCGGCAATACGCTCGTGGTGAGCGCGCTCTCCTACTCGACGCTGGTGTTCGGCGCCGTCGCGACGATGATCGTGTGGAAGCAGCCGCTCGCGCCGCTCGAGTGGATCGGCATGCTCGTCATCGTCGCGAGCGGGATGCTCGCGATGCGTGCCGAGCCGAAAGAGGAAATCGAGGAAGCGGGGTTCGAAAGCTGATGGAACCGATCCTGGTGACACCCGGGGAGCTCGCGCGGCATCTCGACGACCCGGAGTGGGTCGTCTTCGATACGCGCCACGACCTCGTGGATACGGAAGCCGGACGCCACGAGTATGGCGACGCCCACATCCCGGGCGCGTATTTCCTGGACGTGGACGAGGACCTCTCGGGCCCGAAGACCGGCGGCAACGGGCGCCATCCCTTGCCCGATCCCGCGCGGTTCGCCGCGCGCGTCGAGCGTTGCGGCGTCGATTCGCGGTCGCGCGTCGTGGCCTACGACGCGAGCGGCGGCTGCTATGCGGTGCGCCTGTGGTGGATGCTGCGCTGGCTGGGCGTCGCGCGCGTGGCCCTTCTCGACGGCGACTGGCGGCGCTGGCTGCGCGAGAAGCGCGCGGTGTCGAGCGCGGTGCCGGCGCCTCGGGCCGGGTCGTTCGAGCCCAGGCCGCGGCTGGGCGCCGTCGTCGACACGGCGTTCGTGGAGCGCTTCTGCGAGGATCCGTCGCTGCGGCTCGTCGATGCGCGCGCCGCGACGCGCTACGCCGGCGAGCAGGAGACGCTCGACCCGGTCGCGGGCCACGTGCCCGGCGCCGTGAACCGCTTCTGGCAGCGCAACCTCGAGCCCGACGGCCGCTTCAAGGCGCCCGCGGAGTTGCGCGAGGAGCTGCTCGACCTCCTCGACCACACGCCGCCGGAGAAGTCGGTGCACATGTGCGGCTCGGGCGTGACGGCCTGCCACAACCTTTTCGCGCTCGAGCTCGCCGGCCTGGGCGAGGGCCGCCTCTACCCGGGATCGTGGAGCGAGTGGTGCTCGGATCCCGCGCGGCCGGTGGCGACCGGTCCACGGCCCAAGTGATCGCGCGCGGGTTGCGCCGCACGATCGCGCGGCGCGCGTGCACGGCGCTCGCGCTCGCGGCCGGCGTCGCCGCCGCCCAGGCGCCGAGCGTCGCGCCGCCCGCCGGTCTCTCGCTCGAGGGCGTGCCGCCGATTCCCGCGCGGCTCGCGAAGGCGCTCGCCCCGTACGGCGAGTTCCGTGCCCACGCGATGCTTTCCTGGCATCCGAGGCGCCGCGAGATCCTCGTGCGGCGGCGCCTGGGGGAGACCGAGCAGCTGCACCTCGTCGCCAACCCGGGCGACGCGCCCGAGCCGCTCACCGATTTCGCCGGCGCGGTGCGCAACGGACGATTCGAGCCGACGCGGGGCGATTCGTTGGTCTTCGTGCGCGCGGAAGGCGGCACCGGGGCATCGCGCCTCTACCGCGAGGACCTTCCCGGCCGCGCGCTCACGGGGCTGAGCCCCGAGGGCGAGCACGTGAGCGACTTCGCATGGTGGCACCGCGGGGGCCGCCTCGTATACCTGGCGCAGCCGCTGGACCCCGGCGATTCCGCGCGCGAGCTGCGCACCTCCGTGCACGTGCTCGATCCGGCGAAGCCCGCCAGCGACAAGGTGATCGCGCGCCTGAAGGGCGGCGGCTGGCTCGATTTCCATTTCTCGGAGGACGGCAAGCGGCTCGCGTTCGTGCAGCGCGCGTCGGCGAGCGAGAGCTCGCTCTGGGTGATGGACGTCGCGACGGGCCGCCACTGGCGCCTCACTCGACCGCTCCGTGCCTCCCCCGTCGCCTACGGGAACCCGCGCTTCTCGCGCGACGGCCGCGCGCTCTTCGCGACGAGCAACCGCGGCTCCGAGTTCCGGCGCCTGGTCCGCATCGAGCTCGCGAGCGGCACGGAACGGCCGATCACGGCGCACATCGCGCACGACGTCGACGGCTTCGAGCTCTCGTTCGCCGCGAGCCGCATCGCCTTCACCACCAACGAGGACGGGGCGAGCGTGCTGCGCTTCATCGACCTCGCGACGCTGAAGGAGCTGCCGCGGCCGCCGCTCGTGCCGGGCGTCATCGGCTCGCTGCGATGGCGGCCGGGCTTCGACGAGGTGGCGTTCACGGTGAGCTCGGCGCGCACCGCAGGCGACGTCTTCTCCTACGACCTCGCGAAGAACCAGGTGACGCGCTGGACCAACGGCAACAGCCCGAACGTGAACACCAGCGCCTTCGCCGAGCCGCGCACCGTCGGCTGGAAGAGCTTCGACGGCCGCGAGATCACCGGGCTCGAGTACCAGCCTTCGCCGAAGCGCTTCCCCGGCAAGCGCCCGGTGCTCGTGGTGATCCACGGCGGGCCGGCTTCGCAGGCGCGCCCGCGCTTCATCGGCCGCAACAATTACCTCGTGGACGAGCTCGGCATCGCGCTGGTCTATCCCAACGTGCGCGGCTCCGACGGCTTCGGCAAGACCTTCCTCGCGCTCGACGACGGCCGCAAGCGCGAGGACGCGGTGAAGGACATCGGCGCCCTCTTCGAGTGGATCGCGAAGCAGCCGGACCTCGACGCGAGCCGGGTGTCGGTCGCGGGCGAAGGCTACGGCGGCTACATGAGCCTCGCCGCGGCGGCGCATTTTTCCGATCGCATCCGATCCGCCGTCGACGTGGCGGGCATCGCGGATCTCGCGACCTTCCTCGATCGCACGCCGGGCGAGCGCAGGTCCGTGCGCCGCGCCGAGTACGGCGACGAGCGCGACGCAGCGACGCGCCGCTTCCTGGAATCGATCTCGCCGCTCGCGCAGGCCGACCGGATCTCCACGCCGCTCCTCGTCGCCCAGGGCACGAACGACCCGCGCGTGCCGGTGGCCGAGGCGCGCGGCATCGTCGCGAGCCTCGAGCGGCGCGGCGAGCCCGCGTGGTTCCTCGTCGCGAAGGACGAAGGTCGCGGCTTCGCGCGCGCGGCGAACGCGGATTTCCTCTTCTACGCGACGGTCCAATTCCTCTCCGAAACGCTGCTCCGGTGAGGAGGGCGCGATATACTGGGCGCGCCTCCACGACGCATCCCTGAGGTCTTCGGGAAGGACGCCATGTCGCAAGCGCTGGGGATCCTGTCGGTCGGCGCGGGAACGCTCCTCGCGCTGGTGATCGCCGCGGTGATCGTCTTCTGGTTCATCGAGGACGTCACGCAGAAGAAGCACGCGGTGCTGCGCAACTATCCGGTGGTGGGGCGGCTGCGCTACTTCTTCGAGCGCCAGGGCGAATACTTCCGCCAGTACTTCTTCGCCGGCGATCGCGAGGAGATGCCGTTCAACCGGGCGACGCGCGCATGGGTCTATCGCGTCGCGAAGCAGGAGGACGGCAGCGGGCTCATCGGCTTCGGGTCCACCTACGACATGAAGGCGCCGGGCGCGATCCTGTTCGTGAACGCGCCCTTCCCGGTGCAGGAGTGGGAAAGGCAGGCGACGCCGCCGCTCGTGATCGGCGAGGGCTGGTGCGAGCGGCCGTTCCTCGCGCGCTCCATCGTGAACGTGAGCGGCATGAGCTTCGGCGCGATCTCGAAGCCCGCCGTCCAGGCGCTCTCGCGCGGCGCGGCCCTCGCCGGGTGCTGGCTCGACACGGGCGAGGGCGGCCTCGCGCCGTACCACCTCGAGGGCGGGTGCGACGTCATCATGCAGATCGGCACCGCGAAGTACGGCGTGCGCGACGCCGAGGGAAATTTCTCGCCCGCGCGCGCGAAGGAGCTCGCCACGCGCGTGAAGGCCTTCGAGATCAAGCTCTCGCAGGGCGCGAAGCCGGGCAAGGGCGGCGTGCTGCCGGGCGGCAAGGTGACGGCGGAGATCGCCGCGATCCGCGGCATCCCCGCCGGCGAGGACTCGCTCTCGCCGAACCGCCACCGCGACATCGCGAGCACCACCGAGCTCCTCGACCAGGTCGCCGCCGTCCGCTCGCTCACCGGGCGCCCGGTCGGCATCAAGACGGCGATCGGCGGATGGTGGTTCCTCAACGACATCGCGGAGAACGTGCTGCGCCGCGGGCTCGAGTACGCGCCGGATTTCCTCGTGGTCGACGGCGGCGAGGGCGGCAGCGGCGCGGCGCCCCAGGCGCTCTTCGACCACATGAGCCTCTCGATCGAGGAAGCGCTGCCGAGGGCGGCGGACGTGCTGTTCGAATCCGGCCTCAAGGAGCGCGTGCGCCTGGTCGCTTCCGGAAAGCTCGTCACCTCCGCGCGCGCGGCGTGGGCGCTGTGCGTCGGCGCCGATTTCGTGAACACCGCGCGCGGGTTCATGTTCGCGCTGGGCTGCATCCAGGCGCTGCGCTGCCACACCAACACCTGCCCGACGGGCATCACGACGCACAACCCGCGGCTGCAGCGCGGCCTCGTCGTGCAGGAGAAGTACCTGCGCGTCGCGAACTACGCGATGGGCATGAACCGCGACATCGAGATGATCGCGCACTCGTGCGGCGTGGCCCATCCGCGCTTGCTGCGGCGCGAGCACTGCCGCATGGTGCAGGCGAACGGCGCCACCGCCTCGCTCAACACGCTCTATCCGTATCCGCGCGCGGGCGCCTCGGTCGCGGCGCGCGCCCCGGTGCACGAAGCGGCCGAGTGAGCGGCCGCGTCCTCGCCGACCTCGTCCTCGCCGTCCACGTCGCGTTCGTCCTCTTCGTGGTGCTGGGCTTCGCCGCGATCCTCGCGGGCATCGCCGCGCGCCGCCGCTTCGCGTTCAACCCGTGGCTGCGGGGCGCGCACCTGGGCGCGATCGGCTTCGTCGCGCTCGAATCGGTCCTCGGCCGCGCCTGCCCGCTCACGGTGTGGGAGGACGAGCTGCGCGGCGTGCGCGCGAGCCAGGGCTTCCTCGAGCGCTTCGTGCACGCCTGGCTCTTCTGGAACCTGCCGCCCTGGGCGTTCACCGCGATCTACTGCGCCTTCGCGCTCGCCGTGGCGTGGACCTGGTGGCGCTTCCCGCCGCGCCGGCGGCGATAGCGCGGTCCTGCACGGGCGGCGGGAGGGCCCGGGCGCGGCTTCCTAGTCGAGCGCGAGGACGGTGTTCACCGCGGCGACCAGCCCGCTGATCTTGAAGGGCTTGGTGACGTAGCCGTCGGCGCCGAGCGAGAGCCCGCGGGCGATGTCGGTGACGGCCGACTTGCCCGTCATCATGATCACCGGGAGCCGCGTGATCTTCTGGTTGCCGCGGATGCGCTCGAGGATCGCGAATCCGTCGCTGTCGGGCAGCGTCACGTCGAGGAGCACCAGGTCGGGAAGCGGCGCCTTGTTGAACTCGGCGTTGATCTCCGCGCGGTTGCGGGCCGAGCGCGTGAGGAAGCCCGCCTTGGCGAGCACCTCGCTCACGAGCTTGAGCAGGTCGGCGTCGTCCTCGACCACGAGGATGCTGTGGCGGTTGCCGTTCCTCGGCACGATCTTCTCGCTCGGGCGGCGCGCCATCGCGACGTAGAAGCCGGTGCGCGCGAGCTCGGGCCGGCTCGCGACCGCCTCCTTCTGCGCCTTCTGCAGGCGCTCGGGCGGGGGAGGCGGCGCCGGCTTCTTCGGCGGCTTCGTGAAGTCGAGGTCGAGGTCGTCTTCGTCCGTCATGGCGGGCCCATTCTATCCATTCCGGCCGGCGCGGGCTGCGCCGCCTTCTTCTCGCCGATGCGGCTCTCCTCGCCGCGCGCGAGCTTCACGATGTTGCCGCGGTGGCGCAGGACGAGCAGCACCGCCATCCCGAGCACCGCGTAGAAGCGCGGGTCCGCACCGAACATCCACCAGGCGGCCGCCGGCGCGGCGACGGCGGCGAGGAGCGCCCCGAGCGACGAATAGCGCGTCGCGGCGGCCACCGCCAGCCAGATCCCGATCGCCGCGACGCCGAGGCGCCAGTCGAACGCGATGAGCACGCCCGCGGCGGTCGCGACCCCCTTCCCGCCGTGGAAGCGCAGCCACACCGGGAACAGGTGGCCCAGGAAGGCGGCGAAGCCCACGAGCGCGAGGAACGGCACGGCGAGGCCGAGCGCGGAGGCGACGAGCACCGCGGCCCAGCCCTTCGCCGCGTCGCCCAGCAGCGTGAAGAGCGCGGCGCGGCGGCTTCCCGAGCGCAGCACGTTGGTCGCGCCGATGTTGCCGGATCCGTAGGTTCGCGGATCGGGAAGGCGCAGGGCGCGGCTCACGACGAGCGCGAACGGGATGGATCCGGCGAGGTAACCGGCGAGCGCGCAGAGGAACGCCGTCATGGCCATACTCTACAATACCGCGCCATGGATACGATCTTCCTCCGCGAATTCCGCGTCGACGCGTGGGTCGGGATCTACGAGTGGGAGAAGCAGCGCGCGCAGACCCTCGAGATGGAGATCGAGATCGGCATCCCGGGCAACGAGGTCGGCCTCACCGACGACATCTACGACACGGTGAACTACGGCGAGGTGGTGCAGCGCATCAACGCGGACCTCGCCGAGCGGCGCTTCAAGCTGCTCGAAGCGCTCGCCGAGCACGTGTGCGCGCTCATCATCGACGAGTTCAAGGCGCCGTGGGTGCGGCTCTCGGTCGCGAAGCTCGGCCACGTGCGCAACGTGCGCAAGGTCGGCGTCACGCTCGAGCGGCGGCGCGATCCCGGCGAATGAGGGCGCGATGATCAAGTGGCTGCTCGTTCTCGCCGTCGGGGTCGTCGTGCTCACGGCGGCCACGCCCTGGCTCGCCCGCCACGGCCTCGGCGAGCTTCCGGGCGACGTCACCGTGCGCTGGAAGGGCCGGCGCATCCGCCTGCCCTTCACCTCGACGCTGCTGCTCTCGGCCGCGCTCACGCTCCTCGGGCGGCTCGCCCACCTCTAAGCCGGCTCGAGCGTGCCGTCCTCGGTATAGATGCCACGGTACGCCGCGTACGTGGAGGAGATCGTGAGCGGGATCCAGACCAGGTAGCCCAGCCCGATCGGGATGGCGGCGAGGACGGCGAACACCGTCATCACGATGCCCCACACGAGGAACGGCACGAAGTTGCGCATGCAGCCGACGAAGCTCTCCTTCATCGCCTGCACCGGCGAGAGCCCGTGCATGACGATCAGCGCCGGCGCGAACCAGAACGCGGCCATCAGCGGCACCGAGAGCGCGAGCGCGATGAGCCCGGCGAGCGCGATGGTGAGCGCCGAGGCCACGATGTCGTGGACGATCAGCTGCGCGTTGCCGGACAGGATCGCGCCGAGGATGGAGAACCCGACCACGCCGGCGAAGGCGAGGAAGATGAGGATCCAGCACCCGATCACGATGAGGCCCACGACGAGAAGGCTCCCGAAGCGCGTGCGGA
>DATIZV010000238.1:0-9870 GCA_035516915.1 Usitatibacter sp. | reverse complement strand
ACCGAGGCCTACGAGTTCCAGGAGATCTACGGCCTGGAGACGGTCGTCATCCCGACCCACATGCCGATGGTGCGCAAGGACCGGCAGGACCAGGTGTACCGCACCGCCAAGGAGAAGTACGGCGCGATCATCAAGGACGTGAAGGAGCGCACGGCGAAGGGACAGCCGATCCTCGTCGGCACCACCTCGGTGGAGAACTCCGAGCTCCTCTCCGGCATGCTGCACAAGGAGAAGATCCCGCACAACGTGCTCAACGCCAAGCAGCACGCGCGCGAGGCGGAGATCGTGGCGCAGGCCGGACGCCCCGCGCAGGTCACCATCGCCACCAACATGGCGGGCCGCGGGACCGACATCGTGCTGGGCGGAAACCCGGATCCCGAGGTCCAGCGCATCAAGGCCGACGAGACCCTCGCCCACGACGAGAAGCAACGGCGCGTCGCCGAGGTGATGGAGGGCTGGCAGAAGCTGCACAACGACGTGGTGGCGGCGGGCGGGCTGCACATCATCGGCTCCGAGCGCCACGAGTCGCGGCGCATCGACAACCAGCTGCGCGGCCGTTCCGGGCGCCAGGGCGACCCGGGGAGCTCGCGCTTCTTCCTCTCCTTCGAGGACCCGCTCCTCAAGATCTTCGCCGGCGAGCGGCTGCAGGGAATCATGCGCTCCCTCAAGATCCCGGAGGGCGAGCCGATCGAGGCGCGCATGGTGACGCGCTCCATCGAGAACGCGCAGCGCAAGGTCGAGGCGCGCAACTTCGACATCCGCAAGCAGCTCCTCGAGTACGACGACGTCGCGAACGACCAGCGCAAGGTGATCTACGCGCAGAGGAACGAGCTGCTCGAGTCCGGGGACATCTCCGAGACCATCCGCTCGATCCGCAACGACGTGCTCACGGCGACCGCGCAGGAGCTCGTGCCGCCCGGGAGCGTCGAGGAGCAGTGGGACCTCGAGGGCCTGGAACGCAGGCTCGAGTCGGACTTCTTCCTCCGGGCGCCGGTGCGCGAGTGGGCCCGGGCCGACGAGACGCTCGACGAGGAGAAGATCGCCGAGCGCGTGGTCGAGCTCGCGCACAAGACCTACGACGCGAAGTTCGAGGTGATCGAGGACCGCGAGGCGGTGCGCCATTACGAGCGCGCCGTGATGCTGCAGTCCATCGACACGCACTGGCGCGAGCACCTCGCCGCCCTCGACTACCTGCGCCAGGGCATCCACCTTCGCGGCTACGCGCAGAAGCAGCCGAAGCAGGAATACAAGCGCGAGGCCTTCGAGCTCTTCGGCGCGATGCTCGACTCGATCAAGCGCGAGGTGACGCGCCACCTCATGGCGGTGCAGATCCGCACCCAGGAGCAGGTCGAGGAGGCGGAGCGCCGTGCCGCGGCCGCCGCGGCGGCGCTCAAGAACGTGCAGTACCACCACTCCGACTTCGGCCAGGCGATGGCGGCGGCCGAGGCCGATCCCGAGGCGGCGGTGGCGATCGCGAGCGCCGGGGCGGCGAGCGCCGCGGCGGCGCCGCAGCCGCAGGTGCGCTCGACGCAGAAGGTGGGCCGCAACGATCCGTGTCCCTGCGGGTCGGGCAGGAAATACAAGCACTGCCACGGCAAGCTCGCGTAGGTTCCCCTAGCGCTTCGGCAGGCGGCGATGCACGAGCTTCGCTGCGGCGATCGCGGGGCCCATCATCTCTTCCACGAACGCCCCGGCCTCGCGCAGGATGAAGTCGCGGAAAGCGACCGCCGCGGGCGAGAGCCTCTTGTCGGCGCGGTGCACCAGGTACCAGCGGCGCACGATCGGCAGGTCCTCGACGTCGAGCACGTGGATCGCCTTCGTCGCCACCTCGCGTCCCATGGTGTGCAGCGAGAGCAGGCTGATCGCCATCCCGGCCATCACCGCCTGCTTGATCGTCTCGTTGCTGCTCATCACGAGCGTGGGCGAGAACGCGACGTGGTGCTTCGCAAAGAGGCCGTCGGTGAGGCTGCGCGTTCCCGAACCCGGCTCGCGCGCGATGAAGGGTTCGTCGAGGAGCCCGCGCACCGGCAGTCGCCGTCGACCGGCGAGGCGGTGGCCGGGCGCCGCGATCACCACGTGGGGATTCGGCGCGAAGGGCTCGGCGTGCGTCTCGATCTCGCCCGGCGGGCGGCCCATGATCGCGATGTCGACGTCGTCCTCCTCCAGGTGGCCGACCATGGTCACGCGGTTGCAGACGTCCAGCCGCAGCTTCACGTCGGCGTGGCGCCGGCAGAACTCGCTGATGAGGCGCGGCGCGAAGTACTGCGCGGTGCTGATGACCGCAATGGTGAGCAGTCCGCCGCGCAGTCCCTTGAGCGCCGAGATCGCGTCTTCCGCGCTCTTGAGCTCCCGCTCCACGGCGTGCGCGGCGCGCAGGATCTCGCGTCCCGCCTCGGTCGGGCGGATGCGCCGTCCGGAACGGTCGAGCAGCGGGATTGCGCACGAGGTCTCGAGCTCCTTCACCTGCAGCGAGACGGCCGGCTGGGTGAGGTGCAGCGCCCGGGCGGCCCCCGAGAAGCCCTGCTCGGCGACCACGGCGGCGAAGATGTGCAGCTGGCGGCGGGTGATGTGCTTCACGGTTCCCTCCTATAAGTAAATCTAATCCAAGGCCCTAAGAAAATAAACTTCATTTCTGGGCGCGCCTGGTTCACCCTGTGCAAAAGGGGTTTACGAAACCGCGAGCCGGAGGAGCCCATGCGTGCCTGCATCGTCGGTGCGGGAGCGATCGGTTGTTTCGTCGGTGCGCGCCTCGCGCGCGCCGGGGTCGACGTGACGCTGGTCGCGCGCGGCATGCACCTGCGCGCCCTGCAGTCGGCGGGCCTCGCGCTCCTCGAGCGGGACGGATCCGAGGGCGTGCACCGCCTGCGCGCCGTGGAGCGCCTGGCGCAGGCCGGCGCGCAGGACCTCGTCATCCTCGCGGTGAAGGCGCACCAGGTCGCGCCGATCGCGCAGGAGCTGGCGGCGCTCCCCGCCGGCGACGTGCCGCTCGTCACGATGCAGAACGGAATTCCGTGGTGGTACTTCCAGCGCCGCCCCGGTCCGTTCGCAGGCCGGGTGGTGGAATCGGTGGACCCGGCCGGGCAGATCGCCGCGACCATCGCGCCCGGGAGCATCGTGGGCTGCGTGGTGTATCCCGCGTGCGAGCTGGTGCGGCCCGGGGTCGTGCGCCACGTCGAGGGAGACCGCTTTCCGGTGGGCGAGCCGGACGGGTCGCTTTCGCCGCGCGTCGAGCGCATCTCGCGCCTCTTCGAGTCGGCGGGCCTGCGCTCGCCGGTGCTTCCCGACATCCGCAGCGAGATCTGGCTCAAGCTCTGGGGCAACCTCTGCTTCAATCCCATCAGCGCCCTTTCGCGCGCCACGCTCGCCGAGATCTGCGCCGAGCCGCACACGCGTGCGCTCGCGATGGCGATGATGCGCGAGGCCGAGGCGGTGGCGACCGGCCTCGGCGCGTCGTTCCGGGTGCCGCTCGAGAAGCGCATCGAGGGCGCCGCGCGCGTCGGGCACCACCGCACCTCGATGCTGCAGGACGTCGAATCGGCGCGCTCGACGGAGCTCGACGCGCTGCTCGGGTCGGTGATCGAGCTCGCGCGCCTCACCGGTACGCCGGTGCCGCACCTGGAGGCCGTGTACGCGTGCGCAACGCTCCTCGAGCGCACCGTCTGCGCCGGGCGCGGCCGCCAGGCGCCCGCCCTGGCGCAGAAGGCCGCATGAGCGCGGTGCGCATCGACGGCGCGGCGCTCGCCCGCGGGCTGCTCGAGGAATCGGCGGCGCGCGCGGCGGCCCTCGCGGCGATCGGCAGGCGGCCGGCGCTCGCCGTGGTGCTCGTGGGCGACGATCCCGCCTCGCAGGTGTACGTGCGCAACAAGGAGCGCGCCTGCGCCGCCGCCGGCGTGAGCTCGCGCCGCATCGCGCTCGCCGCCGATGCGCCGCGCGAGATGGTCCTCGGGGCGCTCGCGCAGCTCAATGCCGACCCGGCGGTCCACGGCATCCTGGTGCAACTTCCCCTCCCGGGGCACCTCGACGTGCGCGAGGTGATCGCGGCGATCGCCGTCGGGAAGGACGTCGACGGCTTCCGGCCGGAGCACCTCGGCGCGCTCGTCGTCGGCGCACCCCGCTTCGCGGCGTGCACGCCGAGCGCGGTGATGCGCCTGCTCGATGCCGCGTCGATTCCCGTCGCGGGCCGCCATGCGGTGGTGATCGGCCGCAGCAACATCGTCGGCAAGCCGCTCGCGCTGATGCTCATCGAGCGCGGCGCGACCGTCACCGTGTGCAACTCGCGCACGCCGTCGCTCGAGCGCGCCACCCGGGAGGCCGACGTGCTGGTCGCCGCGGCGGGCCGCCCGGGCCTCGTGACCGGCGCGATGGTGAAGCCGGGCGCGGCCGTGATCGACGTGGGCATCAACCGCCTCGCCGACGGGCGCATCGTCGGCGACGTCGAGTACGAGAGCGTCGCGCGCGTCGCCGGCCACATCACGCCGGTTCCGGGCGGCGTCGGACCCATGACCGTCGCGTGCCTCATCGCCAACGCGGTAGCGGCGGCCGAGGCGTCCGTCCCGGCGGGCGAGCCGCCCTGGCCTGCCCACCCCATCCACCGCGCGGCGTCGTGAATCGCCGCGCCGCCCGGAATCCTTCCCAACCGCTCGAGGAGAACCCCATGGCCGGCCGCAATTTCCTTTTCGTCCCGGGTCCCACCAACGTTCCGGACCGCATCCTGCGCTCGATGATGGTCGCGATGGAGGACCACCGCTCGAGCGCCTTCCCCGAGCTCGCCCGCGGCCTCTTCCCGCAATTGAAGCAGCTCTTCCGCTGCGCCGAGGGCGAAGTGTTCGTCTTTCCGGCCACGGGAACCGGTGCCTGGGAGGCTTCGCTCGCGAACACGCTCTCGCCCGGCGACAAGGTGCTCGCGCCGCGCTTCGGCCAGTTCAGCCACCTCTGGATCGACATGATGCAGAGGCTCGGCCTCGACGTGGAGGTGATCGACGTCGAATGGGGCACCGGGGCGCCGGAAGACCTCATCGCGGCGGCGTTGCGTGCCGACCGCGAGCACAGGATCAAGGGCGTGATGGTGGTGCACAACGAGACCGCGACGGGAGTGACGAGCGACATCGCGGGGGTCCGGCGCGCGATGGACGATGCGAAGCACCCGGCGCTGCTCTACGTCGACGCGGTGAGCTCGCTCGCGAGCATCGACTTCCGCTTCAGCGAGTGGCGCGTGGACCTCGCGGTCACCGGCTCGCAGAAGGGCCTCATGATGCCGGCGGGACTCGGCATCGTGTGCGCGAGCCCGCGCGCGATCGAGGCGGAGAAGAGCGCGCGCCTCGCGCGCGTGTTCTTCAGCTTCGCCGACATGCGCCGCGCGAACGTCGACGGCTACTTCCCCTACACGCCCTCGCTTCCGCTGCTCTACGGGCTGCGGGAGTCGCTCGCGATGCTCCTCGAGGAAGGGTTGCCGAACGTGCTCGCGCGCCACGCGCGGCTCGCCTCCGGGGTGCGCGAGGCCGTGAAGGCGTGGGGACTCACCACCTGCTGCCGCGCGCCGCGCTGGCATTCGAACACCGTCACGGCGGTCGTCGTGCCGCAGCACGTGAATGCGGCACGCGTGATCGATACCGCGTTCCGGCGCTACGACCTCGCGCTCGGCGCGGGCCTCTCGAAGGTCGCGGGCAAGGTGTTCCGCATCGGCCACCTCGGGGACCTGAACGAGCTGATGCTCCTCGGCGCGCTCGGCGGCGTCGAGATGGCGATGCAGGACAACGGCATCGAGATCGTTCCGGGAAGCGGCGTCGCCGCCGCCCAGGCGGTGTGGCGCGGCAAGCGCCAGCCGGCCGAGGCCGCGGAGGCTGTTTCGCTCGCCGCGTAGCGAGGGATCTCGCTTGACGGCCGGCTTCGGGCGGCCCCATCCTCGGCGCCACGGGCATCGCGATCCGTCGCGCCCGGCCCGGCGACTACGGCGCTACGCGCCGCGCGGCGGCCGGTACGTCGATGGCTGCTTCATGGCGCGGCTGAGGCCCAAGTCGATGCCCGTGTAAAATCCCGCGTTCGATGCGGCGCTCGCCCGCGCGCCGCCCTCCGCGAGGTTCGCACATCGATGGCCGTCAACCTGGAGCCCCCGCGCGCCCAAGACCTGCTCACGATCTCGGGCGTGCGCCTCGGCGTCGCCTGCGCGGGCATCCGCAAGCCGGGCCGCAAGGACCTCGCGGTGGTCGCGCTCGACGAGGGCGCGCGCGTCGCAGGCGTCTTCACGCGCAACCGGTTCTGCGCGGCGCCGGTGAGCGTGTGCCGCGAGCACCTCGAGGCGAAGGGCCCGATCCGCGCGATCGTCGTGAACACGGGCGTGGCGAACGCCGGGACCGGAACGGCCGGCATCGAGGACGCGCGCGCGGTCTGCGCGGCGGCGGCGCACCTGCTCGGCGTGTCGGCGGCCGCGGTGCTCCCGCTCTCGACCGGCGTGATCATGGAGCCGCTCCCGGTGGATCGCATCGAGCGGGGATTGCGCGATTGCATCGCCGACCTCGCCCCGGACCGCTGGGCCTCGGCGGCCGAGGCGATCATGACGACCGACACCGTGCCCAAGGCCGTCTCGCGCCAGACGGTGATCGACGGGCGCACCGTGACGGTCACCGGCATCGCGAAGGGCGCCGGCATGATCCAGCCGAACATGGCGACGATGCTCGCGGTGATCGCCACCGACGCGGCGGTAGGGCAGAACGCGCTGCAGGACCTCGTGCGGCAGGCCGCGGACACGTCGTTCAACGCGATCACGGTCGACGGCGACACGTCCACCAACGACACGCTGCTCCTCGTCGCCACCGCACGCGCGGCGCACGCGCCCATCGTCGGCGAGGGCACCGCCGAGTTCGGCAAGCTCGCCGAGACCGTGACGGAGGTCGCGCGCCTCCTCGCGCAGGCCATCGTGCGCGACGGCGAGGGCGCGACCAAGTTCATCACGATCGCGGTCGAGGAGGGCGAGACGCGCGCGGAGTGCCTGCGCGTCGCGAAATCGATCGCCCACTCGCCGCTGGTGAAGACGGCGTTCTTCGCCTCCGACCCGAACCTCGGGCGCATCCTCGCCGCGATCGGCAACGCCGGCATCGCGGACCTGGATCCCGCGCGGGTCGGAGTGAAACTCGGCGACGTGGTGGTCGTCGAAGAGGGCGGCCGCGCAGCGTCCTACACCGAGGCGCAGGGCCGGCGCGTCATGAAACCCGCGGAGATCGAGGTGCGCGTCACGCTGGGTCGCGGCGACGAATCCGCGACCGTGTGGACCTGCGACTTCTCCTACGACTACGTGAAGATCAACGCCGATTACCGCAGCTGAACGGGCCGTCCGTTGCGCAACGCTTCCAGGGGAGGTGAGAGCCATGGCCGATAACCGAAGCGGGTCGTCGCACCTCGAGCAGTACTACGCCCGGCGCGCCGCGGTCTACGAGCAGGTCTACGACAAGCCCGAGCGGCAGCACGAGCTCGAGTGGCTGCGCCACCGCGTGCCCGAGATCCTGCGCGGGCGCACGGTCCTCGAGCTCGCGTGCGGCACCGGCTACTGGACGCAGTTCATCGCGCGCGAGGCGGCGAAGGTCTACGCGTGCGACATCAACGACGCGGTGCTCGAGATCGCGCGCGAGAAGCCGATTCCGCCCGCGCGCGCGCAGTTCTTCCGCGCCGATGCGATCACCCTGGAGGGCGCGCCGGACGGCTGCGACGCCGCCTTCGCCGGGTTCTGGTGGTCCCACGTGCGCAAGAGCGACCTCGCGAAGTTCGTGCGCAACCTCGCCGCGAAGCTCGGGCGCGGGGCGCTCGTCGCGATCCTCGACAACCGCTACGCCGAGGGCAGCTCGACCGCGATCTCGCGGCGCGACGCGGAGGGGAACACGTACCAGATCCGGCACCTTCCCAACGGCGAGGAGTACGAGGTGCTCAAGAACTTTCCCACGCCCGACGAGCTCGCCGAGGCGGTGCGCCCGGTGGCGCGCGAGGCCGAGCTCGAGACCGTGACCTACTACTGGCTGATGACGTTCACGATGAAATGAGCGAAGACCTGAAGCGCATCGCCGATCGCCTGGGCGAGCTCGTCGAGCGACTCGACCGGCTGCTTCCCGGCGCCGCGCGCGCGACCGACTGGAAGGCCCAGGCGTTCCGCTGGCGCAAGAACGCGCGCGGCGGCTACCTGGAGGCGGTGCGCAATCCCCATTCGATCCGTTTCTCCGACCTCAAGGACATCGACGAGCAGAAGCGGCGCCTGCGCGAGAACACCGCGCAGTTCGTCGCCGGCCGTCCGGCGAACAACGTCCTCCTCACCGGGGCGCGCGGCACGGGCAAGAGTTCGCTCGTGAAGGCCGCGCTCGCCGAGTTCGCCCCGAAGGGACTGCGGCTCATCGAGGTGGACAAGCGCGACCTCGTCGACCTCCCCGATATCGTCGACCTCATCGCCGATCGCCCCGAGCGCTTCATGGTGTTTTCCGACGACCTTTCCTTCGAGGCGTCCGACGCGGGATACAAGTCGCTCAAGGTGGCGCTCGACGGAACCATCGCCGGTGCGTCCCCGAACGTGGTCATCTACGCCACCTCCAACCGCCGCCACCTCATGCCCGAGTTCATGAACGAGAACCTCGAGGCGAAGCACGTCGGCGGCGAGATCCATCCGGGCGAGACGACCGAGGAGAAGATCTCGCTCTCGGAGCGCTTCGGCCTGTGGCTCTCGTTCTATCCCTTCGACCAGGAGCAGTACCTGGAGATCGCCGACCATTGGGTCGGGCGTCTCGGCGGAAAGCCGAGCAGGGAGTCGCGCGAGGCGGCGCTGCTGTGGGCGCTCGAGCGCGGGTTCCGCAGCGGTCGCGTGGCCTGGCAGTTCGCGCGGGACTGGGTCGGGAGGCAAAAGACCGGATCCGCCGATAAGCGCCGTTGAACGCGGTCGAACCCCGTTGAAACCACAGATGAACACGGATGAACACAGATGAGCTTCGAAGCATGACGGTGCGGTGCCCATGGCTGGGGCGCCATTGCCTTCACGAGCCATCCGTGTTCATCCGTGTTCATCCGTGGTTCCATTCAGTCGTCACAGGGCGGTGAGCGAGAAGATCACCGAGGTCGCGGCGGCGGTGATCGAGCGGCCGGGCGAGTTCCTGCTCGCGCAGCGTCCCGCCGGCAAGCCCTATCCCGGCTACTGGGAATTCCCCGGCGGCAAGATCGAGGCCGGCGAGGATGCGCTCGCGGCGCTCGCGCGCGAGCTCGCCGAGGAGCTCGGCATCGAGGTGCGCGAGGCGACGCCGTGGATCACGCGTGTCTACGCCTACACGCACGCGACGGTGCGCCTGCACTTCTTTCGCGTCACGCGCTGGGACGGCGATCCGCAGCCGCTCGAGGACCAGGCGATCCGCTGGCAGCGCGTGGAGTCGCCCGACGTCTCGCCGATGCTGCCGGCGAACGCGCCGGTGCTCGCGGCGCTCGCGCTGCCCGCCGTGATGGTGATTTCGAACGCCGCGGCGCTCGGCATCGATGCCTGGATCGCACGCCTTTCCGAGCGCCTCGTCGAGGAGCGCCTGCTCGTGCAGATCCGCGAGAAGGGGATGGCGCACCAGCGCCTGCAGCACCTCGTCTCGCGCACGCTCGCGCGGGCGGAGCCCTGCGGCTCGCGCGTCGTGGTGAACGTCGATTGCGGCACGTTTCCGCAGTCCGCGGGCGTCCACCTCACCTCGGCCGCCCTGATGGCGGCGCAGGCGAGGCCCGACATGCCGTTGGTGGGCGCGTCCTGCCACGACGCGGGCGAGCTCGATCGTGCCGCCGCGATCGGCGTGGACTATGCGCTGCTCGGACCCGTGAAGCCGACCGCCACGCATCCGGGTGCCGTCGGGCTCGGATGGGAGCGGTTCGGCG
>DATIZV010000237.1:0-7997 GCA_035516915.1 Usitatibacter sp. | reverse complement strand
GCATCCGCGGCGACGCGCACCTCGCTCGCGCCGCAGCGCTCGAGGACATCGCGCACCCGGTGCATCGCCTCGAGCGCCTCCTCGTTGCAGCCGTCCACCTCGGCGAGGAGCAGCGCTTCGGCGCCCGCGGGAAAGTCCATCGCCATGAAGCGCTCGCACGCCTCGATCACGACGCGGTCCATCATCTCCAGGCCCGCGGGGACGATGCCGGCGCCGATGATCTCGCCGACCGCCTCCGCCGCCTGCCGCACGGTGGGAAACGCCGCGAGCAGCGTGTGCGTCGATTCGGGCAGCGGCACGAGCCGCACCGCGACGCGCGTGATGACGCCGAGGTTGCCCTCGCTTCCGGTGAGGAGCGCGAGCAGGTCGTATCCCGGCGCATCGAGGGCGAGGCTTCCCGCCTGGAACACCTCGCCCTCGGCGTCGACCGCGCGCAAGGCGAGCAGGTTGTGCGTGGTGAGGCCGTACTTGAGGCAGTGCACGCCGCCGGAATTCTCCGCCACGTTGCCGCCGATCGAGCATACGGACTGGCTCGAGGGATCGGGCGCGTAGAAGAGGCCGAGCGGCGCGGCCGTCTCCGAAACGCGCAGGTTGCGCACGCCCGGCTCGACCCACGCCATGCGCGCCTCCGCGTCGATCCCGGCGATGCGGTTCATCCGCGTGAGCACGAGCAGGAGGCCGTCGCTCCTGGGGATGGCGCCGCCGGAAATGCCGGTGCCCGCGCCGCGCGAGACCACCGGCACGGCGAGCGCCCGGCAGGCGCGGACCGCGGCGCGCACCTGCTCCTCGCTGTCCGGAAGGACCGCGAGCATCGGCGTCTCGCGATGGGAGATGAACGCGTCCGTCTCGTAGGGCTTGAGCCCCTCGTCGTCGGCGACGATCGCGAGCGGCGGGCGCACGGCACGCAGCCGCTCGAGCAAGCGCGCCCGCACGCGGGCTTCGGGCGCGGGCCGCGCCGATGGCGTTTGCGTCGGGGAAGCTCCCATCAGAAGCGTGGCAGGTCCGGGTGGGGCAGCGCCCCGGCCTTCACCCGCATCGCCCCGTATTCGGCGCAGCGCGCGAGGAGCGGCACGCCCTTGCCGGGATTGAGCAATCCCTCGGGATCGAAGGCCGCCTTCACCGCGTGGAACTGCCCGATCTCGGCGCGGCCGAACTGCACGCACATCTGGTTGATCTTCTCGATGCCGACGCCGTGCTCGCCGGTGATCGTGCCGCCGACCGCGATGCAGAGCTCGAGGATGTCGGAAGCGAAACGCTCGGTCTTCTCGAGCTCGCCCGGCACGTTGGCGTCGTAGAGGATGAGCGGATGGAGGTTGCCGTCGCCCGCATGGAACACGTTCGCGCAGCGCAGCCCGTACTGCGCGGAAAGCTCCCCGATCCTCTTCAGCACGGCTGCGAGCGCACCGCGCGGGATCGAGCCGTCGATGCAGTAGTAGTCCGGCGAGATGCGTCCCACGGCGGGGAACGCGGCCTTGCGCCCCGACCAGAAGCGCAGGCGCTCCGCCTCGCTCGCCGAGCAGCGGATGTCGGTCGCACCGCTCGAGCGCATCACCTCGATCAGCTGGTCGGTCTCGTGCGCCACCTCCTCGCGCGTGCCGTCGGATTCGGCGAGCAGGATCGCCTCGGCTTCGAGGTCGTAGCCGGCGTGCGCGAAGTCCTCCACGGCGCGCGTGGCGAGCCGGTCCATCATCTCGAGGCCCGCGGGAACGATGCCCGCGCCGATCACGCTCGCGACCGCCTCGCCGGCGCTCTCGACGTCGGGAAACGAAGCCATGACCACGCAAGCGGTCTCGGGCTTCGCCAGCAGCTTCACCGTCACCTCGAGCGTCACCGCGAGGAGGCCCTCGGATCCGGTGATGAGCGCGAGGAGGTCGTAGCCCGGGGCGTCGAGCGCCTCGCTGCCGATCTCGAGCGCCTCGCCTTCGATGGTGAGCGCGCGCACCCGCATCACGTTGTGGACCGTGAGCCCGTACTTGAGGCAATGCACGCCGCCGGAGTTCTCCGCGACGTTGCCGCCGATCGAGCACGCGATCTGGCTCGACGGATCCGGCGCGTAATAGAGGCCGAGGGGAGCCACGTGCTGCGAGATGCGCAGGTTGGTGACGCCCGGCTGCACGCGCGCCTTGCGCGCGAGCGCATCGACCTCGAGGATGCGGTTGAACTTCGCGAGCGAGAGCAGGATCCCGTCGGCGAGCGGCAGCGCGCCGCCCGAAAGCCCGGTTCCCGAGCCGCGCGCGACCACCGGCACCTTCGCCTCGCGCGCCACCGCGAGGACCGCCGCCGCTTCCGGCTCGTCGGCCGGGATGACGGCGACGAGCGGTGTCTCGCGGTAGGCGGAGAGCCCGTCGCATTCGTAGGGCTTGAGCTCCTCGCGATCCACGAGCACGGAGCCCGCGGGAAGCGCGCGAGCGAGGCGCGCCGCCACCTCGGACTGGCGGGACCGACGGTCGATGGGGGGTTCGCGCACGGCGCTCACCCTACAATGATACCGTGACCACGCGCCTCCTCCTCGACGCGCTCGCGATCCTGCTCGTGCTCGCCGGCATCGTCGGCACCCTGCTTCCGGTGATCCCGGGAGCGCTCTTCGTCTTCGCCGGCCTTTTCGTCGCCGCGTGGGCCGACGACTTCGCGCGCGTGGGCTTCGGCGGGCTCTCGATCGTCGCAGCGCTGGGGTTTCTCTCGCTGCTCGTGGACTTCGGCGCTTCCGTGCTCGGCGCGAAGCGCGTGGGCGCGAGCCGCCAGGCGCTCGCCGGCGCGACGATCGGCGCAGTGGCGGGCCTCTTCCTCGGGATCCCGGGACTCATCGTCGGGCCGCTCGCGGGCGCCGTGCTGGGCGAGCTCCTCGCGCGCGGCGGGCTGGCCCGCGCCGGCAAGGTCGGGCTCGGCACCTCGCTCGGGATCCTGCTCGGCGCGGTGGCGAAGCTCGCGCTCGCTTTCGCGATGGTCGCGACGTACCTCGCGTTCTATCTCTTCGACCGCTGACGGCCGTATCCGTCGGTCAAGGTCCCGAGGAACGCGATGATGTCCGCCTCGTCCTGTGCGGTCATGGGCGGAGCCTCGCCGCGATGCCGATCGAACGGGGGATCCGCGATGTCGACGTTGGCCCGGTAGCGCGCGGGAAGGTCGTTGAATTTCTGCACCGTGCCGTCGGCGCCGCGGGGATAGATCTTTCCGGGCCGGGTGTCGCGGAAGTTGTAGAAGTCGAGCACCTGCCGGAGCGAGGTGAACACGCCGTTGTGGAAGAACACGCGACGGGTCGCCACGTTGCGCAACGTCGGCGTCGCGAACATCCCGCAGTATTGGGTCTCGCCGGACAACTGCTTGCGAATGGGCCCGCAGATGCCGAGGTCGTAATACGCCGGATCCCGGTTACCGGCGAGCGCGGCGTTGCGCGGAGCGCCGAGGGCCTCGTATTGATGATCGGTGAAGAGCGGAGGCAGGCCGTCGCGCGTCGGCTCGGACACGTGGCAGGCGCCGCAGTTGCCCTTGTCGGGATCGCGGAACCGGCTCAGGCCGCGCAGCTCGCTTTCGCTCAACCGCGCCCTGCCTTCCAGCCAGTAGTCGAACTTGCTGGTGTACGGATGGAAGCTCGAATCCTCGATCTGGAACCGCGCCACCGCGAAAGTCGCTTCGGACACCAGGAGGCGCGGGTCGTCGAGGATCGCCGGACCGAACAATGCGGTGAAGGCCGCCGCATAGGGCGCCTTGCGCAGGCGGACGGCAACGGCCTCGACGCTGCCGCCGTCCATCTCGTCGGGATCGAGCATGGGACCGAGCGCCTGCTGCTGGAGAGTGTCGGCGCGGCCGTCCCAGAACAGTCCGCCCTGGGGAACCGTGTTGAGCGCGGACCGCGCGGTGTGCGTTGCGCTCTTTTTCGCGCGCGCGGCCTTTTGCGCGAGCGCTGCCATTTGCGCGAGGTCGACGACCCGATCGTCCTCGTCCTGCTCGGGTCCGATGCTGAAGCTCGGCTCGCGCTCGAGATACGCGATCGAGGGCACCGCGCGCACGCCCTGGCGCGTGAGGCCGGGTCCTCCGGACATGACCGCATCGTCGTTCGGCGGCCCGTAATGATGCTGCGGGCTGTGGCAGGAAGAACAGGAGAGCCGCGCCGAGGAGGAGAGGCTCGCATCGTGGAAGATCGACCGCCCGAGCTGCGCCATCGCGGACAGGGGCGCTCGCGCGGGCCGGCGCAGGCGAACCGGATGCGGGTTCTCGCCGGGTAACGCAGACGGGCCGGCGCCGGCGCAGGCACCGGCCAGCGCGAGCAGGCCCGCGCCCAGCAGCCGCACGCTGCGGTGGTACCGCATCGAGGCTCGACTTCCGGTCAGTGGGAGCGGTCCTCGTCCGGGCCGCCCGACGTGCGAGTGCCGGCCATCGGATCGAGGAACAGCCGGTCCTCGCGAGCGCCGCGATCGAAGTCGAACATGTCCGTGATCGACCCCGCCGTGGCGTCGAACGAGCCGCCGCCCAGCCGCTCACCCTTCAGCCAGTTGTCCTCGATGAAGCGCACCACCGAAGCCTGCGAGATCCGCGCGTGGCTCACGTAGTTGAGCCTCGCGTACGGGGAGATCACCAGGAACGGGATGCGCGTGCCGGGGCCGCAGCGGCCGTTCACGGGCCTGCCGTCGACGCCCGCGGGCTGCGGCTGCGTGGCGACCCCGGTGCCGCATCGGCCCGGGCCGTTGAGCTGGTCGGCGCTCGCGTCGTAGGAAGCGCTCGCGGGCGCGGCATAGGCGTGGTCGTACCAGCCGTCGGAGTCGTCGTAGGTGAGGATCACCGCGGTGTCCTTCCATTCCGGTCGTCGCTGCAGGAAGTTGATCAGCCGGACCGTTCCCTCCTGCTCGTCGAGGGGATCGGAATAGCCGGCGTGGCCGTCCTGGTAGGCCGGCAGCTTCACGTAGGAGACCGCCGGGAAATTGCCGGCTTTCACCGCCGCGTAGAAGTCGTCGAGGTCGTAATTGTGGTTCGCGGGGTCGGGCGTGTGGCCGTCCGCCTCCAGGCTCCGCCCGATCGCCTCGGTCGAGCTCGGCCGCGCGTGCGCCAGGTTCGACGTGGAGGGATAGAACTGGAACCAGGCGTGATGCGGGATGTAATCCGCCCTGGCCGCGCCGACGACGCTCGAGAACGTGCTGCGCGCGCAGCCCGTAGTGCCGTTCGGGTTCGCGAGGGATAGGTCGAACCCGCCCATGAACGAGCCCCAGGAGATGCCGGCCTCGTTGAGCAGGTTGCCGATGTTCCTGCCGGTCATCGTCACCTGCGTCGGGTAGGCGCGGGTCGTGCTGCACGCGTCGCCGTGCGGGCCCGGATCGCCGATCACGGTGAAGCTGCCCCGGCCGTCGGCGAGCACCCCGGACCGGCCGCCGAAAACGAGCGCGCCGTCGGTCTGGCCCGAGACCACGTGCAACGCGCCCACCGCCGACGGCCCGTAGGTGTCGGTGTATGCGTTGTCGCTCATCGCGAAGCGCTGGGCGTAGTTCCAGATCGCGGTGACCGTGTTGCCGTCGAAATAGCCCATCACCTGGCCCTTCGTACCGAAGGCGCCGACGCCGCCCGGCGTGCCGCGGCCGGTGAACTTCGGAAACAGGTCCGCCCGGCCGTCGTGATAAGCCTGCTGCTCCGCGGTGTACCCGTGGTTCTGCGAAGCCGTATTCGCCTGCGTGCGATCGAGCCGGAACGGTTCCGCGGCGTCGCTGCCGTTGGCGACGTTGGTGAAGTTCGGATTGCCGGCAAGCAGGTGCGCCTCGGCGAGGTTGTTCACCCGGGGCGTGTCCCCCGCGGCGCTGAAGGCCGGTTCGCCGGGGGTGTTCGCCGCGCTCGGGTAGGTCGCGAAGTAATGATCGAAGGAGCGGTTCTCGTTGAAGAGGACCACCAGGTGCTTGATCGGGGTCGCCGTGCGTGGCTGCCCGTCGTCGTTGGCGCCGTGAGCATCGTGCTCGGCGAGGGCCGGAGCATCGGAACACCCCGCGGCGGCGAGGATCGTCGCGGATGCGAGGAAAAGGAGCGGCTTCTTCATGCCATGTTCCCGTCGTTCAGGGGTGCGCCATTCCTAGCAGCAGGCGATGACAGCAATGTGTCCGTGCGATCGGCGCGCGAGCGGCGCCATGGCGGGCCCGTCCTCACGACATCACGGCGAGCTGCTGGTTGGCGACCTCGAGGCGCTCCACCAGGGTGTTCAGGAAGCGCTCGTCGAAAAGCCGGCGGCAGGAGAGCGAGGCCACGCGCAGGTCCTCGGCGCGGATCTTCATCACGATGCAGTCCGAGGTCGTCGTGACGGTCGCCGAGCGGTGGGAGCCGTTCTTGTCGTGCGCGAGGTACGACATCTCCCCGAAGCAATCGCCCGCCGTGAGCACCGAGAGCGTGCGCTTGCTGCGCGTGACGCGCACGTAGCCGCCGGCGAGGATGTAGAAGGAGTCGCCATGGTCGCCTTCCTTGATGAGCGCCGTGTCGGGATGGAACCGCGCCCACTTGCTGATGCGCATCACCTCCCAGAGCTCGTTCTCGGGGAAGTCGCGGAAGAACGGCAGCGTCCTCAGCAGGCTGAAGCGCTCGGCGTCCGACTGGCCGCGCCTCTCCTCGGACTTGTGGTCCTTCTTCCAGGTCTCCGCGAGCGCCTGGCCGAACTCGTCCCAGGTGGCGAACCGCATCGCCGGGTCCTTGGCCATCGCCTTCATGACGATCGCGTCGAGCTCCGGCGCGAGGCCCGGCTTCGACCGGGCCGGCGGATCGGGCTCGGTGTTCACGATCTGGTAGATCACGCTCATCGTGTTCGCGCCCTGGTACGGGAGCTTGCCGGTGAGGAGGTAGTACATCACCACGCCCAGCGCGTAGATGTCGGTGAGGTGCGAGGCCTGCCCGCCGCCGGTCACCAGCTCCGGCGCCATGTACGCGGGCGAGCCCACGTTCATGATCATGGTGCGGTCGGAAACGCGGTTGATCGCCGCGCCGAAGTCGGCGATCTTGATGTCGGTGCCCTCGTTGTGCAGGATGTTGCCGGGCTTGATGTCGCGATGGGTGAGCCCGAGCGCGTGCGCGAATGCGAGCGCGCGCACGCACTTGAAGATGATCTCGGCCACCTCGCGCGGCTCGAGGAGGTGGCCCGGCTCGCAGAACTTCTCGAGCGTGCCGCCTTCGACGTACTCCATCACGATGTAGCTGTACTCGTCCTCCACCACCGCGTCGTAGATCTGGACGATGTGCGGGTGGTTGACCTTGCCGGCGAGCGCGGCCTCGTTGAGGAACATGCTGCGGTAGAACGCGACGTCCTCGCTGTTCTTGAGCGCATCCGGGTAGGCGACCTTGATCGCCACCTTGCGCCTCGCGAACGGATCCTCGGCGAGGTAGACCTTGCCCGTTGCGCCGCGGCCGAGCTCGGCGACCAGGTGGTACTTGCCGATCGTCTGGCCGGACTTCATACGCAGCGCCCGCCGTCCACCTCGAGGCACGCCCCGGTGATGAACGAGGCCTCGTCGGAGGCGAGGAAGAGCGCGGCGCTCGCGATGTCCATCGGCCTCGACATGCGGCCCAGGGGGATGGTCGCGACGAACTTCTTCCGGTTCTCGGGCGTGTCCGGCATGCCCATGAACATCTCGAGCAGTCCCGTCTCGCCGATCACCGGGTTGATCACGTTCACGCGGATCCCGTCGGGGCCGAGCTCCGCGGCCATCGAGCGCGAGGTGACGATCGCGGCGCCCTTCGAGCCGTTGTACCAGGTGAGGCCGGGGCGCGGGCGCACGCCGGCGGTGGAAGCGATCGTCACGAAGCAGCCGCCGCCCGCCTTGCGGAAGTGCGGCACGGCGTGCTTCGCGGTGAGGAAGAGCGACTTCACGTTCACCGCGTAGATGCGGTCGAACTCGTCCTCGCCCACCTCGAGCATCGGCCGGTTGCGGTGCGTGGTGCCCGCGTTGTTCACCACGATGTCGAGCTTGCCAAAGGCCGAGAGCGCGGACTGCACCAGCCGCGCGACGTCCGCGTCCCTGGAGACGTCGGCGAGCTCCACG
>DATIZV010000236.1:0-2276 GCA_035516915.1 Usitatibacter sp. | reverse complement strand
GCCCCATAATGCTCGACGATCTCGGGCTCGTGGCCGCGGTGCAGTGGCTCGCCGCGACGTTCGAGCAGCGCCACGGCGTCGCCTGCGATCTCGCCGTGAATCCGCCCGAGTTCGACGTTCCGGATCCCCAGGCGACCGCCGTGTTCAGGATCGTCCAGGAGGCCCTTTCCAACGTCGCCCGGCACGCCAATGCGTCGCGCGTGGAGATCGATCTGCGGTTGCGCGAAGACCATCTGTCGGTCGTAATCGCCGACAACGGGCGGGGATTCGACCTGAACCAGCGCCGCCGCGAGGACGCCTTCGGAATCCTCGGCCTGCGCGAGCGAGTCCACCTCATGAGGGGAAGGCTCGTCTACCACTCGGCACCGGGGCAGGGGACGCGCATCGAGGCGCTCATCCCGCTCGAGAACGGCCGCCCCGGCGAGTCGCGGTAGGAAAACTCCTAGCAGCGAAAACGATCGATCGCAGGTGCCGGATGGTTTGACGGGCGTCAACCCGGACGGAGCGGGCGCGCCCATATTGGCCGAATGAAAGTGGAGAGGATTTACACGCGAAAAGTGCTCGCGACGACACGCGGCGCGTCGCTTGCCGAGGCCGCATCCGCGATGCAGCGCTTCGGGGTGGGAAGCCTCCTCGTGATGGACGATGCCGAGAGCGACGGCGCGCCGGTGGGCATTGTCACCGACCGCGACATCGCCCTGCAGGGCTTCGCGTCGGAGTCATCCAGCGTGGGTTCGGCAATGACGCCCGTGGTGGCCACGGTCGCGGAAGAGGCCGATGCGCACGAGGCGCTCGAGCTCATGCGCGCCCACGGCGTGCGCCGCCTCGTCGTGACGGGCCGCCGTGGCAGGGTCTGCGGCATCGTCTCCATCGACGACATCGTGGACGGGTTGTCCGCCGAGCTCGCGGCCGCCGCCGCCGTGCTGAGGGGCGAGATCCGCCGCGACGCGTCAGGGCTCGGCGAAGTGAAGGTGGGCGGCTAGCCTTCGACCAGGCGGTGCGTGAGAGCGTAGCGCACGAGGTCCGCCGTCGTTCCCATGTCCATCTTGTGCAGCACGTTCGCCTTGTGCGTGCTCACCGTTTTCACCGAGAGGTTCAGCCGCTCGGCGATGTCGGAGACGGACTTGCCCTCGGCGATCATGCGGAAGACCTGGAACTCGCGGTCCGAGAGCGCTTCGTGCGGCAGCGCCTGCGCGCCCGGCATCGCGGAAAGCGCGAGCTGTTGCGCCACCTCCGCGCTGATGAAGGCCCCGCCCGCGGCGACCTTGCGGATCGCGGCCACGAGCTGGGCCGATGCGCTCTCCTTGGTGAGGTAGCCCGCGGCGCCGGCGCGGATGGCGCGCACTGCGTACTGGTGCTCCTCGTGCATCGACAGCACGAGGACGCGAAGGCGCGGCTTCTCGGCGTGCACCTGCTTGATGAGCTCGATGCCGCTCTTGCCGGGCATCGACATGTCGAGCAGCAGCACCTCGAATTCAAGCGCGCGCACGTGGTCGAGCGCCTGGTACCCGTCGGCGGCCTCGGCCACGACCTGCACGTCTCCCGTGGCGGCAAGCAGCTGCTTCAGTCCCTCGCGGACGATGGTGTGGTCGTCGGCGATCACGACGCGGATCATCGCGCGGCCTCCGGTTCCGGGAGCTCCAGGCGCACCGCCGTGCCCTTCCCCGGCGAGCTCTGGATGCTCGCGGTGCCGCCCAGCAGGTACGCGCGCTCGCGCATGCCGACCATCCCGTAGGAGTTGGGCTTCCCGGGCCCGGTCGCGTCGAAGCCCACGCCGTCGTCCTTCACGGTGAGCGTGATGCGCCCGCCGGCGCGCGCGAGGGCGACCTCCACCCGCGAGGCGTTGGCGTGGCGCGCGATGTTGGTGAGAGACTCCTGGAGCACGCGGAAGATCGCGGTGGCGTGGGGGTCGGCAAGATCGAGATTGCCATGCAGCTCGAAGCTGCAGGCTTTTCCGGTGCGCGTGCGGAACGACTGCACCAGCCACTCGCACGCGGCCACGAGCCCGAGGTCGTCGAGCATGAGCGGCCGCAGGTCCGCGGAGATGCGCCGCGCGGCGGCCAACGTGGAATCGAGCAGGCCCTGCATGGAGGCGACTTTCACGGACGCCTCGCGGTCGGCCTTCAGGCGCTCGCGGATCCACGCGAGGTCGATCTTCAGCGCTGTGAGCGACTGGCCCAGCTCGTCGTGCAGCTCCCGTGCGATCCGGCTCTTTTCCTGCTCGCGCACCGTGTTCGTGGCCACGGCGAACTCGCGAAGCTCCTCCCGGGAAGCCT
>DATIZV010000235.1:0-7329 GCA_035516915.1 Usitatibacter sp. | reverse complement strand
TCCCGGTGAACGCGGTGGCGCGGCTGCGCGAGGCGGGGATCGACATCCCGCGCCTCGCGCGCGACGGCGTGGAGATCTTCTTCACGCAGGTGTTCCGCGACGGCTTCTTCCATGCGGACATGCACCCGGGCAACATCTTCGTGCGCCGGGACGGGCGTTACTGCGGCGTCGACTTCGGCATCATGGGCACGCTCTCCGACGGCGACAAGAGCTATCTCGCGACCAACTTCATGGCGTTCTTCCACCGCGACTACCACCGCGTCGCCGTGGCGCACGTGGAGGCCGGGTGGGTGCCGCGCGACACGCGCGTGGACGAGTTCGAGGGCGCGATCCGCTCGGTGTGCGAGCCGATCTTCGACCGGCCGCTCAAGGAGATCTACTTCGGCAAGCTGCTGCTGCGCCTCTTCGAGGTGTCGCGCCGCTTCCGCATGGAGATCCAGCCGCAGCTCGTGCTTCTCCAGAAGACGCTGCTGCAGGTGGAAGGTCTCGGGCGCCAGCTCGATCCGGACCTGGACCTGCGCCGCACCGCGCAGCCGATCCTCGAGCGCTGGATGAACGAGCAGGTGGGCCCGCGCGCGTTCCTGCGTCAGATGCGCGAGGAGGCGCCGCTGTGGGTGAAGACGCTGCCGCAGATCCCGCGCCTCGTGCACCGCGTCCTCGCCGAGGACCGCACCACCCGCTTCGAGGAGGCGATCGCGCGCCTCGAGCGCACCCAGGCGCGGCAGGTGCGCATGCTCTTCGGGATCGTCGCGGTGCTCGCCCTGCTCGTCGCCGCGGTCCTGCTGCGCTGAGGGCGCGGCCGGGCGCGCCTACCGCTTTCGCGCGAGCGTCACGCCGTCGCCCACCGTGAGGAGCGCGATCTCGACGCGCTCGTCGCGGTGGAGCGCCTCGTTGAACGCGCGGATCGCCTCGGTGTCCTCGCTGCGGTCCCCGGGATCGATCACCGCGCCGCTCCAGAGGGTGTTGTCGGCGGCGACGAGGCCGCCGGGGCGCAGGAGCTGCAGGCAGCGCTCGAAGTATGCGAGGTAGTTCGTCTTGTCCGCGTCGATGAACGCGAAGTCGTAGCGGCCCGCCTCGCCCGAGGCGAGCATCGCATCGAGCGTCTTGGTCGCGCGGCCCAGGCGCAGGTCCACCTTCCCCGCGACGCCCGCCTTCTCCCAGTAGCGCCGCGCCATCGAGGTCCACTCCTCGTTGATGTCGCAGGCGACGAGCTTCCCGTCCGGCGGGAGAGCGAGCGCGACGGCGAGCGAGCTGTACCCGGTGAAGACGCCGATCTCGAGCGTGCGCCGCGCGCCGATGAGCTTCACGAGGAGCTGCAGGAACGCGCCCTGGTCGGGGCCGATCTGCATGCCGGCGTGCGGCACGTCGTCGGTGGCGCGGCGCAGCTCCGCGAGCACCGGGTGCTCGCGCGCGCCGTGCGCGACCACGTAGTCCTGGAGGGCCTGCGAGAGCGGCAGCAGTCGATCGCGAGTGGTGGTCATCAGAGGTCGTCGATCTCCAGGAGCACGGGCTGGTGGTCGGAAGCCTCGGTCGCGGAGTCCACGCGCATCGAGCGCACGCGCCCGGCGAGGGGCTCGCTCACGAAGGCGAAATCGCAGCAGTAGGGCGTCTTCGAGTACACCTGGGAGTGGACGCAGAAGGTGGGCGTGTGCGGGTGGTGGCCGTTGAGGATCGGCCACGCGTCGCGATAGCGCGGAAGGTTCTCCGCGAGCGGCTTCTGGATCTCGTCGTAGGCGCGGTTCTCGGGCGGAAAGTTGCAGTCGCCGGCGAGGATCGCGTGGGTCGTCTGCGGCGTCGGGTCGAAGGGACCGCCTTCCTGCGACGCCGGCGAGGGATTCATGGCGCGGCCGCACGCCTCCTCGTGCAGCTCGCGCAGCCGCTTCGCCTGCGCCTGGCGCTGCACGTCCGAGTAGTACTCGAGGTGCGTGGTCGTGATTCGGATCGCGCCCATCGGCGACTCGACGGTCGCTTCCACCGCGACGCGCGGCATCGTCTCCTTGCCGGGATCGGCGGGCCACGGCAGCGCGTGGCGCCGCGCGGAAAGCACCGTGTAGCGGCTGAAGATCGCGTTGCCGAAGCGCCGGCGGCGCCCGTCCTCGCCGAGGAGGTCGACGCCGTAGCCCTGGACGCGCGCATAGCCCGGCAGGAGCTTGCCGAGCTCGGCGAACTGGTCGCGGTCGTCGTTCGCCTCGAGCCCGGGCGCCGGGAAGTTGTCGGCCACCTCCTGCACGCACAGCACGTCGAAGTCCGCGAGGGCACGCGCGGTCGCGACGATGCGCGCGAGGTCCACGCGCCCGTCGATGCCGCGGCCCCACTGGATGTTCCAGGTCACGAGCTTCATCGCAATTCGCCGCCGTTTCGCCCCGATTTTGCCAGAATCGACCGTCATGCTCGGCGCATCGTTCCCTTCGGGATGCGCTCCATGGATCGGCTGTCGACTTCCCTTCTGGCGCTTTTCACCGGACTCGGCGCTTCGGCGGCCGAGACGGTCGCGATGCCGCGATGGCAGCGGCACTTCGACGCGCAGGGCGTGAAGGGTACGTTCGTCCTCTTCGAGCCGCTGGAGGACCGCTATCGCGTGCTCGATGCCGCCCGCGCCGAGCGCCGCTACCTTCCCGCCTCGACGTTCAAGATCCCGAACGCGCTGATCGGCCTGGAGGTGGGCTCGATCGCCGACGAGAACGAGGTCTTCCGCTGGGACGGCAAGCCCAAGCCGGTCTGCGCCTGGGAGCGCGACCACACCCTCGATACCGGCATGCAGGCGAACGCCGTGTGGATGTTCCAGGAAGTGGCGCGGCGCACCGGCAAGGCGCGCATGCGCGAATGGCTCGACCGCCTCGAGTACGGAAACCGCGATCTCGCGGGCGGCATCGAGCTCTTCTGGCTGCAGGGCGGATTGCGTGTGAGCGCGATGGAGCAGGTGCGCTTCCTGCATCGCCTCGCCGAGGGGCGGCTTCCCATGACGCAGCGCGCGCAGCGTCTCGTGCGCCGCGCGCTCGCGGTGGACAGGACGCGCGCATGCACGCTGTACGCCAAGGCCGGCACGGCGTCGTGCGCGAAGGAGGCCGTCGCCTGGTGGGTCGGCTGGGTCGAGCGCAAGGGGCGCCCGCAGGCGTTCTTCGCGATGAACTTCACGCCCGGCCCGGCCACGGCGCCCGGCGAGCAGGTCGAGGTCGGGCGAGGCGTGCTGCGCGAGGCGGGAGTCCTCTAGAATGGCGAATCGTTTCCACTCGAGCGCCTCGAGGCCGCGCCATGCTCCTCTGGTTCGTCATCGCCTACTGGGTCATCTCGGTCGCCATCGGACTCTTCGCCGCGCGATGGGTCCATAACACCAAGGACTTCGCGGTCGCGGGCCGGCGCCTGCCGATGTACATCGTGACGGCCACCGTGTTCGCCACGTGGTTCGGCTCGGAGACGGTGCTCGGCATCCCGGCGACGTTCCTGCAGAACGGCTTCTCGGGCATCGTCGCCGACCCGTTCGGCTCGTCGCTCTGCCTCGTGATCGTGGGCCTGTTCTTCGCGCGGCCGCTCTACCGCATGAACCTCATCACGATCGGCGACTACTACCGCCGGCGCTTCAGCCGCCCGGTGGAGATGCTCACGTCGCTCTGCATCGTGATCTCGTACCTCGGCTGGGTGGGCGCGCAGATCAAGGCGCTGGGCCTGGTGTTCAACGTGGTGTCGAGCGGATGGCTCTCGGAGGAATCGGGGATGGTCATCGGCGCGGCCACCGTGCTCGTGTACACGATGCTGGGCGGCATGTTCTCGGTGGCGATCACCGACTTCATCCAGATGATCATCATCGTGCTCGGCATGCTCTACATCGGCGGAAGCGTGAGCCGCCTGGTGCCGGGCGGCGCGCCGGCGGTGATCGCCCACGCGGCGAGCCACGGCAAGTTCCACATGCTGCCCGCCTTCAAGTTCGCCGACGTGGTGGGCTTCTTCACCGCGTGGATCACGATGATGCTGGGCTCGGTCCCGCAGCAGGACGTGTTCCAGCGCGTGCAGTCGGCGAAGGACGAGAACATCGCCGCGAACTCCTCGATCCTCGGCGGCGTGCTCTATTTCTGCTTCGCCTTCATCCCGATGTTCCTCGCCTACTCCGCGAGCCTCATCATGCCCGACATGGTGGCGGCGAACCTCGACAAGGACCCGCAGAAGATCCTCCCCGACCTGATCCTCTCGCCCGTGGTTCCGGTCTTCGCGCAGATCATGTTCTTCGGGGCGCTGCTCTCGGCGATCAAGAGCTGCGCGAGCGCGACGCTGCTCGCGCCCTCGGTGAGCTTCGCCGAGAACATCGTCGGGCCGTTCCTGCCGCGCCGCGGCGACAAGCAGAACCTCGTGCTCATGCGCGTGGTGCTCTTCTGCTTCACGATCCTGGTCACGTTCTTCGCCCTCAACTCGAAGTCGAGCATCTACGGCATGGTCGAGAACGCGTACAAGGTGACGCTGGTCGGCGCCTTCGTGCCGCTCACGCTCGGCATCTACTGGAAGCGCGCGACGAACCTCGGCGCGGTGCTCGCCGTCGCGCTGGGGCTCATCGTCTGGATCGGCTGCGAGTACTACTACGCCGACGCGGCCATTCCGCCCCAGCTCGCGGGCGTCATCGCGAGCTTCGCCGGGATGATCGTCGGCTCGCTGGTGCCGGGGCAGGTGCCGCAACCCGCCCACGCGGTCGAGCAGTCGCGCTAGCCCTGGACCTCCGACTCGAGGCGCGCGAGCTTGGCGAGGAAGCCGCGCGCCTCGGCGATGTCGCGGCCGGCGATGGAGTCTGCGACGCGCCGCGCCCACGACGTGCGCGAAAGGCGCTCGCCGTAGCGGCGCGCGAGGGCGATCGCGATCGGGATCGCGGCCACGCCGGCCGCCACGTTCGCCGCCGCGAACGCCGGGAAGCCCGGTATCGCGTAGAGATTCACGCCGAAGAGCCCGTCGACCAGCACGACGAAGAAGGGAATCCACCACACGATCTGCCCGGTGGCGAGCTCCACGTTGAACGCGCGGATGCGGGCGATGCGCAGCGCCTCGACGCGCGCCTGCAGCTCCGCCACCGGCCGGCCGTAGTCGAGGTCGCGCAGCGCCTGCCGCCGCGCGAGCGCGCCCACGCCGGCCGCGACGACCCAGAGATCGAGGACCATCGCGGTGGCGAAGAGCGCGGGCTCGCGCGCGTGCGTGGCGAGGAAGAGCCCGAGCAGCGCCATCGTCGCGATCCAGATCGCCATGCCGGCCTTGCCGAAGCCTTCCGCGCGGCCGATGCGCTCGCGGTGCTTCTCGATCCAGTCGTCGCGCAGGATCGTGGCCGTCCCGCGCAGCTGCGCATCGAGCCGGCGTGCGCGGTCCGCCCATTCGGCGCGAAGATCGTCCAGGGTCATGCTCATTTCGGCTCCTCCGATCGGATACGGGGCTCGTGCGTCCCGGCGAAGCCGCGCTGCAGCCGCTGCTTCAGTCGATTCACGCGAGTGGTGACGTTGGCGGCCGAGATCCCGACGACCTCCGCGATCTCGGCTCCGGTGTGGCCGTCCAGGTAGAGCAGGATCAGCGCGCGATCCAGCTCGTCGAGGCCGTCGATCAGCCGGCGCAGCACGCGCAGGTTGTCGCCTTCCTCCTCGAACCAGGGATCCGTCGAGGCCGGCTCGACGCCCAGCTCGTCGATCGGGACGGTGCCGCGCACACGCCGCGTCTCGCCCCGGAAATGCGAGATCGCGACGTTCATCGCGACGCGATAGGCCCAGGTGGAGAACTTCACGCGCCCGTCGTAGCGCCCGAAGGAGCGCCAGAGGGCGATCGTCATCTCCTGGACCAGGTCGTGGCGGTCCTCCCGGTCGCGGCAGTAGCCGTAGGCGACCTTGTAGAGGATCGCCTTGTGCTCCTTCAGCAAGTCGAGGAATCGCGCTTCGTCCGGTGTCGCCATGCCGCGTTATTCGACGGGCCCGCAGCGTTTCTCACGGCCCTTCCTGGGAAAAGGGGTCAGATTACATTTCCGCGACGACCGGCCGCGGGGTTTCGCCCGATTCCATGCCGCTGGAGCCTGCCGCCTTCCCGGCGTTTCACCCCGCCTTTTCCGCATTTCATCGCTTTCCGCTTTTGGGCCGGCCGCGCGGCTCCTAATCTCCCGTCCATGCCGAGCGCGCCGCGTCCGGCAAGCAACGGAACAAAGGAGAAAAAAGCCATGCTTCGCCGATCCATCGACGCCCTGCGGGGCGAATCCGCCGTTCCGACGCTCCTCACGCTGGTCGTGTCCGCCTGGTTCCTCGCCGCGGGAGTGGCGATCTTCGCCGACCGCGCGGCCGATGCCCGTCCCCGCGCGCAGCCCGCGACGGCGGCTTCCGCCAAGGGATGCGCCGCCTCGGTGCTCGCCGAGCGTCCGGCGGCGCGCGAGACCATCGTCGTGGAAGCGCCGCGTGCCGCCCCGGTGCTCGCCGAAGGGCCCGCGATCCGGGAGACCATCCTCGTGGAAGCGCGGCGCGGGTAGCCGAATGCGCGTTTCGTCGCATGGAATTGGAAAGGGAGCCTGACATTCGGTAACGTGGCGGCGTGAATGCGTCCGCCTCCCTGCTCGAGGGCCTCACCGTCCGCCGCGTGCTCGCGGTGACCGCGCTGTGCGCCGCGGCGGCGCTCGCGGTGGTGCGTCTCTTCTACAACACCTACTGGGACCTGCTGGTGAGCGCGCTCTGCGTGGGCTACACCAGCATGCTGCTCTTCACCGTCGCGGGGAACCTGCGCCAGTCGGTCCTCCCGCGCGAGGCGATGCAGGTCGCCGCGGTCGTCGTGGGCTCCTTCCTCGGCACCATCCTCACCGGGGTCGTGAAGGGCCGCGACCTCTCCGAGATGTTCCGCGAGCGCCTGTCGGGCGTGATGATCACGATGGGGCTGGGGATCGGCGTGGGCTGCGTGGTGGTCGCGGGGCTCATCCTGCGCGAGAAGCACGCGCGCGACCAGGCGCGCATCCTGCGCGCCGAGTCCGAGCGCCACCAGCTCGAGAAGAGCGTGCTCGAGGCGCGCCTCGCGCTCATGCAGGCGCAGGTCGAGCCGCACTTCCTCTTCAACACGCTCGCCAACGTGCAGCACCTGGTGGAGACCGATCCGCCCGGCGCCTCGCGCGTGCTCGAGAGCCTGATCCGCTACCTGCGCGCCGCGCTCCCGCAGATGCGCGAGTCGAGCACCAACCTGGGCCGCGAGCTCGACATGGCGCGCGCCTTCCTCGAGATCCAGCAGGTGCGCATGGGCGAGCGGCTCGACTTCGCGATCGACGTGCCCGACGGGCTCAAGTCGCGCCCCTTCCCGCCGATGATGCTCATCTCGCTGGTGGAGAACGCGGTGAAGCACGGCGTC
>DATIZV010000234.1:0-11872 GCA_035516915.1 Usitatibacter sp. | reverse complement strand
CACGAATTCAAGCTCGACCGGATCAACGAGGCGATCGACGTGGTGCGCGCAGGCGAGGCGGGCCGCGTCATCGTGGCGATGGAATGAGCCGCGGCCACGGGGTGGAGCGCGCGGCCGCTCCGGCTTGCCCACGGCGCTGAGCGATGGGACTGCTCAGGACCTACCTCGCGCTGATGGTCGTGTCGGGGCACCTCGTCAGCCTGGATGCGCAGCTCGCGACGCCGCTCGCGAATGGCGCCATCGTCGCGGTGAAGATCTTCTTCCTGATCTCCGGGTTCTACATGTCGCTGGTCCTGGACAGGAAGTACGGCGAGCGGACCTTCGAGTTCTACAAGAGCCGGGCCCTGCGGCTCTACCCCCTCTATTGGGTCACCTGCCTCGCCGTCGTCGCGCTGGCGTTCCTTCCGGTCGGCACGAACGGCATGGCGGTCGGCCTGCTGCGCCATTTCTCCATCCTTCAACCTTCCCTGCAGGCGTGGGTGATCCTTTCGAACGTCACGTTCCTCGGTTCCGACCTGCTGAGCTTCGTCTACTGTTGCGGCACGGACGGGGGACAGGTCCACCTCTTCCCGGAGACCGCGCCTCCCGGAGGCCACAATCTCGAGGACTACCTCGCCGTGCCGCAGTCCTGGACCCTCGGCATCGAGGTGGTCTTCTATCTCGTCGCGCCGTTCCTCTTCCGGAAGTCGTGGAGCGGCATCCTGCTGCTCCTCGCCGTCTCGGTGGGCAGCCGCATGCTCCTGTTCGGCATCGGATTGCACGGCTACGACTGGTCCCGGCACTTCATCCTGTCCGAGGGCGCGTATTTCGCCCTGGGCATGGCGTCGTACCGGCTCTACAGGATCATTCCCGAGCGGCTCTTCACGAGAGGCAACATGTGGCTCGCCGCCGCGGTCGTCTTCTCGTGGACGACGATCGAGGCGACCGTCTACATCAAGAACGTGGACCTCGGCGACCGCGAGATCTGGCAGGCGCTCTATCAGTGGGGATACATGGCCGTCATGGTCGTCGCGATCCCGTTCCTGTTCCGGCTCTCGAACGGTTCCCGCGCCGACTTCCTCGCCGGCGAGCTCTCCTACCCGATCTACATCACCCACGTCCCGACCGTCATCTTCCTGCTTCCCCTGTTCCGCAACGCGCTCGCGGGCTGGACGGTCGCCGAAAGGCTGTCGTTCTGCTTCGGCGTGGTGATCGCGGTCGCGCTGCTCGGCATCGCGCTCGTCTCCTACCCCGTCGAGTATCTTCGCGGGCGCAGAACCATGCGGGCGCGCTACGCGCCGCTCAAGGGCGCATGAGGCCGCCGATCCATCCGCGGATGCGTGCGCTAGAGGAGGCCGCGCAGGCGCGCGCGCAGGAAGCAGGCGAGCGTCGGGCCGTCGGTGAGCTCTCCGCTCGCGATGAGCGATTGCAGCTCCTCGACCGTGACGAGGCGCAGCTCCCCGATCGCTTCGTGGACGTCCGCGGCGCCGACCGAGGCGATGCGCGCGAGGAAGAGCTGGTAGGTCTCGTCCAGGCAGCCGGTGCTCGAATGCAGCATGCCCAGATCCTCCAGCTCGATTCCGGCGGCGCCGATCTCCTCCTCCAGCTCGCGCCGCGCGTCGCCCGCGAAGTCGTCCTCGCCGTCCGCGCAGCCGCGCGGGATCTCGAAGTGCCAGCGGCGCGTGCCGTGCCGAAAGCGATGCAGCAGGACGATCCGCTCGCCGATCACGGGAAGCATCGCCACGCCGAAGGGGACGAGCAACCGGTTGTAGAGGCCATAGGACCCGTCGGGGAAGCGCACCGCTTCGCGCAGGAGCGTGAGGTAGGGGTCGTGCGCCAGCACGCCCACGCGAAGGTCGTCGCACGGCAGTCCGCGGGCCGCGCGCAGGCGGCGCGCATCGGCCTGCGCGCGCTGCACGCCGGCGCGATCGAAGAGGATCTGGTAGACGCGGCCTGCCGGGTTCACGAACCGGTCCGGCCGGCTTCTCGCGAGCTCGAGGTAGTCCGCGAAGCCCGTGAAGTCATCGTCCGGCGTGTCGGCCATGAGATCTGAGCTTTCGGTCGCTGGGCATCGACGGGGAAGCCGGTGAGCGAACGGATCCGCATCGGCATCGTGGGTGGGGGCATGATAAGCCAGATCGCGCACCTGCCCTTCTACCTCTCCGATTCGCGCTGCGAGGTGCGCGCGGTCGCCGAGTCGCGCCCGTCGCTGGTCCGCCATCTGCGCGCGGCGTTCCGCATCGACCGCGTCGTGGACGACCCGCGCGAGCTCTACGCCGATCCCGCGATCTCCGCGGTCGTCATCATCGCGCCGCGGCCCGCGAGCGGCCCCCTCGCGCTCGCCGCGCTGCAGGCCGGCAAGGACGTGATGGTCGAGAAGCCGATGGCGCACACGGTCGCGCAGGCCGAGCAGCTGGTGGAGGCCGCCGCCGCGACGAAGCGGCTGCTCGGCGTGGCATTCATGAAACGCCACGACCCGGGAGTGCGCGCCGCGCGCGACGAATTGCGCCGCCTCCTCGAAAGCCGCGAGCTCGGCGAGCTGATGCTGGCGCGCTTCTACGACTATGCTCGCGACTACGCGCATCCGCCGCCGCCGCACAAACGTCCCGAGGAGAGCCGCGCGGAGCGCTTCGAGACCTGGCCCACCGCTCCCGAGTGGCTGCCCGCGGCGCGCGCCGAGGAATACGCCTGGTTCATGAACGCCGCGAGCCACGACGTGAACCTGATGCATTACTTTCTTCCCTCCGGCCTGCAGCTGCTGCATGCGAACGCGCCCGGAAACGGCGCGCTCACCGCGACCTTCGCGCACGGCGCCGCGCCGGTCGTCTTCGAGCTGGCGAAGAGCGCGAGCGGCGCCTGGCTGCAGGGGGCCGAGTTCGTGTTCGAGAAGGGACGCCTGCGGGTCGAGCTTCCGTCGCCGATGGCCGCGGACCAGGCGGCCCGAGTCACGTTGAACGAGAATGCCGCGCAGGCCGCCACGCGCGACATCGCGTTCGAATCCGCCTGGAGCTTCGAACGCCAGGCGCGCGCGTTCGTCGGCGACCTGGTGGAGCGGCGCCAGCCGCTCACTGCCGGCGCCGACGCCCTGCAGGACCTGCGGCTGATCGAGGCGATGTGGCGCCGCATCTGCAACCTGGAGGCGCAGGATGGCCGGTGACCTCGTCCACGTGCGCACCACCTGCCGCTGCTGCGGATCGCCGCGCATCGAGCTCACCATTCCACTCGCGCGGGTGCCTATCGTCTCGCCCAACGTCGACGTCGCCGAGAAGTCGGTCGCGACGACCGTGGCGCCGCTGGACACGTACCTGTGCCGCGACTGCGGCCTCATCCAGCTCGTTCACGTGGTCGACCCGTCGCTCATCTATCGCAACTATCTCTACCGCACGGCGATCTCGAAGGGGCTCGCGGATCACTTCGGCAGCCTGTGCGATGCGGCCGTCGCCCGCCTCGGCCTGCAGCCCGGCAGCCTGGTGGTCGAATTCGGCAGCAACGACGGAACGCTCCTCGGCTTCTTCCGCGACAAGGGCATGCGGGTCCAGGGAATCGATCCGGCCGCGACCATCGCCGCGGAAGCGACCGCGCGCGGCATCCCGACCCGCGCCGATTTCTTCGGCGAGCGACTGGCGACCGAGCTGGCAGCCTCGCTCGGCAAGGCGGACCTGATCCTCTCGAACAACGTGATGGCCAACATCGACGACCTCGACGACGTCATGCGCGGCGTGGGAGCCCTGCTCGCGCCGGGCGGCGCCTACGCCTTCGAGACGCAGTACGCGCTCGACGTCTTCGAGCACACGCTGATCGACGTCATCTACCACGAGCACATCTCGTGCTTTTCCGTGCGCCCGGTCGTCGCCGCGTTCGCGCGCTTCGGTCTCGAGGTCTTCGACGCCGAGCGCATTCCCACCAAGGGCGGCTCGATCCGCTTCTGGATCCAGCACCGGGACGGGCCGCGCCCGGTCGCGCCGCGGGTCGGCGAGCTGATGCGGCTGGAGACCGAAACGGGCCTCTATGATCCCGCGTACCATCGACGATTCGGCGCGCGCGTATCCGACATCCGGACGAAGCTCCACGCGCTCATCGCGCAAGCGCGCCGGCGCGGCCCGGTCGCCGCATACGGCACGTCGGTAGGCTGCGCCGCCCTGATCCACCAGTTCAGCCTCGAGGACAAGCTGGATTTCATGCTGGACGACACGCCCTTCAAGCAACGGATCGAGGGCCCCGGCTACGACCTGCCGGTGTGCTCCGGTGAAGGCGTATACCGCCGCAAGCCCGCGCTGATCGTCATCCTCGCCTGGCGCTATGCCGCGTCCATCGTCGCCAACCATCGGAAATACGTCGCGGGCGGCGGCCGCTTCGCCGTGCCGCTGCCCGAGGTGCGGGTGATCGAATGACGCGCTCGCCTTCCACGAAGCGGCCGCGGCGCCAGAACCACCTGGAGTACTACCGCGAGCACGGCATCGCTCCGGTGCGCTACGACCTCATCAGCATGGAGGCGCACCTGCAGCGGCGCGAGGCGCTCTACCGCAAGCTGGGCCTCCTGCCGATCGCGTTCCATGGCGCAGCGGTCCTCGAGGTAGCGGCGGGCACCGGACACAACAGCCTCTATGTCGCGCAGCTCGCGCCGAGGAGGCTCGTGCTTCTCGAGCCCAACGCCGCGGCCGTGGCGCACATTCACGCGGCCTACGCCGGTTTCGGCATGCCGCACACCGCCCCGGAGATCGAGACGCGGACGCTGCAGGAATTCGCGTCGCCCTCGCCCTTCGACATCGTCCTGTGCGAGAACTGGCTGGGAACCTCCGAGCGCGAGCTCGCCCTGCTGGACAAGCTCGGCGCGCTGGTCGCGAGCGGCGGCGTGCTGGTCGTCACCACCGTATCGCCGATCGGTTTCGTCCCGAACCTGCTGCGGCGTTTCCTCGTGCCGTACCTGGTCTCCCCCGAGGCGGGGTTCGAGGCGAAGTCGGCCGCCATCGAGCGCGCCTTCGCGCCGCACCTGCGGACGCTCGCCGCCATGACGCGAAGCGCGCGCGACTGGGTCCAGGACAACATGCTCAACCCGGCCTACTTCGGGCTGTGCCTCAGCATCCCCACGGTCATCGAGCGGCTCGGCGCGCGCTTCGAGGCGGCCGGCGCGAGCCCGTCCTTCGCCGAGGACTGGCGCTGGTTCAAGTCGCAGGCCGGGGAAGCGAGGCGCATGAACGAGCACTTCCTCGACGAATACTGGCGCAAGGCGCTCAACTACCTCGACTACCGCGAGCCCGCGGCGCCGGGGGACCCGGAGCTGGCGCGACGCCTCGAGCGCCTGGGCTACGAGATCCTCGCGGCGGTCGAGGCGCACGAGGATGCGCACCTGGCGGACCGCGCGGGCATCGCTCCCGCCGCGGCGAGGGTGCGCGAGGCGCTCGCCGATTTCATCGCGGCGTTGCCCGCGCAGCAGCCCGCCGTCGCGGCCCTGCACGAGCTCGCCGCGTTGAGGATCCGGCCCGCGGAGGAAATGATCGGCGCCGTCGCCGGCATGAAGCGGTTCGGATCCCTCTTCGGCCGCGAGACCTCGTATCTTTCCCTGACGCGCAACCCGGCCTGGGCGCCGGGATTCGCGGCCTGAGCATCGAGCGGCGCACAACGAAAGGACATCGCGGCATGGCGAGAACGGTCGAGCGTCAATACGAAGGGCACTTCGAGCTCAAGGAACGGCAGGGATTGACCCGGCTCGGCGTCGAGAAGAACGCCAACTGGCACGGCGACCCGAAGCGCCTGGTGTTCGTCCTGTCGCGCTACAAGTTCGTGGCGAAGATGCTCGCGGGCAAGAAGCGCGTGCTGGAGGTCGGTTGCGGCGACGCGTTCCCGGTGCGGATCGTGCTGCAGGAGGTGGGCGAGGTGCACGCCGTGGACATCGACCCGCTGTTCATCGAGGACGCGCGCGAGCGGGCCGACCCGGCATGGCCCTTCACCTGCGCCGTGCACGACATGCTCTCGGGTCCGGTCGCGGGGACGTTCGACGGCGCCTATTCCCTGGACGTGCTCGAGCACATCGAGCCGGCGAGCGAGCACCGCTTCCTCGAGAACATCCTCGCGAGCCTCACCGACGATGCCGCGCTCGTCATCGGCATGCCTTCGCTCGAGTCCCAGGCCCACGCGGCGCCGCTCAGCAAGGTGGGCCACATCAACTGCAAGAAGGGGCCGGAGCTCAAGGCGCTCATGCTCGAGTACTTCGAGAACGTGTTCATGTTCTCGATGAACGACGAGGTCGTCCACACCGGATACCAGCCGATGGCCCAGTACCTCTTCGCGCTGTGCGCGGGCAAGCGGCGACGCGGGAGCCCATGACCGCCCGATGCACCGTCTGCGACGGCCTCGCGCTCCGCCCCTTGCTTGAGCTCGGCCTCCAGCCGCCATCCAACCGCTTCCTGCTTCCCGAGGATTCGGGCACCGAGGAGCGCTACGCGCTGAGCCTGGGCACCTGCGACGATTGCGGCACGGTGCAGCTCGTGGACCGCATGCCCGTCGAGGCCATCCGGCCGCGCTTCGAGTGGCTCGCGAACAACGAGCCGGAGGGACATCTCGACGACCTGGTGGGCAAGCTCGCCGGTCTCGCCGGCATCGGCGGCGAGACGCCGATCGTCGGCGTAAGCTACAAGGACCGCAGCACGCTCGCGCGCTTCGCCCGCAAGGGCTTCGCGAACGTGCGCGAGATCGCCCGCGCGGACCTCGCGATCGACGAGCGGCCGTTCGGTCCCGAGACGATCCAGCGCCGCCTGTCCGATCCGGAGACGATCGCCGGCGTGAGGCGCGCGCACGGCGCCGCGGGGTTGGTGCTCGCGCGGCATATCATCGAGCATGCGGAGTCGGCCGCGCGCTTCCTTGCGGGGCTCCACGGACTCCTCGAGGACGGCGGATACGCCGTGCTCGAGTTTCCGGACAACGCGCGCATCCTGCGCGGGAAGGGCCATGCGTTCATCTGGGAGGAGCATTTCACGTATTTCACCGCCGGGTCCTTCCTGGCGTTCGCGGCGCGGGCCGGCGCGCAGGTCGTGCGGCTCGATCGCTATCCCTACCCGCACGAGGACGCGGTGGTGGCCGTGCTGCGCTTCGGTGCCTCCGCTCCCGCTCCCGTGCCGGCGCCGGTCCCCGGAGCCGACGTGCTGCAGTTCGCGAGAAGCTTCGCGGGCGAGCGTGCCCGCTGGCAGGCGGAGCTCGCGCGCCTCGCCGCGAGCGGGCGCCGCATCGCGGTCTTCGGCGCGGGCCACCTCGCCGTGAAGCTCGTGAATTTCATGCAGCTCGCGCCCTGGATCGATTGCGTGGTGGACGACCACCCCGCCAAGGGCGGCCTCAGGATGCCGGGCTCGCGCCTGCCGATCGTGCCCTCGGCGGCCATGGCCGCGCGCGGCATCGACACCTGCATCTCGACCCTCAACCCCGAGAGCGAGGCGCGCGCGCGGCCGAAGCTCGCGGACTTTTTCGCGCGGGGCGGCGTGTTCATGCCCGCCTTCGAAACGCCGCAAGCCGCATGACGACGAGCCTGCCCTTGAAACGGATCAACGACGAGGTGTACGTGGCGACCGAGGCGATCATTCGCCTCGACCGCCGCGCCGTCGACTTCGTGCGCGAGGCGTCGCTGCGCAATGCACGCGGGCGCGCGCGCATCTGCGCCCACCGCGATGCGGGCGACAGCCTGCACGAGATGCTGATCGCCATCGCGGCGGCGAGCTACGTGCGTCCGCACCGCCACCACGGCAAGATCGAGTCGTTCCATCTCGTCGAGGGCGAGGCCGAAGTCGTGATCCTTTCCGACACGGGCGCGGTCGACGACGTCGTCACGCTGGCCCCCGATGCGAGCTTCTACTACCGGCTCGATGCTCCCCGCTACCATACCGTGCTGCCCGCGAGCCCGGTCCTCGTGATCCACGAGACCACCAACGGGCCGTTCGATCCGGCGCAGACCGACTGGGCGCCCTTCGCGCCGGCGGAAGGAACGCCGGAAGCCCCGGTCTATTCGGCCCGGTTGCGGCGAGCGGTCGAGCACTGGAAGATGCACCGTTAGAAAACCGGAGACGCCATGCTCTCGCGCATCAAGGCCCTCGTCGTCCGTCTGTACCTGAGGTTCTTCGGCGGTCGCACCGCGTGGCTGCTGTCGGTTCTCGCCCGGTCGCAGCTCTCCCGCAATCCGCTGTTTCGTGCCGCCGGCTACCTGCCATTCCAGCTCGTCGATGCGCTGCTCGGGGCGGATGCGCTGCGGCTGATCTCGTACGTGTCGCTGCGCGAGGCGCCAGCGCCGCGCTCGCGCATCAGGGACACGCGCCTGCGTTCGTTCCTGTACCTCGCCGTGAGCCGGATCGACAAGAGCCGGGCGATGAAGATCGACCCGGGAGAGTTTCGCGATTCGCTGGTGAAGGAGGACATCGACGTCGACCGCCAGTATGCCCTGGCCCACCAGCTGTTCCAGGCCGGCCGGCTGGCGCTCGCGTGCGTGGCGTTCGCCGACCTGGCGGAGCGGCGCACGGACGAGCAGACGCTCGAGCGCCGGCTGCAACTGCTCCGGGACAGCGGCACCGCGCACTTCATGCTGGGGAAGATCGAGGCGGCCAACCGCTTCTGGGAGCAGGCGGGCGAGCTGCGCCGCTTCGTCCTCGGCGACGACTTGACGGGGCCGGCCTACCGGATCGCCGGCGGCTCGTGGTTCGCCGCCATCGGCCACGTCGCCATGCTGGATTTCTACGTGAAGTACAACCGCCTCTATCGCGGCGACGTGAGGGTCGTCGCGCAGCTGGACCTGAGCGACGTCCCCGGCAACTACCTCTGCGAAAGGCTGGGAGGAGCGGGCATCGATTTCATTCCGATGGGAAGGCTGCAGCCCGATTACGACCGCTGGGCGAAGCAGCACGGCAAGCGCCGCTGGGACCAACTGACCTCCGCGGAGCGCTTCGCCCACATCGACGACTTCTGGGAATTCGAATTTCCCGACGGCCAAGTGCTTGGCTACACCCACGCGGCGTCGCGCATCCAGCGCGACTGGGAGCGCGAGAAGCGGCCGCCGCTGCTCTCGCTGAGCGACGGCGAGCGGCAGTTCCAGCGGCGCGCGCTGCGGCTCCTCGGCTTGCCCGAGGGTGCGTGGTACGTGTGCCTGCACGTGCGCGAGTCCGGATTCCACAAGGGGTGGAACTCGCGCTATCCCTCCATGCGCGACGCCACCATCGAAGACTACCGGCCGGCGATCGACCTCATCGTGCGCAGCGGCGGCTGGGTGATCCGCATGGGCGATCCCACGATGAAGAAGCTTCCGCCGCTCGCGCACGTCGTCGATTACGCCCACAGCTCGCTCAAGACGCCGAAGGCGGACATCCTGCTCTCGCTCGGCTGCCGCTTCTTCCTCGGCACGAACTCGGGCATCGCCACGATCCCGGCCATCTACGGCGTGCGCTGCGTCTTCTCCAACTGGCTTCCGGTCGGGCTGCCGCTGTGGCCTAGCCAGGACCTGATGATCCCAAAGCTCATGTACGACGAGAAGAAGGGACGCGAGCTCACGCTGGAGGAGATGTTCCGGAGCGGGCTCGCCTTCGTACAGAACTGGGCCGACCTTCCGGAGGGCATCCGGCTGCGCGACAACACCCCGGAAGAGATCGTGGCGCTCACCGCGGAGGCGCTGCAGTCGCAGGAGGTCGAGGACCAGCGCGTCGTCGAAGCGCGCGCGGCCTACCGCCGCATCGCCGAGGAGAACCACAGCTATGTCGGAAGCACGCTCGCGGCCTCCTTCGTCCACGCCCACGACGCCTTGTTCGGACCGCGGCGGCCCGTGCAGCCCGCGAAGGGACAGGAGCGTGCGGGCGGGCTCGCGTCCGACGCGTTGCCGGCCGAGGTGCACGCGGACTAGGCAACCGGGCACGCGGCGCGGGCACGGATCGAAGCGCGCGCCGGACGGGCCGATCGGCCCCGAAGGAACTGCACTTCAGAATCGGGAGATGGGACGTGGGATACGCACCCGCGATGTTCGAGGAGATCGGAGCGCTGCGGCTGCCGTCGAGGCGGGTGCTGGACGTCGGCGCGCAGGACGTGAGCGTCGCCTCCGCGCACGAGCTCGAGATCCTGAACCGGTTCATCGCGTCCCACGATCCGCGCGGCGGTCCGCTCACGCTCGCGAGCTTCCCGGCGACGCTCGAGGCGCGCGAGGTCTACGACCGCGCGGGCTTCCGCTACACGTGCATCGACGTCGACGAAAGGCCGGGCACCCTGCGCGTGGACCTCGCCCGCTTCGAGATCCCGCGGCCGCGCGGAGAATTCGGGCTGGTCGTCAACGTCGGAACGACGGAGCACCTCGCGAGCCCCGCGGCGGCATTCGCCCTGATGCACGAGATGTGCGCGGAGGGCGGCTATCTCTTCCACGACGTCCCGCTCTTCGGCATGGGAAACCACGGCCTCATCAATCCGACGCCGAAGTTCTGGCACGCGCTCATCTGGATGAACGCCTACCAGGTCCAGCGGATCGCGGTGAGGCGCTGCGACGAGTCCTCGATCGACCCGGGCAACATCTTCCACGATTACCTTCGCTACATGGAGGGATTGAGCGAAGTGCGGGGAATCTCGCATCTCATCACCGCGGTGCTGCGCAAGGCGGGCCGCTGGCCGTTCGTCGTGCCCTACGATGCCGTGCTCGGCGACGACAAGGCCGGCACGGCGCTCGCGGCGCTGCTCGCCGGCTCCTACCGGCCATTCCTCGCCACCGGCGCCTACACCGAATCCGAGGTGGTGGCGGGAATCAACAATTTCCTGAAGATGAATGCCCGGGAGTATCGCCTGCATGACCTGCGCGATTGAGACGAGGAGCGCCGAAGGTGCAGCCTGAAGAGCGGCGATCCCTGGAGGAGCCGCAGCCCGGGGAGGAGAGCGGGCCCGGCGAAGCGGCCGCAACGAACCCGGCGGCGCCTCCCGACGAGCGGATCGCGCGATTGACCCAAGCGAACGAGCTGGAGGTTGAGGGCGACTTCAAGGGCGCCATCGCCGCGTGCGAAGCCGCGCTCGACGGCTCCGAGCTGCCCGACCACTATTTCACGCTCGCCAGGAACTACTTCAATCTCGCCCATCGCGGCGACGAGACTTTCGCCTGGAGGGCGGCGTTCGCGGCGCTCGAAGGGCTCGACCGGCGCGCGAGGCAGGAAGGCCGCGGCGATGCCGAGTACGCGGTCGGCATCGTCAAGTGGGTGCTCGATCACTTCGCGGACTGGCATCGGCAGGACGTGCCCCACTCGTACCGCCTGGGCTGGCAGATCGACGAACGCCGGCACCAGGAGGTCGACACGTTCATGCGGACCCGCCTCGAGGAATACGCGCGCGGCCTGCGCGACGACGATCCGGCCTCGCTCGCCAACCGGCTCTACCGCTTCTCTCCGTTCATCGTGCGCCAGGGGCGCGAAGCTGCGGGGATCGAGCGCGAGGCGCGCTTCGCGGTCGCGAGCCAGTTCAGCCAGCTCGCGCGTGCGGATGCCGCGCAGCTCGTCGACGGCCTCGACCTGCCGGTGCCCGGCGGCTTCAATTTCCAGTCGTACGATCGCTACCTCCTCACGGCCTCGCGCGCGGAGCTCGCGCGCCTGCAGGCGCGCGCGCGCGGGGTTCCGGCGATCGTGGTCGCCTCGATGCCGAAGTCGGGCAGCGAGTTCCTCTGCTACTCGATCGCGGAAACGATGGGTGCGCCGATCGCGAGGGCGAGCATCGGAGACCCGCTTCTCGGCGTGATCGTGGAGAGCTGGATGCGCGAGATCGCGAGGGGCGGCTGCGTGCTGCACGATCATTTCAGCGGGCGGCCGGAGAACGTCGCGGCGCTGCGTGCGTGCGGAATCGGCGAGATCCACGTCCTCGTGCGCGATCCTCGCGCCGTCGCGTTCAGCCTGATCAACATGGAGCTGGA
>DATIZV010000233.1:0-9402 GCA_035516915.1 Usitatibacter sp. | reverse complement strand
TCGAACAACTGCTGGTATCCGTCCGCCACCTGCCGCGGCGTCGGCGTCTCGAGGAATGGAAACTCGTCGATCGGCCCGAGATCGAGCGCCGCCATGCGCAGGATCACCGAAGCGAGCGACGTGCGCAGGATCTCCGGCGTGGTGAATTCGGGGCGCTCGAGGAAATCCGGCTCGGCGTAGAGGCGGATCGCGACACCGCTCGCCACGCGCCCGCAGCGCCCCGCGCGCTGGCGTGCCGCCGCCTGCGAGATCGGCTCGATGCGAAGCTGGTCGATCTTCTGCCGCGGCGAGTAGCGCTTCACGCGCGCGAGGCCGGTATCGACGACGTAATGGATCCCGGGAACCGTGAGCGACGTCTCCGCGACGTTGGTCGAGAGCACGATCCGCCGCTGCGACGAACGCTCGAACACGCGGTCCTGATCCTCGGCGGAGAGGCGCGCGAAGAGCGGCAGGATCTCCACGTGCTTCGGATGGTCCTTGCGTAGCGCCTCGGCCGCCTCGCGGATCTCGCGCTCGCCGGGAAGGAACACCAGGATGTCCCCGGAGCGGCTCTCGCGCCCGATCTCCTCCACGGCCTTCACGATGGCGTCGTTCATGTCGACCGGCTCGTCGTCCTCTTCCTCGCTCTCGAAGAACTCCGGCCGGTAGCGCACCTCCACCGGATACGTGCGCCCCGACACCTCGATCACCGGAGCCCCGCCGAAGAAGCGCGAGAAGCGCTCGGTGTCGATGGTGGCCGACGTGACCACCACCTTGAGGTCGTCGCGCGCATCGAGGAGGCGGCGCAGGTAGCCGAGCAGGAAGTCGACGTTGAGGCTCCTCTCGTGCGCCTCGTCGACGATGATCGTGTCGTAGGCGCGGAGCCGGCGATCCGAGTGCGTCTCGGCGAGCAGCACGCCGTCCGTCATCACCTTGATCACGGTATCGGGGCGCGTCGCGTCCTGGAAGCGGATCTTGTGGCCGACGAAGCCGCGCGGCGCGCCGGGAAGCTCCTGCGCGAGGCGATGCGCGAGGCTGCGCGCGGCGATGCGCCGCGGCTGCGTGCAGCCGATGAGCCCGTGCTCCCCGCGCCCGCTCGCGAGGCAGATCTTCGGGATCTGCGTGGTCTTCCCCGAGCCCGTCTCGCCGCAGACGATGGTCACCGGATGCGCGCGCACGAGCTCCGCGATCCGGTCGCGGTGCTGCGCGATCGGAAGCTCCTCGGGGAAGTTGAGCGGCGGCAGCGCCAGTCGGCGGGAGGCGGGGGCGGCGGGCATGGGGGGCTCGCGGAAACGGTCCGCAACGGATATTTTACTGTCGCGGATCTGTCCGACGACCCGAGGGAGGTTCGAACGAGCCACGCCAGCCCCGCCCGAGCGACGAAGAACCCCGAGGAAGCGCGATGACCGAAGTCGCCGCCGCATCGCAGCGCTCGCGCGAGCACCGCAAGGCCGCCACGCGCGCGGGGCTCCGCTACGTGACCGACGCGTTCGCCGGCATCACGCGCAAGCGCGCGGGCTCGGGGTGGACCTACTTCGCGCCCGACGGCGCGCGCATCCGCGATCCCGAGCAGCGCCGGCGCCTCAACGCGCTCGCGATCCCTCCCGCCTGGACCGACGTGTGGATCTGCCCGGATCCGGGCGGCCACATCCAGGCGACCGCCCGCGACGCGCGCGGGCGCAAGCAGTACCGCTACCACGCCGACTACCGCGCGGCGCGCGACCGCTCGAAGTTCCGGCGCATGACGGACTTCAGCGAGGCGCTGCCGCTCCTGCGCGAGCGGATCGAGCGCGACCTGCGCGGTCCCGAGCTCTCGCGCCGCCAGGTCATCGCCACCGTGATCCGGCTCCTCGACCGCACCCTCATCCGCGTCGGCAACGACGAGTACGCGCGCCAGAACCGCTCGTTCGGCCTCACGACCCTGCGCCGCCGCCACGTCGAGGTGAAGGGCACGACGCTGCGCTTCAGCTTCCGCGGCAAGAGCGGCATCGAGCACGACGTCTCGATCACCGACCGCAGGATCGCCCGCATCGTGCAGCGCTGCCAGGACCTTCCGGGCATCGAGCTCTTCCAGTACGTCGACGCCTTCGGGAAGCGCCAGGCGGTTTCCTCGGACGACGTGAACGAGCGCCTGCGCGAGCTGAGCGGCCGCGACGTCACCGCCAAGGATTTCCGCACCTGGGGCGGCACGATGCACGCGGCGCTCGCGCTGCGCGCCATGGGGCCGGCGGCGAGCCGCCGCGAGGCCGACCGCAACATCGTGCGCGCGATCGACTCGGTCGCGGCCCGACTCGGCAACACGCGCGCCGTGTGCCGCAAGTATTACGTGCATCCGGCGATCCTCGAGGCGTACCTGCTCGGAAGGACCGCGCCGCTCCCGCCCGAGGCGCCGGCGCGCGGCGAGCGGCGCGCGGGGAGCACGGCCGCGCTGCGCCGCGACGAGATCGCGGTGCTGCAATTCCTGCACGACGAGCTCGACTGAGGATGCGATGGAAAGGGGCGGCCGAAGCCGCCCCAGGTGCAACCCGGCGCGCCTAGGACTCGAGCTGCTTGTAGACCAGCGCGGCGACCTTCGCGAGCGTCCCCTTGTCGATCTCGCCCGAGAGCGCATAGCCGCACTGGTCGTCGATCCAGTAGAAGACCGAGACGTCGCCTTCCTTGGCGAAGCGGAAGGAGGTGAGCTTCTCCTCGGCGTTCCTGGTCGGCGTCACGTAGAGCGTGAGCCGCTTGCCGGTCGCGTCCTGGTACATGAACTGCGCGACCGGACCCCTGCCGCCCGGAAGGAGCCGGCCGCCGAGGAGCTCGAAGCCCTCCTGCGTGAGCACCGGCACCTTGAGCGGCGTGTCGAGCCGCTTGGAGAGCCACTTCACGAGGTGGTCCTGCTGCTTCGCGTCGACCTCCACCGGATGCCGCACCTCCGGCGAATACACCAGGTGCGCCCGCGCGGCGCGGATCGGCAGCTGCTGCATCGCGATGTCGGCGGCGTTGCGCGTCTCGTAGAACGACGGGATCGCGAGCCCGATCGCGATGCCGGCCGCGAGCACCACGGCGGCGCGCGCGTATTCGATCCAGCCCGGGCTCTTGAGGTACATGCGCGCCGGGATGGGCTCGGTCATGACCGGATCGAAGCGCCGCTTGATCGCGGCCGTCTGGTCGGTGTACTTGAGATCTTCCTCGGTGCTCATTGCACCACCCTCAGTTCCGCGCGGGCGGGCTGCGCCTCGCCTTCCATCAGGCGGCGCAGGCGCTCGCGTCCCCGTGAGAGCCGCGACATCACGGTACCGATGGGAATGCCGAGCGCGCGGCTCACGTCGGCGTAGCTCATGTCCTCGAGCGCGACGAGCAGCACCACCTCGCGCTGCTCCGGGGCGAGGCGCGCGAGGCCGCGCTCGAGGTCCACCACGTCCATCCTGTCGGCCGTCGGCACGTGGGCGGCGAGCGTCTCCTCGTCGATCTCGACGGACATCGACATCTTGCGTCCCTTCAGCTGGTTCACGAATACATTGTGCATGATGGAAAAGAGCCAGGCGCGCAGGTCGCCGGGCTTCCACAGGTGGAACTTGCGCACCGCGCGCTCGAGCGTGTCCTGCACCAGGTCGTCGGCGGCATCCCGGTCGCCGGCGAGCGCGCGCGCATAGCGGCGCAGGTTCGGGATGTACGGCACGATCAGCTCGAATTCCATGGGCCCTCCGCCCGGGAAGCGGGCGTCACCCGGTCAACATACCCCCGGGGGGAACTATTCCGGCGGGGGGAGTGTGCGCTTTCCGCGCGGCGTCGAAAAGGTGGCCTCGAGGCGGCCGGCGGTCGAAAGCCGGGCGAGCTCGCAGCCGGAGGGCGGAAGGCGGTCCGTGGGATGCGGGCCCCTCCACTGGATGAGCGTGGGGCAGGCGCCGTCGCAGGGCAGCCGGCCGTCGGGCGGAACGGTGATGCGCCAGGAAAGATCGCCGCGCGTCGCGTCGAGCACGTCGACGCGCTCGGGATAGTCGCGCAGCGCCGCCTCGAGGTCGTCGGTGCGCTCGACCCAGTGGAGCAGCGCCGGACCGCGCTCGAGCCGCTCGCGAACGGCCGGCTCGTCGAGTCCGAACCAGCGCGGCCGCGCCGGCGGGGGCGCCTGCGGATCGATCGCGATCACCTCCAGGTAGCGTCGGTTCCCGAGCGAAAGCAGGCGATTGTGCGTGCCCATGAGCGGATGCCTTCCGCCCGGCACGGTCGGCGCACCGAGCACGGCCTCGACCCAGGCGGAGCCTTCCTCCACGGTCCTCGCGGCGACGACGAGGTGGTCGAGCTCGCGCTTCACCATGCGGCGGCGGCGTGCATGGCGAGGCCGTGGTACGGCGCCAGGTACCGGTCCGACATGCGGCGCGCCGAAAGGCGAGCCGCTACGAGAGGGTGATCCCCTCGTCGGCCAGCACCTTCTTCACCGCGGCGCGCTCGGCCACCTGGTGGATCACGCGCGTGTAGTTCGCGAACGAGGCCATCGGAAGCTTCGCACGGTTTCCCCAGCGGTAGAAGACCACCAGGTAGCCGTCGACCACCGAATAGCGGTTGCCGATCGACCAGCGGCGGCCGTCGAGCAGGCGGTCGATCTCCGCGAGGCAGTCGTTGTAATCGGAAAGCGCCCGGTCCTTGAGCGCCTGCACGTGCTCGGCGCCCTCGATGTAGCGCTCGGTGCGGAAGAAGCGGGCGAACGAGGGATGGACGGTGTTGGAAAGCCACGCCATCGTGGCGATGCACTTGGCCTGCTGCCACGTATCCTTCGGCCAGATCTTCCCCTGGCCGTAGCCGCCGGCGACGTAGGCCATGATGCCCACGTTCTCGGTCATCACCTTGCCGTCCACGACCAGCGCCGGCACGCGTCCGCGCGGGTTGATCGCGAGGTACTCGGGACTGCGCTGCTCGCCCTCCGCGGTCCTGATGCGCTGCGTCTCGTAGGCAATTCCGACCTCCTCGAGCGCGATGTGCGAAGCGAGCGAGCATGCGCCGGGCGAGTAGTAGAGCTTGATCGTCATCGGGTTCTCCTGACGGCGTTACAGCCGGGTAATGAGCGAAGAGGTGTCCCAGCGCTTGCCGCCCGCCTTCTGCACGTCGCCGTAGAACTGGTCGACGAGGGCGGTGACCGGAAGGCTCGCGCCGTTGCGCTTCGCCTCGTCGAGGCAGATGCCGAGGTCCTTGCGCATCCAGTCCACCGCGAAGCCGAAGTCGAACTTGCGCTGGTGCATGGTCTTGCCGCGGTTCTCCATCTGCCACGACTGCGCGGCGCCCTTCGAGATCACGTCGAGAACGAGGTCGGCGTCGAGGCCGGCCTTCTCGGCGAACGCGATGCCTTCCGAGAGCCCCTGCACCAGCCCCGCGATGCAGATCTGGTTCACCATCTTGGTGAGCTGGCCCGCGCCCGCGGCGCCCATCAGCGTCACGGCGCGGCCGTAGCTGTCCATCGCGGGCTTGGCGCGCTCGAACGGGCCCTTCTCGCCGCCGCACATTACGGTGAGCTTGCCGTTCTCCGCGCCCGCCTGGCCGCCGGAGACCGGCGCGTCGACGAAGTCGACGCCCTTCTCCTTCGCCGCCTGGAAGATGCGGCGCGCGGCATCGGCCGAGGCGGTGGTGTGGTCGACGAGGACCGCGCCCTTCTTCATGCCGGAGAGCGCCCCGTCCTTGCCGAGCGCGACCTCGAGCAGGTCCTTGTCGTTGCCGACGCACATCATCACGAGGTCGCAATCCTTCGCCGCGGCGGCCGGCGTGGACGCCGACTTCCCGCCGTGCTTCTGCACCCAGGCCTCGGCCTTCGCGGCCGTGCGGTTGTACACCGTGACGTCGTAGCCCTTCGATTTGAGGTGGCCGGCCATCGGGAAGCCCATCACGCCCAGGCCGAGGAATGCGACTTTCGCGGACACTTGGTTCTCCTCTTGGATGCCGTCATTCCCGCGAAGGCGGGAATCCATGGGTTCCCGTCTTCACGGGAACGACGATTCTATGCGACTTGGGGGACGGCGATTCCGCGCCACGCGGGAACGACGATCATGCGGGAGCCGGATTCACCAGGTTCGGCGGCTCGCGCCCCTCGAGCGCCGCGATCATATTCTGCATCGCCGTGCGGCACATCGTCATGCGCGTCGCGCGCGAAGCGCTGCCGATGTGCGGCGTCATCACCACGTTGCGCAGCTCGAGGTAGCCGGGGTTCACGTTCGGCTCGCCCTCGAACACGTCGAGGCCGGCGCCGGCGATGCGGCCGTGCTTGAGAGCGTAGACGAGCGCCTCGTCGTCCACCACCCCGCCCCGCGCGCTGTTCACGAGGATCGCCGTCGGCTTCATCTTCGCGATCTCGGCGGCGCCGACGAGGTGGTGCGTGGCGGGCGAATAGGGCGCCATCACGACGACGAAGTCCGACTCCGCGAGGAGGCGCTCGCGATCCATGTGCGTCGCGCCGAGGCGCTGCTCGTCGGCCCCGGAAAGGCGCGTGCGGTTGTAGTAGAGGACGCGCATGTCGAAGCCGCGCGCGCGCCGCGCGATCGCCTGGCCGATGCGCCCCATGCCGATGATGCCGAGGGTCGCGTGGTGGATGTCCTGGCCGAGGAAGTACTGCACGCCGAAGGCGATCTTCCAGCCGCCGGCGCGAACGTAGGCGTCGCCTTCGGCGATGCGGCGCGCCGCCGCCATGAGGAGCGCCCACGTGAGGTCCGCGGTCGTGTCGTCGAGGACGCCCGGCGTGTTCGTGACGCGGATGCCGCGCTTCGTGCACGCGGGAACGTCGATGTTGTTGTATCCGACCGCGATGTTGGAAATCACGCGCAGGCCCGGGCATTGGGCGAGGAGCGGCTCGTCGAACTTGTCCATGACGGTTGCCATCACGCCATGCTTGCCCTGCAATCGACGCGCGAGCTCCTCCGGCGGCCAGGGCCGGTCCTCGGGATTGTGCTCGACCTCGAAGCGCTGCGCGAGCGCGCCGACGATCTCGGGGAAGACGCTGCGGGTGACGAGGACTTTCTGCTTCAACGTTCGGTGGTCTTCGATTGGGAGGCTATCGCGGCGCCGCGCCTGCGGCCTTCCCTCAGGTCGAGCACGAACTCGCGGGTCATGATCGCGAAGCTCAGCACGACGATCACCCAGAGGGGAACCGACTTGATCGAGTACGCGAGAAAGCCGATGTATACGGCGGAGATTGCCGCGCCGAGGACGGTGATGACGATGTCGAACATGCTGTCTCCTTCGCTCTTTCAGGCGGATGTCGCGCCGTGGATGCGCTCGACCAGCCAGTTCGCATACTGCAGCAGGCGGGCATCGTCGCCGGCGCGGCCGACGAGCTGTACGCCGATGGGCATCCCGCTCGCGCCCTGCATCAGCGGCAGCGTCACGGCGGGCAGCCCGCACAGGGTCCACAACGTGCAGAACACCGGGCTTCCGGTCGATTCCAGGCCCTTCGGCGCCTCGCCCGTCGCGGCCGGCGTGACGATGGCGTGGAACTCCTCGAACACGTCTTCCAGCGCCGCGTTGTAGAGCGGGATGCGCGCGACGGCGCGATTGTAGTCGACCGCGAGGTAGCGCCGTCCGCGCCCGATCATCTCGCGCAGCGTGGCGCTCAGCTGGTCCGCGGCCTCGTCGTATTCCGGCGCGAAGCTCAGCGCGAGATCGGACTCCATGATGGTCCGGTGCGCGGCAACGGCCTCGGAGAACGCTTCCGGCAGCTCGACTTCGCGGATGCGGTCGCCGAGGCCCTCGACCAGCTCGGCGAAGGCTTGCTGCATGTCGGACGACGCCTCGCCCCACATCGGCGTCTTCACGAAGGCGAACCGCGGCGGGAGGGGCGGCGCGTGCGAGACGAAGTCGGTGAGGCGCGGCGAGGCTTGCGGGCGCGTGTGCGCGTCCGACGCGTCGTAGCCCATGATCTCCTGCGCGACGAGCGCCGCGTCGGCGAGCGAACGCGCCAAGACGCCCGGCTGGTCGAGCGCTCGCGACTGGCGCAGGATGCCGGTCGTGGAAACGAGCCCGCGCGACGGCTTGTATCCGACGACGCCGCAGTAGGAAGCCGGCCGTATCACCGAGCCGTTGGTCTGCGTGCCGAGCGCGAGCGGCACCATGCCGGTCGCCACGGCCGCCGCCGAGCCGCTCGACGATCCTCCCGGCGTGCGCGAGAGGTCGTGCGGATTGCGCGTCTTGCCGGGGGCATACACCGCGAGCTCCGTGGTCACGGTCTTGCCGAGGATGACGGCGCCCGCGGCGCGCAGGCGCGATACGACGGTGGCATCGCGGTGCGGTCGCCGTCCGGCGTGCAGGACCGTGCCGTCCTGCGTCGGCATGTCGGCGGTGTCGATGATGTCCTTGATGCCGACCGGAATTCCGTGCAACGCGCCGATCGGCTTGCCCGCGCGTCGAGCCGCGTCCGCGGCGCGCGCCTGTTGCCGCGCGTGCGCCGCATCGACAAAGGCCCACGCCTGGACGCTTTCCTCGATTTCCTCGATGCGTGCGAGGCAGGCGTCGACGATCTCCTCGGAGCTGATCTCGCCCGCGCGGATGGCGGCGGCCGCTTCGACCGCCCCCAGCTGCACGAGTTTGCGCTGCCGCTCCAGCATCCCGGGCCTCGCCCGGGCTAGTGGTGCGCGTACATCACCGAGGGTAGCCATGTCGCCATGCCGGGGAAGATGTAGAGGAGCGCCATCGTGATGAACACCATGAACACATATGGCAAGGCGCCGGCGAAGATCTGCGTGAGGCGCACGCTGGGCGGCGCGACTCCCTTCAAGTAGTACGCGGCCATCGCCATCGGCGGCGTGTTGAACGACGTCTGGATGTTGAGGGCGACCAGGATGCCGAACACCAGCGGATCCACCCCGAACTGCTTGAGCAGCGGCAGGAAGATCGGCACGAAGATGATGATGATCTCGGTCCACTCCAGCGGCCAGCCGAGCAGGAAGATGATGAACTGCGTGAGCAGCAGGAACTCGACGCGCGACAGGTGCATGCTGCTGATGGCGTGCTCGACGAGCTGCTGGCCACCAAGGTACGCGAACACCGAGGCGAAGGTCCACGAGCCGACGAACAGGAACGTCACCATCGCGGTCGTGCGCGCGGTGAGGTACACGGCCTCCTTGAGCCGCCGGAAGTCGAGCGCGCGGTAGATGGCGGCCAGCGCGAGGCTGCCGAGCGCGCCGACCGAGGCCGCCTCGGTGGGCGTCGCGAGCCCGAAGACGATCGCGCCCAGGACCGACATGATGAGCACCGCCAGCGGGATGAAGGACGTGACGAGCCGCTTCACGACCTCTCCGAACGGGACTTTCACATCCTTCGAAAGATTGGGCGCGAGCTTGGGATTGATGATCACGCGAATGATCACGTAGAGCACGTAGAAGCCCGCGAGGACGAAGCCCGGGATGAAGGCCCCTGCGTAGAGCTGCACCACGGAAAGCCCCGCCGTCGCCGCGTAGACGATGA
>DATIZV010000232.1:0-4173 GCA_035516915.1 Usitatibacter sp. | reverse complement strand
ATAGGCGTAGGTGGAGTCGCTGAAACGGTCGCAGAGCACCCAGCGGCCGGCGGCGAGGCTCGGCTCGATCAGCTCGTCCACGTGGCTCGCGCGGTCGGCGAACATCGCGATCGCCTCGGCGAGCGGCGGCGCCGGATGGTGGAGCAGCACCTCGCGGAGCGCCGCGCCGAAGGCGGTGCCGCCCGGCTCGCGCGTCACCACGACCTCGACGCCGCGCCCGGCGATGCGCGCGCGCAGGTACTCGAGGTGCGAGGACTTTCCCGCCCCGTCGATGCCTTCCAGCGTGATGAAACGCCCGCGTCGCGTCATTCGTTCCCGCCTGGGCGCGCCTTCACGAGGGCGCGCGATGCAGCTGGTATCTTGCCACCGCGCGATTGTGCTCCACGAGCGTGCGCGAGAACTCGTGCGAGCCGTCGCCGCGCGAGACGAAATAGAGGAAGTCCGATTCGGCCGGGTGCATCGCGGCGCGCAGCGCTCCCTCGCCCGGCATCGCGATCGGCGTGGGCGGCAGCCCCTCGCGGGTGTACGTGTTCCACGGCGTGTCGGTGGTGAGGTCCTGCTTGCGGATGTTGCCGTCGTAGCGCTCGCCCATGCCGTAGATCACGGTGGGATCGGTCTGCAGGCGCATTCCCTTGCGCAGCCGGTTCGCGAAGACCGACGCGATCAGCGGTCGCTCCGGCGCGAGGCCCGTCTCCTTCTCGACGATCGAGGCGAGGATCAGCGCCTGGTAGGGCGTCGCGAGCGGCAGGCCGGGATCGCGTGCGGCCCAGGCTTCGTCGAGCCGCTTCACCATCTCCGCATGGGCGCGACGCAGGATCTCGAGGTCGCTCGAGCCGGGCGAGAAGCGGTACGTGTCCGGAAAGAGCCAGCCTTCCGGAGAGCCGTCCGCGATGCCGAGGAGCGAGGCGATCTGCGCCTCGCTTCTTCCTTCGAGCGTGTGCCTCACGTCCGCATCGCGCTCGAGCTCCGCGAGCCACTGGCGGAACGTGCTTCCTTCGACGAAGAGGATCTCGGCAGGAACGACGTCGCCGCGCGCGAGCTTGTCGAGGAGCTCGAGCGGGGTGAGCGGCGCCTCGAGCCGATACGTGCCGGCGCGGATGGAACCGGCCTTGCGAAGGGTGCGGCCGAGGATCCAGAAGCTCTCGCCTTCCGCGAAGAGCCCGCCGGAAGCGAGCTCGCGCGACACGGTCTTCAGGCTCGCGCCCGCGTGCACCGTGAACTCGTAGGGGACGGACGGAAGCGTGAGCCGGTGGTGCGCGAACCATGCGAGCCAGGCCGCGGCCGCGCCCGCGGCGACCAGGAACGCGAGCAGGAGCGCGCGGAGCGTGCGGGCCGCGCCGCCGCGCCGTCGCCGCTCAGTGGAAGCGGCGGAACGCCAGCGTCCCGTTGGTGCCTCCGAAGCCGAAGGAGTTGGAGAGCGCGACCTCGATCTTCAGGTCGCGCGCGGCGTTCGCCACGTAATCGAGGTCGCAGGCCGGATCGGGCGTGAGGATGTTCATCGTCGGCGGCGACACCTGGTGGTGGATCGCGAGGACCGTGATGAGCGCCTCCACGCCGCCGGCGGCCCCGAGCAGGTGGCCGTGCATCGACTTGGTGGAGTTCACCGCGAGCTTGTAGGCATGCTCGCCGAAAGCCGCCTTGAGGGCCGCCGTCTCGTTCGCGTCCCCGAGCGGCGTGGAGGTGCCGTGCGCGTTCACGTACTGCACGTCCCGCGGATCGAGGCCCGCGATGCGCAGCGCGTTCACCATCGCGCGGCGCGGGCCGTCCATGTTCGGCGCGGTGATGTGGTTCGCGTCCGCGCTCATCCCCATGCCGGCGAGCTCCGCGTAGATGCGCGCGCCGCGCTTCTTCGCGTGCTCCAGCTCCTCGAGGATGAGGATGCCCGCGCCCTCGCCCAGGACGAACCCGTCGCGGTCCCGGTCGAAGGGGCGCGAGGCGGTGGCCGGATCGTCGTTGCGTTCGGAGAGCGCCTTGCAGGAGCAGAAGCCGCCCACGCCCGACATGTTGACGCACGCCTCGGCCCCGCCCGCGATCATCATGTCGGCGTCGCCGAACTCGATCATGCGCCCCGCCTCGCCCACGCAATGCGAACTGGTGGTGCAGGCCGAGACCATGGAGACGTTGGGCCCTTTCGCGCCGTACTGGATCGAGATGAGGCCCGCGACCATGTTGATGATGGTGCCCGGGACGAAGAACGGCGAGAGGCGCCGCGGCCCCTTCGCCACCATCTCGCGGATGTTCTCCTCGATCATCGGCAATCCCCCGATGCCCGAGCCCACCACGACGCCGATGCGCTCGGCGTTCGAATCGTCGATCGCGATGCCCGCGTCCTCGAGCGCCATGCGGGTCGCGGCGAGGCCGTAGTGGATGAACGTGTCGGAGCGGCGCGTCTCCTTGAGCGGCATCCAGTCGGCGGCGTTGAAGCCCTTCACCTCCGCCGCGATGCGCGTGGGCAGCTGGGAAGCATCGAACCTCGTGATCGGGCCGACACCGGTCGCGCCCTTCAGGAGGTTCTCCCAGGCTTGCGCGAGGTTGTTACCGACCGGCGAGACGATGCCCAGTCCGGTTACGACGACTCTTCGCTTCGACATGAGGGGTGCGCGGCGTTGCGGGAACCGATCGCTCGCGGCATCGTGCCGGGCGTGCCGCGGTTGTTGCGGTGGCTATTGCTTGGCGTGCGCCTTGACGTAGTCGATGGCCTGCTGGACCGTGGTGATCTTTTCCGCCTCCTCGTCCGGGATCTCGCACTCGAACTCCTCCTCGAGCGCCATCACGAGCTCCACGTTGTCGAGGGAATCCGCGCCGAGGTCTTCGACGAATGAAGACTCGTTCTTGATGTCGGCCTCGGCCACCCCGAGCTGCTCGGCGACGATCTTCCTGACGCGGGCTTCAATGTTGTCCATCGACTTCCTCCAGGTGCATTCTGGTTTGTGGTGGGGCCGGAAAAGCGCGTAATTCTACCATACGGATGGAGCGTTTCCGCCCCATGACCGACGGTCAATCCATGTACATGCCGCCGTTCACGTGCAGCGTCGCGCCGGTCACGTACGAGGCGCCGGGCGAGCACAGGTAGAGCACCGCCTGGGCCACGTCCTCGACGCGACCGAGGCGCGCGAGCGGCACGTTTTCGACCAATTTCCTCGCCTGCTCCTCGGAAAGCGAGCGCGTCATGTCGGTCTCGATGAAGCCGGGAGCGACGCAGTTCACCGTGATGCCGCGGCTTCCCACCTCGCGGGCGAGCGACTTGGAGAATCCGACCATGCCGGCCTTCGCCGCGGCGTAGTTCGCCTGTCCCGCGTTGCCGGTGAAGCCCACGACCGAGGTCACGTTCACGATCCTGCCGGCGCGCGCCTTCATCATGCCGCGCAGCACCGCGCGCGACATCGCGAAGACCGACTTGAGGTTGGTCGCCTGGATCTCGTCCCACTCCTCGTCCTTCATGCGCGCGAGGAGGTTGTCGCGCGTGATTCCGGCGTTGTTCACGAGGATCGACACGGCGCCGTGCTCGCCCTGCACCTCCTCGACCAGCGCCGCGCAGCGCGCGACGTCGCGCACGTCGAGCACCTTGCCCGCGCCCTTCGCCCCGATCCCGGCAAGCTTCGCCGAGATGGCCTCGGCGCCTTTCCCGGACGTGGAGGTGCCGATCACCGTCGCGTTCGCGCACGCGAGCACCTGCAGGATCGCCTCGCCGATGCCGCGCGAGGCGCCGGTGACGATCGCGACCTGTTCCTTCAGCATGCGCCCTCCCTTGCGATGGCCGCCTCGAGCGAGGTCGAATCGGTGATCGCGAGCACCTCGACCTCGCCGGCGATGCGCTTCGCGAGTCCCGCGAGCACCTTGCCCGGGCCGCATTCGACGATGCGGTCCACGCCCTGCGCGGCGAGGAAGCGCACCGTCTCGATCCAGCGCACCGGATGGTCGAGCTGCTCGACGAGCGCCTCGCGGATGCGCGCCGGATCCGTGAACGCCTCGACGAAGCGGTTGTGCACCACCGGGACGCGGGGCGCGCGAAGCCGGACCTGCTCGAGCCGCGCGCGCAGGCGATCGGCAGCGGGCTTCATGAGGCTGCAATGGGAAGGCGCGCTCATGGGCAGCATCACGGCGCGCTTCGCGCCCATCTCCTTCGCGAGCGCCATCGCCCGCTCCACGGCGCCCCGATGCCCGGCGATCACG
>DATIZV010000231.1:0-19147 GCA_035516915.1 Usitatibacter sp. | reverse complement strand
CAGCGAGCCGTCCATCATCACGCTCGAGAAGCCGGAGCGGATCGAGGCCTCGCACACCGCCGGGCTCGCGCCATGGTCCTGGTGCATCACGATCGGAAGCTTCGGGTACGTCTCGAGCGCGGCCTGCAGCAGGTGGCGCAGGAACGCCTCGCCCGCGTACTTGCGCGCGCCCGCGGAGGCCTGGAGGATCACCGGGCTCGAGGTCGCATCGGCCGCCTCGAGGATCGCCTGCACCTGCTCGAGGTTGTTCACGTTGAACGCGGGAACGCCGTAGCCGTTCTCGGCGGCGTGGTCGAGGACCTGGCGAAGGGAGGCGAGCGGCATGCGATGGCCCGATCGAGGAGTGGGAATCGACGCACGATACGTCGTCCGGCTCGCGAGGACCACTCAATTTGCGTATGCCGCCCATAAGAGCCGCTGATGCATGCTCCGGCGGGCTGTCCGGCGACGAAGCATTTCGGCGAGAATGCCCCAATGCGCTCCGAGTCCCGACCGCCGCTCTTTCCCGCCTTCCTCGAGCGCCTGCGCGCCGTCGCCTTCGACCTCGACGGTACGCTGGTCGACAGCGCGCCCGACCTCGCGGCGGCCGCGAACGCGATGCTCGCCGCGCTCGGCCATCGCACGCTCCGCGAGGATCGCGTCTGCGCGGCCATCGGCGACGGCATCGACGCGCTGGTCGCCCGCACGCTCGCCGAGAGCACCGGGGCGCCGCCCGAGCCCGATGCGCTCGTCCGCGCGGCGCAGCTCTTCCGCGAGATCTACGCCCGCCGCGTCTTCGAATCGAGCACGGTTTACGCCGGGGTGCGGGAAGGCCTCGAGGCGCTCGCGGGCCGCGGATTGCCCCTGGGCTGCATCACCAACAAGGCCGGACGCTTCACGCAGGCGCTCCTCGAGCAAGCGGGCCTCGCGCGATGGCTTTCCTTCGTCGAGTGCGCCGATGCGCTCGAGCAGCGCAAGCCAGCGCCGTTCCTGCTGCTCAAGGCGTGCGGCGATCTCGGTATCGAGCCGCGCGAGCTGCTCTTCGTGGGCGATTCCGCGCTCGACGTGGCCGCGGCGCGCGCAGCCGGTTGCCCGGTCGTGCTGGTCGCGTACGGCTACAACCGGGGCCGGCCTGCGACGGAGGCGGGCGCCGATGCCGTGATCGGCGACATTCGGGAGCTTGCGGCCACGGCCTAGAATGCGGCCGCCGGTTGCTCGATCGTCAGGACCGCGTCCCTACCGAAGCTCAGGCTGCAGCTGTCATTCGCCTCGGCGCCATTGTCCTCGAGCCTCCCGCGCAGCACGAACCCCTGGTTCGGGATCTTGCCGCTCACCCACGCCTGCACGATGCTCGTCACGTCGATCGTGACCGACCCTGCGGCGAACTGGGGCGGGGCCGGCCATTGGAAGTCGCCGTCGTCGGGATAGGGTGCCTCCTCACCCAGACCTGCATGGAATCGGTCGTCGATCCCGGGACCGAAATCGAGTACTGGACGGAGAGCGAGCCCGACGTCGGCATCGTCTCCACGAAGTCGCCGCTGAACTCCTTGCCGGCGAGCCAGGCGAAGGTCGCCCAGAACGTCGTCCCCGGTTTCCCGGTGATCACGCCGCTGAAGGAAATCGTCGTCGGACAATTGCCGGCGTAGGACGGCGGGCTCGCGGTGACCGTTGCGCCGGTGATCTGCGCATGCGCCGGGTGCAGGACGGCGGGAACGATCGTCGCCGTCACGATGCAGGCAAGTGATTCGACGAATCGCCGCAGCATCATGGCTGGCCTCCTCGTGGCCGGTGCGATCGGTCGGGCCACGTCCAAAGCGCCAATGCTACGCGCAGGGCGAAATGAAAAGGCCCCTCGACCTCTCGAGGGGCCTTGCCTTCGCGCCTCGCCCTCAGCCCTTCACGCAGCTCGCACGCATGCGCCGCCCGACGGCCATGAAGAACTGCAGCGCCTTCTGGTTCTCGGGATCGCGCATCATCGCGAGCAGCGGGAAGAGGCCGCCGGCGGGCGGCGGTGCGCTCTTCACTTCCTTCGCCGCCTCGGCGAGGCAGCTGAACAGGTTCTCGATGAGCTCGAGGTTGTCGATGAGGGCTGGGAGCCGCTGCGCGATGCGGTCCAGCGCGCCCGTGCTGTTCATCTGCCCGAGCAGGTCGATGAGCTTGGTGACGCCGCTCGTGTTGAGCCGGTCGACCATCATCGTCGCCTCGGCGGCGAGGGTCGCGAAGCGGCCGATCATGTCGTCGGTCACCGCGTCCTCGGCGGCGCCGGCGACGCGCGCGTAGCGCGCGACGCGCTCCAGGTCGCCGGTGCGCACCATCTCGGCGATGGCGGGCAGGGCGTCGGCGACGCCGCTGCGGTTCACGCGGTCCAGGAGGTCCATCGCGTGGGTCGCCGTGTCGGTGAGGCGTCCGATCATGTCGTCGGACACCGAGTCGCGCGCGGCGCGCAGGAAGCTCGCGATTTCCTCGTCGGGGGCGACTTGTTCCGTGACGTTGTTCATGGCGCCCTCCTAGAGAAGGCCCCGGGCCGAGACCCAGTAGAGCTTGTTGTAGGCGAGCTTGAACCAGTGGATCGCGCGCGTGGGCTCGCGCGGGTCGGGCGGCTGGTTGTAGTTGAACATCGCGTAGGTCGCCTTCTCGCTCCCCGCCTGGATGAAGCAGAAGACCTTTCCGTCGTAGCGGCGCACGGGCGCGCCGAGCTTCACCATCGCGGCGATGTTCTCGCCGACCACCTCGGCCTCGAAGTGCGCGGTGGAGCCCGCCTTGCTGATCGGCAGGTTGGTGGTGTCGCCGAGCACGAACACGTTGTCGCGTCCCTCCATCTTGAGCGTGTGGCGGTCGGTGGGGATCCAGCCGTTCTGGCCGAGCTTGTTCTGCTCGATCACTTCCATGCCGCGGTGGGCCGGGATGGAGACCAGCAGGTCGAAGCTCGTCTCGGAGCCTTCCTCGCTCTTCACGACCTTCTTCGCGCCGTCCACCTCCTTCATGTTGAAGAGCGTCTCGTAGGTGATGCCGCGGCGCTCCATCTCGGGCGCGGCCCACTTGGCGACGTTCTCCAGCGTGTGCACGCGGCCCACGGGATACGTGTAGTGGAGCTGCACCTTGTCGCGCAGCCCGCGCTCGCGGAAGTAGTCGTCGAGCATGAACGTGATCTCGAGCGGCGCCATCGGGCACTTGTGCGGCACGCCCATCGCGATCACGATCCTGCCGCCCTGGAACTGGCGGATGCGGTTGAACATCTTCACCGCCGTTTCCTCGGTATAGAAGAACTCCGCGTTGTCCTTGAGCCCCGGGATCGCCTCCGGGTAGATGCGCGAGCCGGTGGCGATGGCGAGGAGGTCGTAGCCGACGACGCGGCCGCTCTTCGTCTTCACCTGGTTCTTGTCGAGCATGAACTCCGTGACCGGGTCGACGGAGAAGGCGATGCCGGGCTCGAGCAGGCTCGCCTGGTCGCGGTACAGCTCGTCGGGCGTCATGCGCCCCACGGCGACGTAGAGCAGCCCGGGAAGGTATGCGTGCTTGTCCGACGCGGAAAGCATTTCGAGCTGCACCTTGCCCGATTTCATCTCGGACTTGAGGCGCCGGGCGAGGTTGTTCGCGAGGATGGTTCCGCCCATCCCGCCGCCGACGATCAGGATCTTCATGGTGCTCCTCCTCGTTGTGGGTTCGCCGCGGCCGCTACTTCGTGCGCCGCACCTTGATGTGCCACACGCCGCCTTCCTCGGACGTCCCGAGGTGCTCGTGCCCGACCTTCTTCAGCCACTGCGGGATCTCGGCCGAGGATCCCTTGTCGCTCGACAGCACCTCGATCTCGCCGCCCACGTCCACCATCTTCATGGCGGCGATGAGCTCCATGAGGGGTCCCGGGCAGAAGCTCCCCCGGGCGTCTATCACCTTTCTATCGGCCATCGTGGCCCTCCGCTTCGATTCGAATCATGCTGTCAGAACGACCACACCTGCCCGCCGGCCGCCTCGTCCAGGAACTGCGTGAGACCCATGGGCTCGCCCAGGTACGGCACGAGGTCGCCGGGCTCGAGTCCCAGCACGTCCATCGCCATGGTACAGGGATGGACGCGCGCGTCGCCGAGCTCCACCGCGTGGCCGAAGAGATCCTGGAACGGCATCACTTTCTTCTCCTCCATCAGGCGGCCCATCGGTCCCTCCGGGGGAGCGTGCTCCCGCTTGTCCTTGACGAAGTAGCGTAGCGCGTTCATCGACAGGAAGACGAGCACCGGGCGGCCGCTCACGGCGCCCACCGAGGCCATCATGCCCGCCATCTGCAGATGCTCGCGCTTGTCCGAGACGCACACGATGCTGATCTTGCCCGAATCCATCCTCGCTCCTACGTCGCCTGCTTCATCGCGGGCGGGCGCGCGATCGCCTCGAGTCCCGCCCGCCGGATGAGCCGGCCCTGCAACCCGGCGGCCTTCGCATCGCCCCCGCAGGCGACCTTCGTCAGCCCGTTATGGTAGATCTTTGGGCTGCGACGAGCACCCCGGATCGGCAGCGTCGCCGCTGGCATCCAGCCTCCCCGCGCGGTCGCAATTCCGGGCGCGCCCCCCGCATTCGACCATCCCCTTATCGACCCCCGCGTCCTCGCGGTCAATCACTCCGATGCGCGGGCGCATAGCCCATCGGGGTGATGGACGTCATCGCGCGTCGCCTCCACCTCCTTTATCCGTAGCGCTTCGACTCGCGGCGCCGCCCGGGCCGCGATTTCTGGATCACCACGCCGCGTACGCAGCCGAGGTCGGCGAGGTCGATCGCCGCGTGGCTCGAATCGAGCGCGCGCAGGGACCAACCGTGCGGCGCGCGCACGAGCTTGCGCAGGAGCCACTCGCCGCTCGCATTCGCCACCACGAACGATCCGTCCGTCGCGAGGCCCTCCGGCTCCACCACGATCACGTCGCCTTCGCGGAATTCCGGCGCCATGGAATCGCCGAGGACGAGCAATGCGAACGGCTCCGCATCTCCGCAGGGACTCGCGGCATCGAACGCGGGCGCGATCGGCACGACGCGCCGCGAGGATCGGGGAGGGCCGCTCATCATCGCTTCAGTCGGCGAAGCGCTTCCAGGCGCCCTCGGTTCCGGCGATCCGCTCGGTGAACCGCGCGCGCAGGAGGAGGCGCGGGCCAGCCGCGGAATCCTCGAAGGCGCTGCGCTCGTGGAGCACGTTGTTGCACACGAGGCCCATGCCGGCCTCGAGCCGCGTGCGCAGCACGCACGACGCGTCGCGGTCCATGAGGTCGAGGAGCCGCGCCGCGGCTTCCGAAGTCGCGGCATCGCAGCGCCAGCGCACGCTGCGGCGCCGCGCGGTATAGCGCATGTGGAGGTCGCCGGTTTCCGCGTCGACCGAGAAAACCGGGCCCGATACGGCCGTGCGCGCGATGCCGCGGCGTTCCATGCGCTCGGGAATGGTGAGCGCCTCCGGGTGCATCAGCGCGACCACCGCCTCGTCGCCCGCCTCGCGCAGCAGCAGCCACGCGAGCTCGGGATCGAGGAGCGCGGTCTCGCCCCCCGAGGCGGCCGGTCGCACGCAGTGCAGGATCATCGAGCGCACCGGGTGCGACGGCAAGCCGTAGTAACCATCGGTGTGCCAGCGCATGCGGCGGCTGGTGTACGGGATGTAGCCGGCCCTTTCCTTGCGCGGATCGCACGCGATGCGAGCGACGCCCTCGCGCCCCGCGAATGGATTCGCCTCCAGCGTGCGCAGCCCGAGCTGGCGACCCACGGCGAGGGCGAGGTCGGGCGCGTCGCCGACGTCGCGGCTCGCGTAGATCGCCATGTTCGCGCGCCGGCAGCGCTCGACGATCGCGGCGCGCTCGCGCTCGCTCAGGTTGCGCGGATCCTTCACCTCGACCACCAGCTCCGCGGCGGCGCTCGGGCGCGCGGCGAGCTTCCTTTCGCGCCAGCGCAGCCACGACGCGCCATCGGCGAGATCGAACACGCTCGGCATCGGCGCGCGCGGCGCGAGGACGGCGTTCATTCGCCATGGACTCCCGAAGCGGGGCGGCGCAGCCGTCCCGGACCTGCGTCGAGCAGGGCATCGAGGCCCTTCGCGATCGCCGAGGCGGCCTCGGGCGCCTCGATCGCGATGACCTGGTCGTGGATCCAGCGGCGGTCCTTCTCCGGCACCAACGGCTGGAGGAGGCTCGCGAAGTAGCGCAGGAAGGCGAAGCTCGGGCCCTCGGCCCCGTATTCGAAATCGCCGTACTCCTCGATGCGCCGGTTGAGGTCGGCCACGAACCGGCGCTCCGCCTCGCGGGCGTCCACGCCGAGGAGGTCGGAGCGGTTTTCCGCGAGGATGCGCGCGAGCGAATGCGCGAGCTCGTTCATGAACTCGACGCGCTGTGCATCGCCATACCGCCCATGCGCCCCGCGCCAGGCTACCTGCACCTCGAAGGCGAGCGCCTCGGCGAGGAAGTCGAAGTAGGCATCGCCGGGATCGAGGTCGAATCCCGCCTTGCGGATCGAGGCCACCATGCGCCGCGCCGAGCCCCATGCGACCAGTGCGAGCGCTCCGGCGACCTCGCGCGGGCTCTTCGCCGCCTCGGCGCGGAACCAGTGCACCTTCGCGCGCATGGTTCAGGCCGCGGGCTTGCGCAGGTAGAACTCGTGCGCGCCCGCCTCGGCCTCGCCGACGCCGACGACCTCGATGCCCGTCACCTGCGCCCAGCCGGCGATGTCGTCCTGGATGCCCGGGCAATCGCTCACGAGCTTCAGGACCTCGCCGGGTCGCATTCCCTTGAGGAGCTGCTTCGCCTCCACGATCGGTCCCGGGCAGAGCGCGCCGCGCAGGTCGAGCTTCGCGTTCACCGCGATCGCCTTGGCGCGGCCCTTGCGCACGTAGTAGCCGGTGGCACCGCGCGCGCGCGCCTCCGTGCGGATCACTTCGTTCCCCGTCTGCCGCGCCCACGAATGCAGGTCGTCGCGCGTGCCGGGACAATCGGAAAGGAGCAACAGCACCTGGCCGTCCCGGAGCGCGTCGAGGATCTCCTTCGCGCCGAGGATCGGTCCGGGACAGGTGAGGCCCGTGAGATCCACCATCGCGGCGGGTTCCTGGAGAACGGCGGTCGCTTCCATGGCTCGCTCCTTCGACGTCATTCGGCGGTCACGATGGTCTTGTGCGGCACGAACACGCCGCAGCCCACGGCGCGTCCCAGGCCGAGGCCGGCGCGCTGCAGGAGGAGCGAGGCGGCGTCGCCCAGCCCGTTCACGGCGACGCCGAAGGCCACGGTTGCGCCGCGCCCCAGCACGACCCGCGAGCGCCGGCCGCACACGATCGGGCGCGCGATGCCGAGCGCGGCCAGCTCGCACCGGATCGCATCCGCGAAGGCGGCCTCCTCGGTGTCGCCGGTCACGACGCGCGGCGAGTACAAGGTCGGCGCGGGCTCGAGCGTGCCCAGCGTTCCCTGGCCGAGGGCCGCGCGCACGCCGCCGCCCAGGTCGAGCACGGCCCCTTCGAGGATGCTCGCCGCGCATACGCGATCGCGCGGCACCCGCAGCACCAGCTTCGCGCGCCGTGCGAGGAGGTAGCTGCCGTCGGAAGAGGGCGTCGCGCGCAGCGGATGCACCCCCGCCGAATGCACGCTCCCGAGCCAGGGGGCGAGGCGAACGAGCGCGCGATAGAGCGGCCATTCGAAATCGGGCGGAAGGAAGCGCGCCGAGAGCTCGAACGCGACGTCGACCATGTCGGGAGGAGCGAGGCAGGCCACGGCGCTCATGCTTCTTCCCGGGCGCGCTCGTGGACCCACTCCTGCATCGCGCGGCCCCAATCCGCGGCGGTCCTGGGGTCGATGTCGAACACGGTGAAGCGCGAGCCTTCGCGGATGCGCACGCGCAGGAACGCCGCGCCGCCCGCGGCGAAGCGAACCTGTTGCAGCTCGATCCGCTGGCCGCCCAGCGGCACCTCGAATCCGGCGATCGGCGTAATGAGGTCCATGGCTCGACGGCCACTTTGAGGCGAGCGTGCGCGCGCGTCTAGTCCCCCGGAAGGATGCGGCGCATACCCCTTTCGGGTGATCCCGCGCCCTACGGAGGGATGGCGCAGGTCCTTCGCGGCCCCTAGGATCGGTCGCACGTCTGCACGATTGCGCGCGACGCGAGGAGGAACGCGATGAGCAAGAAGATGCACCCCACTCCGATGCTCGACCAGCTCGAGGGCGGCCCGTGGCCGAGCTTCGTGACCGGCCTGAAGCGCCTCGCGAAAGAGAAGGACATGGCGGTCGACCTGCTCGGCCAGCTCGAGACCTCCTACGAGACGAAGAAGGGCTACTGGAAGGGCGGCACCGTGAGCGTGTTCGGCTACGGCGGCGGGATCATCCCGCGCTTCACCGAGCTCAACGACGCCAACGGCAAGCCGAAATTCCCCGACGCGGCCGAGTTCCACACGCTGCGCGTGATGCCGCCGCCGGGCATGCACTACACGACGGACATCCTGCGCAAGTTCTGCGACGTGTGGGAGCGGCACGGCTCGGGCCTCATCGCCTTGCACGGCCAAAGCGGCGACATCATGTTCCAGGGCGCGACCAGCGAGAAGGTGCAGGCCGCTTTCGACGAGATCAACGAGCTCGGCTTCGACCTGGGCGGCGCGGGCCCCGCGGTGCGCACCTCGATGTCCTGCGTCGGCGCCGCGCGCTGCGAGCAATCGTGCTACGACGAGGCGGCCGCGCACCGCACGGTCCTCAACAACTTCGTCGACGACATCCACCGGCCGTCGCTGCCGTACAAGTTCAAGTTCAAGTTCTCCGGCTGCCCGAACGACTGCATGAACTCCATCCAGCGCTCGGACCTCGCGGTGATCGGCACCTGGCGCGACAACATCCGCACCGACGAGGCTCTCGCCCGCAAGTACTTCTCGAAGCACGGCCTGAACGACCTCGTGAACGACGTCGTGAACCGCTGCCCCACGCGCGCGATCCGGCTGGTGGAGGTGAAGTCGATGCCCTCCGGGCCGTCGATCTCCGCCGTGAAGGTCTCCGACCAGCAGGCGATCGCGATCGACAACCGCGACTGCGTGCGCTGCATGCACTGCATCAACGTGATGACCGGGGCGCTCCAGCCGGGCAGGGACAAGGGCGCGACGATCCTCTGCGGCGGCAAGCGCACGCTCAAGATCGGCGACCTGATGGGCACGGTGATCGTGCCCTTCATGAAGCTCGAGACCGACGCGGACCGCGAGAAGCTCGTCGACCTCGGCCGCCGGATCATCGACTTCTTCGCCGAGAACGCGCTCGAGCACGAGCGCATCGGCGAGTGCATCGAGCGCATCGGGCTCGTCAACTTCCTCGAGGGCGTGGGCCTCGCGATCGATCCCAACATGGTCTCGGTCCCCCGCACCAATCCGTACGTTCGCACCGACGGCTGGGACGAGGAGGTGAAGAAGATGCAGGCGCACAAGCTCGCCGCCGACTGACGAACCGGAGCAATCGCCATGGCCACCGCCACCGCCACCCCGCGCCGCGCGATCGAATGCGGCGTCCCCGACAACCGCCCGTACCTGCATCCGGCGCTCGTACGCAACTACGGGAACTGGAAGTACCACGACCGCCCGCGCCCCGGAGTGCTGCACCACGTCTCGCACACGGGCGAGGAGGTGTGGACCGTGCGCGCCGGCACGCAGCGGCAGATGGACGTGGGGACGATCCGGCTCCTCTGCGACATCGCCGACAGGTACGCCGAGAGCCACGTGCGCTTCACGATCCGCAGCAACATCGAGTTCATCGTCTCCGACGAGGCGAAGGTGGTGCCGCTCGTCGCGGAGCTCGGGCGCCACGGCTTCCCGGTCGGCGGGACCGGCAACTCGGTCTCGATGATCTCGCACACGCAAGGGTGGCTGCACTGCGACATCCCCGGCACGGACGCCTCGGGCGCGGTGAAGGCGCTGATGGACGAGCTCTACGAGGAGTTCGTGCGCGAGGAGATGCCGAACCGCGTGCACATCTCGACCTCCTGCTGCGAGATCAACTGCGGCGGCCAGGCCGACATCGCGATCATCATCCAGCACACCAAGCCGCCGAAGATCAACCACGAGCTCGTGGCGAACGTGTGCGAGCGTCCCGCGGTGGTCGCGCGCTGCCCGGTGGCCGCGATCCGCCCGGCGCTCGTGAACGGCAAGCCCTCGCTGGAAGTGGACGAGAAGAAGTGCATCTGCTGCGGCGCGTGCTATCCGCCGTGCCCGCCGATGCAGATCAACGATCCGGAGCACTCGAAGCTCGCGATCTGGGTGGGCGGCAAGAACTCGAACGCGCGAGCGAAGCCCACGTTCATGAAGATGGTCGCCTCGGGGCTGCCCAACAACCCGCCGCGCTGGCCGGAAGTCTCCAAGGCGGTGAAGAAGATCCTCTACACCTACAAGGAGGACGCGCGGCCGTGGGAGCGCCTGTCCGACTGGGTCGAGCGCATCGGCTGGCCGCGCTTCTTCGAGAAGACGGGGCTGCCCTTCACGAAGTACCTGATCGACGACTGGCGCGGCGCGCGCTCGAACCTGAATGCATCGGCCCACATCCGCTTCTAGACCGGAGAACCAATGAAATTCGGCGTCCTCGTGAACGAAGGCCCGTACCAGCACCAGGCGAGCGACTCGGCCTACCTCTTCTGCCGCGCGGCGATCGAGACCGGGCACGAGATCGACCGCGTGTTCTTCTACCACGACGGCGTGAACAACGCGACGCGCTATACCGAGCCGCCCCAGGACGACCGCAACGTCGTGCTGCGCTGGGCGAAGCTCGCCGAGGAGCACGGCGTGGACCTCGTCGTGTGCGTGGCGGCGGCGCTGCGCCGCGGCATCGTGGACGACGTGCTCTCCAAGGGCTTCCGCATCTCCGGCCTCGGGCAGCTCGTCGAATCGGCGATCCGCTCCGACCGGCTCGTGGTCTTCGGGGACTGACGCGCCATGGAAGCCGGAACCGTCCGCAAGTTCATGTTCGTGAACCGCAAGGCGCCCTACGGCACCGTCTACGCGCTCGAGGGGCTCGAGGTCGTGCTCATCAGCGCGGCGTTCGACCAGGACGTGAGCCTCGCCTTCCTCGACGACGGCGTCTACCAGCTGCTGAAGGGCCAGGACACCAAGCGCATCGAGGAGAAGAACTTCTCGCCCGCTTACCGCGCGCTCGAGGACTACGACATCGACAAGCTCTACGTGGAGCGCGAGTCGCTCGAGGCGAGGGGCCTCACGGCGGGCGACCTGCTGGTGGACGCCAGGGTGGTTCCCGCGGCGGAGCTCTCGGCGCTCATGGACGCGACCGACGTCGTGATCAGCTTCTGAGGAGGAGGGACCGCATGCTCCACATCGTCAACAAGTCTCCCACCGAGCGCGCCAGCTTCGAGAGTTGCCTCGCGCACGCGCTGCCCGGCCACGCGCTGCTCCTCATCGAGGATGGCGTCTACGCGGCCACCCGCGGCTCGCCGGGCGCGGCGCGGCTCGCGAGGCTCGCCCCGGAGATCAAGGTGTACGTGCTCTCGCCCGACCTCGAGGCGCGGGCGCTGGGCAAGTCGCTCGTCGAAGGCGTGCGGGCCGTGGACTACCGCGGCTTCGTCGAGCTCGTGGCAGCGCATCCGCGCGTGCAGTCCTGGCTGTAGCGCCCCGCAATCGAAACATCGAAAAGGAAACGACGATGGGCACCATCACCGTGAACGACAAGCAGTACGAGACCGACGAGGAAGGCTACCTCGTGAACCTCTCCGAGTGGACCGAGGACGTGGCGAAAGCCATCGCCGGGGGCGAGAACATCGAGCTCTCGCCGAACCACTGGGAGGTCGTGAATTTCCTGCGCAACTACTACGAGGAGTACCAGGTCGCCCCGGCGGTGCGCGTGCTCACCAAGGCGATCGGCAAGAAGCTCGGGCCCGAGAAGGGGAGCAGCCAGTATCTCTACGAGCTCTTCCCCTACGGCCCGGCGAAGCAGGCGTGCAAGATCGCGGGCCTGCCGAAGCCCACCGGCTGCGTGTAGCGCAGCGCGACCGCGCCCCGGGGATGCCATGACCGCGGCCGCGATCTTCGCCGCGCTGTACTACGCCGCGGCGGCCGTGCTCTTGGCGGGAGTCGCCGCGCGGATCGTCGCCTACGCGCGCACGCCCGCGCCGCTCAAGATCCCGACCACGCCCGCGCCGCTCACCAAGGGCGGCGCGGCGTTGCGCCTGGCGCGCGAGGTCGTGCTCTTCGAGAGCCTCTTCAAGGCGAGCCTCCTCACCTGGCTCTCCGGCTGGGCCTTCCACGGCGCCCTCGCGCTGGTGCTCCTGCGCCACCTGCGCTACTTCACGCAGCCGGTCCCGGCGTGGGTCGCGCTCGTGCAGCCCTACGCGCTCTATTTCGGCCTCGCCATGGCCGCGTCGCTCGTGGCGCTCTGGGCGCGGCGCGTGCTCGTGGACCGCGTGCGCTACATCTCGACGCCTTCGGACCACCTGATGCTGGCGCTCCTCCTCGCCATCGCCGTCACGGGACTCGCGATGAAGAACCTCGCGCATACCGACGTCGTCGCCGTGAAGTCCTACTTCCTCGGGCTCCTCGCGCTCGAGATTCGGCCGCTGCCCTCCGATGCGCTCCTCGCGATCCACCTGGCGCTCGTGGCGGCGCTCGCGATCGTGTTCCCGTTCTCGAAGCTGATGCACGCGCCGGGCCTCTTCTTCAGCCCCACGCGCAACCAGCCGGACAATCCGCGCGAGGCGCGCCACCTGGCGCCCTGGGCGGCGGAGCTGGAGCGCTGAATGGCCGACGTCACCGCACCCGCCCTGCGCGAATATCCCGTCGCGCCGAAGCTGCAGCCCGGTTCCATGGCGGCCTCGCAGCCGTTCGTCGCGAACGCCAAGGTGCAGGAAGCGATCGGCTTTCCCGGCGAGCTCGTGGCCGACTGGCACGATCGCGCGATCACGCACCTCGGCGAGATGCTCGGCAAGTACCGCTCGCTGCGCGTCTACCTCGACGCGTGCGTGCACTGCGGCGCCTGCACCGACAAGTGCCATTTCTACATCGGGACCGCGGACCCGAAGAACATGCCCGCCGCACGCCAGGAGCTGATGCGCGGCGTGTACCGGCGCCATTTCACGCTGGCGGGGAAGCTCTTCCCGAAGCTCGTCGGCGCGCGCGAGCTCACCAGGGAGCTCCTCGACGATTGGTACAGGTACTTTCATCAATGCACCGAATGCCGCCGCTGCTCGGTCTACTGCCCGTACGGCATCGACACCGCCGAGATCACCATGGCGGGCCGCGAGGTGCTCGACGCCGTGGGCTACGGCGCGAAGTACTCGAACGAGATCATCGGCAAGGTGCACAAGATCGGCAACAACCTGGGCCTTCCCGGCCCCGCGCTCGCCGACACGCTCGAGGGCCTCGAGGAGGACGTGAAGGAAGACACCGGTGCCGACGTGCGCTTCCCGCTCGACGAGAAGGGCGCGGAGGTGCTCCTGGTCACGCCCTCGGCCGACTTCTTCGCCGAGCCGCACGTCGACAGCCTGATCGGCTACGCGAAGGTGTTCCATGCCGCCGGGATTCGCTGGACGCTCTCGTCGCACGCGTCGGAGGCGGGCAATTTCGGGCTCTTCATCGGCAACTACGGCGAGCTGCGCAAGATCGCGTTGCGCATCCGCGAGGCGGCGCTCGAGCTCGGCGTGAAGCGCATCGTGGTGGGCGAGTGCGGCCACGCCTGGCGCGTCGCCTACAGCTTCTGGAACACGCTGGTCGGGATTGGCGCGGGCGCGAAGGATCCGTTCGCCGTGCAGCTGCAAAGCCAGCTCGATCCGGGCTACCGCCAGCCGATGCACATCTGCGAGGTCACGTGGGACCTGCTGCGGCGCGGCGCGATCACCGTGGATGCGGAGGCGAACGACCATCGCGTGATCACCTTCCACGACTCCTGCAACGTCGCGCGCGCCTCGCGCATGGGCGACTTCCCCGGCGGACAGTTCGAGATCCCGCGCGCGATCGTGAAGGCGGTGGCGAACCGGTACGTCGAGATGCGGCCCGGAACCACGCACGAGGCGACGTACTGCTGCGGCGGCGGGGGCGGGCTCCTCACCGACGAGGTCCTCGACCTGCGCGTGAAGGGCGCGCTTCCCCGCATGGAAGCGCTGCGCGAGGTGGTCGACCGCGACGGCGTGAATTTCATGGCGACGATCTGCGCCATCTGCAAGGCGCAGTTCACCAAGGTTCTTCCCTACTACGGCTTCGACCGATCGCTCGTGGGCGGCGTGCACCAGCTCGTGAGCACGGCGATCCGGCTGGGTGCGAAGCAATAGCGCCCGTCATCCACCGCGCGAGGATTCCGTGGCCACCAATCCCTCCGAAGTGAAACCGCTCACCTTCCGGCGCTACCGCGACGGCGACAACGCGCCGCTCGCGGGCAACCAGCAGATCTTCAAGTCGTCGTGGTCGCACAAGTGCCCGACCTACGTCCAGGCGACGCCGCCCTGCCAGGGAAGCTGCCCGGCGGGCGAGGACATCCGCGGGTGGCTCCAGGCCGTGAACGGGGTCGAGAAGCCGCCGAAGGGCATGGCATGGCAGGAGTACGCGTGGCGCCGGCTCACGGAAGCGAACCCGTTCCCGTCGGTGATGGGACGCGTGTGCCCCGCGCCGTGCGAGAGCGGATGCAACCGCAACGAGGTCGAGGACCACGTCGGCATCAATTCCGTGGAGCACTTCCTCGGCGACTACGCGAACGCGAACGGGCTCAAGTACGCCGCGCCCGCGACGAAGACCGGCAAGAAGGTGGCGGTGCTGGGCGGCGGGCCCGCGGGCCTGTCCTGCGCCTACCAGCTCAGGCTCAAGGGCCACTCGGTCACGATCTTCGACGAGCACGAGCAGCTCGGCGGCATGATGCGCTACGGCATCCCCGGCTTCCGCACGCCGCGCAAGGTGCTCGATGCGGAGATCCGGCGCATCCTCGACCTCGGCGTCGAGACGCGCCTCGGCTGCCACGTCGGCAAGGACGTGACGATGGCGGAGCTCCACGCGAAGTTCGACGCCGTCTTCCTCGGCATGGGCGCGCAGTCGGGCCGCCCGCTTCCGATCAAGGACTCCGAGGCGCCCAACGTGGTGACGGCGACGGCGTTCCTGCGCGCGTTCAACGACGGGCGCATGCGCTACGTCGGCAAGCGCGTCGTGGTGGTCGGCGGAGGCGACACCTCGATCGACGTCGCCACGGTCGCGCGCCGCCTCGGCCACATCTCCCACGCGAACCCCACGGACCTCGAGGGCGCGATCGGCGGACGGATCGCCCACGACGTGGCCGAAGTCTCGGCGAAGCAGGGCGCCGAGGTGACGCTCACCTCGGTCTTCGCCGTCGACGAGATGCAGGCCCAGAGACACGAGGTGGAGCAGGCGCTCGCCGAAGGCATCGACATCCGCGGCGGGCTCGCGCCGGTGGGAATCGTGCGCGGTCCCGACGGGCGCGCGACGGCGCTGCGCGTCGCCCAGTGCGAGGCGAAGCTCGTGTCGGGCCGGCTGCAGATCGACATGAAGCCCGGGACCGAGCGGGACATTCCCGCCGACCTCGTCGTCTCCGCCATCGGCCAGGCGGTCGATTTCGCCGGCCTCGAGGAATTCGACAACGGCAAGGGCGCGGTGAGCGCCGACCGCAACTACCAGGTCGCGGGCAAGACCGGCGTCTTCGCGGGCGGCGACGTGATCCGGCCGCATCTCCTCACCACCGCGATCGGCCACGGCGCCATCGCCGCCGAAGGCATCGACCGGTTCCTGCGCGGCGAGGAGCAGGAGAAGCGCCCGAAGATCGACGTGCACCACTTCGACCTCGTGCGCAAGCTCGTCGATTCGGGGTTGCCGGTCGAGAAGGCGACCGAGCCCATGTGGGGCACCTGCGACTCGAAGAAGGCGGTGCACAACTTCGACGACCAGTCGGGCCGCCACATCATCACGCACGAGGAGCTCTTCCTCGGGCACTTCCAGAACACGCCGCGCAACCGGCGCGCGGTGGTGACGCTCGATCGCGAGAGCGCGCTTGGCAACTTCGACGAGCGCCTGGGCGCGCTCACCGAGGAGCAGGCGAAGGCCGAAGCGAAGCGCTGCATGAGCTGCGGGATGTGCTTCGAGTGCGACAACTGCGTCATCTACTGCCCGCAGAAGGCGGTCTTCAAGGTGAAGAAGGGCGAGTCGACCACCGGGCGCTACGTGGACACCGATTACGACAAGTGCATCGGCTGCCACATCTGCCACGACGTATGCCCGACCGGCTACATCCAGATGGGGCTTGGCGGGTGAACGCGGCGCGCGCGATCGCACGGGCCGCGGCGCTCGCCGCGGTGCTCGTGCTCGCGCCCGCGATCGCGGCGGCCCCTTCGGCCGGCACGGTGCTCGACGCGCCGCGCGCCGGCACGTGCGTCCAGGATCCGGAGCTGATGCGGCGCGTCCACCCGGATCTCCTGCGGCACGCGCGCAACGACACGGTGCATCGCGGCATTCGCGACCGCAAGACCGACCTCCAGGCGTGCGTGGACTGCCATGCGAACGCGAAGGACGGCAGCGTCCTCGGCTCGAACACGCATTTCTGCCAGGGCTGCCATGCCTACGCCGCGGTGAAGCTCACCTGCTTCGAATGCCATTCGAGCCGTGCGCGCGACGCCGTGCAGGCGACGGCCTCGGTGGCGGGGAAGGGCGGATCGTGAAGCCGCGCGATCCCGGCCGGCGCGACTTCCTCGTCGCGATGGCGCTCGCCGGCGTCGCGGTCGCGCCGGGCATCCTGCTCTACGCGCAGGCGAAGAGCGCCGCGCAGCCCGCGAGCCCGAAGGTGCGTTGGGGGCTGCTCGTCGACACCACGCAATGCACCGAGGATTGCGACGCGTGCGTCGAAGCCTGCCGTACCGAGAACGGCTGGCCCGCACCGACCCGGCCCACGGACGTGCAGTGGCTGCGCAAGGTCGAGCTCGTCGATCGCAGGTCGGGGCACAAGGCGTTCGCGCCGGTGATGTGCCAGCACTGCGCCGAGGCGCCGTGCGTCGACGTGTGTCCCACGGGCGCCTCCTTCAAGCGCGTCGACGGCATCGTCATGGTGGATCGCCACATCTGCATCGGCTGCCGCTACTGCATGATGGCCTGCCCCTACAAGGCGCGCAGCTTCGTGCACGAGCCGCAGTCCGATCAGAAGGCCGACGTCCCGCGCGGCAAGGGTTGCGTGGAGGCGTGCAACCTCTGCGCCCCGCGCATCGATCGCGGTGGAGTGCCGGCGTGCGTGGAAGCGTGCGCGGCGACCGGAAGGCGCGCCATCGTGTTCGGCGACCTGAACGACCCGCAGAGCGGGATCTCGCGCCGCCTGCGCGAAGTGTCGACGCGCGCGCTGCGCGCCGAGCTGGGCCTCGATCCGGGAGTGCGCTATGCGGGACTCTAGCGCTCGCGGATGGTGGATGGTCGTGGCGGCGCTCGCGACGCTCGTGGCACTCGGCCTCGCCGGGGCCCGGGTGATGGAGGAGCGCGGGCACGTCGTCACGGGAATGACGCAGCAGGTCGTCTGGGGAATGCCGCACGTCTTCGCGATCTTCCTCATCGTGGCGGCCTCGGGGGCGCTCAACGTCGCCTCGATCGCCTCGGCGTTCCGCGAGCCCGCGTACAAGCCGCATGCGCCGCTCTCGGTGCTCCTCGCGCTGGCGCTCCTTTCCGGCGGCCTCATGGTGCTGGTGCTCGACCTGGGGCGTCCCGAGCGGCTCGTCGTCGCGGCGACGCGCTACAACTTCCGCTCGATCTTCGCCTGGAACATGTTCCTCTACACGGGGTTCATGGCGATCGGCGCCGCGTACCTGTGGACCATGCTCGAGAAGCGCTTCGGCCGCTGGTCGCATTCCGTGGGCGTGCTGGCTTTCACGTGGCGCATCGTGCTCACGACGGGGACCGGCTCGATCTTCGGCTTCCTCGTCGCGCGCCAGGCGTACGCCGCGGCCGTGATCGCGCCGCTCTTCATCGCGCTTTCGCTCGCGTGGGGCACGGCGGCCTACTGCGTCGCGCAGCCGGCGCTCGCGCTCGCCGGCGGCGCGCCCATGGGCGAGGAGATGGAACGGCGGCTCGCGCGCCTCCTCGGCCTCTTCCTCGTGGTCGTTCTCTGGCTCGCGGCCGTCTACCACCTCACCAACCTCTACTGGGCGAAGCAGTCCGCGTTCGAGCGTTTCCTCCTCGTGCGCGGAGCGCCGTATCCGGAGATCTTCTGGATCGGGTTCGTGGTGCTCGGATGCGTCGTGCCGATCGCGCTCCTCTGGCAGCCGCGCCTCGCCGGTCCGCGCGCGCTCGTCGCCGCGGCAGTCCTCGTGCTGCTCGGGGCGGTCGCGTTCCTCTATGTGTTCGTGATCGGCGGGCAGGCGTTCCCGCTCGAGATCTTCCCCGGCTACGCCGCATCGAGCTCGTTCGGCGACGGCGTCGCGGCACGCTACGTCCCGAGCGCGCCGGAGATCGCGCTCGGCGTCGCGGGCGTCGCCTTCGCGGCGCTCGTGACGGCGATCGGCGCGCGGCTCTTCGCGATCGTGCCCGGCCTTCACGCCGTGCGCCCATGACGCGCCGCTTCATGGCGGGCTTCATGGTTTCGGCGGCGTGGCGCTCGTCGGGGAAGACCACCGTCGCCTGCGGCATCGCGGCCGCGCTCGCGCGGCGCGAGCTCGCCGTGCAGCCCTTCAAGAAGGGGCCCGACTTCATCGACCCGCAATGGCTCTCGCTCGCCGCCGGACGCTCCTGCCGCAACCTCGACCTGCACCTGCAGGGCGCGCTCGGCGTGCACGAGTACTGGTCGCGCCATGCCGCGGAGGCCGAGGTCGCGCTCATCGAGGGAAACCTCGGCCTGCACGATGGCCTCGCCCTCGACGGCTCCGACAGCAACGCCGCGCTCGCGCGGCGCCTCGGCGTGCCGGTGGTGCTGGTCCTGGATGCGCGCGGCATGAGCCGCGGCGCCGCACCCTTGCTGCTCGGCCTCGCGACGTTCGACCCCCACGTGCGCATCGCCGGAGTCGTCCTCAATCGCGTCGCCGGCGCGCGGCACGAATCGAAGCTGCGCGCGGCGATCGAGGCGCTCACGCCGCTCGCCGTGCTCGGCGCGATCGGCGAGGATCCGCGGCTCGCGATCGTCGAGCGGCACCTGGGCCTCGTGCCCGCGAACGAGGCGGGCGACGCGGGGCCGCGCATACGCGCCCTCGCCGACGCCGTCGAGGCGAGCGTCAACGTGGGCGCGATCCTCGCCGCCGCGGCCGG
>DATIZV010000230.1:0-3004 GCA_035516915.1 Usitatibacter sp. | reverse complement strand
TGAACGAGGGCCGCGGCTACGTGCTGCGCCGCATCGCGCGACGCGCCATGCGCCACGGCTACAAGCTCGGACGGACCGAGCCCTTCTTCTACAAGCTGGTCGACGACGTCGTCGCCGAGATGGGCGAGGCGTATCCGGAGCTCCAGGCGAACCGCGGCCGGGTGAAGGGCACGCTGCGGGAGGAGGAGGAGCGCTTCGCGCAGACGCTCGAGACCGGCATGGCGATCCTCGAGGCGGCGCTCGCGAAGAACCGCACGCGCCTCGACGGCGAGACCGCGTTCAAGCTCTACGACACCTACGGGTTCCCCGTCGACCTCACCGCCGATATCGGACGCGAGCGCGGCTTCGAGATCGACATGGCGGCGTTCGACGCTGCGATGGCGTCCCAGCAGGAGCGCTCGCGCGCCTCGAGCAAGTTCAAGGCGGGGGCGCAGCTCGCCTACGAGGGCGTGAAGACGACGTTCCGCGGCTACGAAACGCTTTCCGAAGAGGGACGCGTGGTCGCGCTCTACAAGGGCGGCATCCCCGTGGGCAGCCTGAGCACCGGCGAGGAAGGCCTCGTCGTCCTCGACAAGACGCCCTTCTACGCGGAGTCCGGCGGCCAGGTGGGCGACCGCGGCGAGCTCACCAAGGGCGGCGTGTGCCTCACGCTCTTCGAGGTCGAGGACACGCAGAAGATCCAGCCCGAGGTGTTCGGCCACCGCGGCGTGGTGAAGAACGGCGAGCTCGCGATCGGCGACACGGTGGCCGCGCAGGTGGACCTCGACAAGCGCATGCGCACCATGCGCCACCACTCGGCGACCCACCTGATGCACAAGGCGCTGCGCGAGGTCCTCGGAGCGCACGTGCAGCAGCGCGGCTCGCTCGTGGACGAGGAGAAGACCCGCTTCGACTTCAGCCACAACGCGCCCATGACCCACGACCAGATCCGGCGCGTGGAATCGATCGTGAACGCGGAGATCCTGAGGAACGAGCCCACCACCGCGCGCGTGATGCCGATCGAGGAAGCGCAGAAGCTGGGCGCGATGATGCTCTTCGGCGAGAAGTACGGCGACGTCGTGCGCGTGCTCGACATCGGCAGCTCGCGCGAGCTCTGCGGCGGCACGCACGTCGCCCGTACCGGCGACATCGGCCTGTTCCGCATCGTGAGCGAGGGCGGCGTCGCGGCCGGGATCCGCCGCATCGAGGCGATCGCCGGCACGGTCGCGATCGCCTATGCGGAGCGCGAGTCCGACCTCCTCGGCCGCGTGGCGGAAACCCTCAAGGCGCAGCCGCAGGAGCTCGAGGCGAAGCTCGCCGCGAGCCTCGAGAACGCGCGCGCGCTCGAGAAGGAGCTCGCGCGCCTCAAGGTGAAGATGGCGACCTCGCAGGGAACCGACCTCGCGGGAAGCGCCGTGGACGTGAAGGGCGTGAAGGTGCTCGCGGCGAAGCTCGAGGGCGCGGACGTGAAGACGCTGCGCGACACCCTCGACCAGCTGAAGGGCAAGCTGAAATCGAGCGCCATCGTGCTCGCCGCCTCCGAGGGGGAGAAGGTGAGCCTCATCGCCGGCGTCACGCAGGACCTCATCGCCAAGGTGAAGGCGGGCGAGCTCGTGAACTTCGTCGCCTCGCAGGTGGGCGGCAAGGGCGGCGGACGGCCCGACATGGCGCAGGCGGGCGGCACCAACGCCTCCGCGCTCCCCGAGGCGCTCGAGTCCGTGCGCGGCTGGGTGGCGGAGCGCCTCTGAGAGCTTCCGGCTCGCGGCCGGCATGAGCCTCGAGACCTTCACCTATTGCCCGCGCTGCGGGCGAGCGCTCCGCGAGCGGCCGATCGGCGAGGCGAGCGGCGCGGCGGCGCTTCGCCCGGCGTGCATCGAGGAGTGCGGCTACGTGCAATGGCGCAATCCCGTGCCGTGCGTGGGCGCTCTCGTGGAGCACGAGGGGGAGATCATCCTCGCGCGCAATCGCGCGTGGCCTCCGGAAGTCTTCGCGCTGGTGACCGGCTACCTCGAGGTGCTCGAAGATCCTCCTCGCGGCGTGGCACGCGAGGTGCGCGAGGAGCTGGGCCTCGAAGTCGTCGCCTCGGAGCTCATCGGCAACTACATCTTCGAGAAGAAGAACGAGGTGATGCTCTGCTATCACGTCGTCGCGAAAGGCGAGATCGCGCTCGGCGCGGAGCTCGCGGAGTACCGGCGCGTGAAGCCGGAGAGGCTGCGGCCGTGGAAGCGCGCGACGGGCCTGGCGGTGGCCGACTGGATGCGCTCGCGCGGCCTCCCGTTCGAGTGGCTCGAGCGTCCGCCGCTCTCCACCGGGCACGACCGCGGATGAGCGCCGCTTCCGCCCGCGTCGCCCGATACCTGCGAATGGCCGGCCTGGAATCGCTCGCCGGGCGGGAAGCCGGCGTCGAGCGCGCCGTGCGCGACCTCATGGAAGCGATGGCGGAAAAAGTCGAGCTCGCCGATTCCGCCTCGCTCTACTCGTATCCGGTGCCCATGCTCACCGAGGACGGCAGCTGCTCGATCGTGGACGAGCTCGCGCCGGTCCCCTACGACCTCGGCGCCATCCTCGGCGGCCGCACCGACCAGACGACGCGGCGCCTCGCGCTGCTCGAGCGCCTGGTGGAGCGCACGCGGGAGACCACGGGTGCCGACTGGGTCGGCGTGTACCAGCGCCGCAACAATTCCGCCGGGAAACCGGTGTTGGTGAAGCTCGCCTACGTCGGGCGCCCGAGCCGCGCCGAATTTCCGCTCACGCGCGAGTTCGCCGAGCGCAGCACCAACGCCGCCGTCGGCCTCACGGGCCGCGCCACCGTGATCGAGGACGTAGCGAAGCACGTCGAGGCGGGCGGCGGATTCTACGTCTGCGACGACGGCGTGCAGTCCGAGGCGTGCCTGCCGATCCTCTCGGAAGCGGGCGAGGTCGCGGGGATCGTCGACGCGGAGGCGAAGCCGCGCGGCTTCTTCGGCGCCGAGCGGCTCGCGCTCGTCGCGGCGCTCGCGCTCGTCGCCCCCGCCGTGCTGCCCTA
>DATIZV010000229.1:0-22379 GCA_035516915.1 Usitatibacter sp. | reverse complement strand
AACTCAACGCAATCGCACGGCGGCTAAACGAGCGACCGAGGAAGACACTAAACTACGAAACACCCGCTGAACGATTCAATCAATCTGTTGCGTCGACGGGTTGAATCCGCAGCCGAAAGCAGACCTTCTTTCTTTTCCGCTACCATTCGCGCATGGCCCTCAAGCGACCCAGCTGGAAGGACGGAACCGTCGTCGTGCTCGAGCACGACTCCAGGGTGCTGCGCAGCAACGCGCTGCGTGATCCGCACGTGCGCAAGCTCGCCGTGTGGCTGCCTCCGCAGTACGACGAGGGCGCATCGCGCGGTCGCGGCCGGCGCTTCCCGGTGCTCGTCGACATGGTCGGCTTCACGGGTTCGGGCCTCTCGCACATCGCGTGGAAGAACTTCAGCGAGAACGTGCCGGAGCGCGCCGCCCGCCTCGTGCACGACCGGCGCATGGGTCCGACGATCATGGTCTTCCCCGACTGCTTCACCGCGCTCGGCGGGAACCAGTACGTGAACTCGTCGGCCGTCGGGAATTACGCCGACTACCTCACGAAGGAGATCGTGCCGTTCGTGGACCGCGAGTTCCGCACCCTCGCCGCGCGCGAGCATCGCGGCTGCTTCGGCAAGTCCTCCGGCGGATACGGCGCGATCGTGCACGGCATGAAGTACGCCTCCACGTGGGGCGCGGTCGCCGATCATTCGGGCGACGCGTACTTCGAGTTCGTCTACGGGCACGACTGGCCCAACACGCTGAACGAGCTCGCGAGGTACCGCGCGCGACCGGTGCGCAACGGCCCCTACGACGTGCGCCGCATGGAGAAAGGCGCCGATCGCGGGCTCGACGACGGCCGCGTGCGCCGCTTCCTCGATGCGGTGTGGACGAAGCCCAAGCTCTCGATGGCCGAGGGCCACTGCATCATGAACCTCTGCATGGCCGCGACCTACGATCCCGATCCGCGCGCGCCGAACGGCTTCCGCCTGCCCTTCAACCTCGAGACCGGCGAGCTGCTGCCCGAGCGCTGGAAACGCTGGCAGGCCAACGATCCCGTGAACCTGGTCGACAGGCACCGCGCGAGCCTGAAGAGCCTCAAGGGGATCTACATCGACTGCGGATGGCGCGACCAGTACCACATCCAATACGGCTCGCGCATCCTCTCCAAGCGCCTCGCGAAGGCCGGCATCGCCCACGCCTACGAGGAGTTCGACGACAACCATTCGGACATCGACTACCGGATGGACGTGTCGCTGCCGTTCCTCTATCGCGCGCTCAAGCCCTGAGCGGGAAGAGGCTCACTTGCCTTTCTTGCGTGCGAGGATGGGATCGGAGCCCTTCTTCCTGCGCCATACCGAGGGAGGCTTGCGGAAGGCGCGGCGGAACGCGTGCGAGAACGCGCTCGTCGATTCGTATCCCGCTTCGCGTGCGACGGATTCGATGGAGCGCGGCGTGGTGAGCAGCGTTTCCGCCGCGAGCTGCAGGCGCCAGCGCGTGAGGAACGCGATGATCGGCTCGCCCATCACGTCGCTGAAGCGTTCCGCGAGCGCGCTCCTCGACAGTCCCACCTGGCGCCCGAGCCGCTCGACGGTCCACGGCTCGGACGGGCGCCCGTGCACCAGCGCGAGAGCCCGGCCGACGTAACGGTCGTTGAGGCCCGCGAGCCATCCCTTGCCGCCCGGCGCGATGGCGTGCACGTGGCGCCGCAACGCCTCGAGCAGGACCAGCTCGGCGAGGCGCTCGCGCTTCGCGCCGTCCGCCACGGGCGGCGCGTCGCTCGCCGAGAGGTGCAACCCCAGCGCGCCGCCGAGCCAGTTGAGCGCCGGCGCGCCGAGCAGGTCCGCGACGAGGAGCGTTGGAAGGCACGAGAGCAGCGGCTCGGCGAGATGGCGCTCGCACGACACCGCGATCGAGATCCAGCGCGACGGGGTCCCGGCTGCGCCGACGGGAACGGGCATGAGCTCGCCGGCGACCGGCGTGCGCAGCAGCGAGGAGAGCGGCACCGCATGCGCTTCCAACGCGCTCGCGAGGAGGTGCGCCTCGCCGTGGGGCAGGAAGGCGAGGCTGCCGGCGGGAAGCCGCGCTTCCTCGCCGCCGGCCGCGCGCACGCTGCACTCGCCCTCGAGCACGAGGTGCGCGCGCGCCACGGAGCCGCTCGTCGGCACCGACACGCACCAGGGCCCGCGCCCGTGCGCGTCGAGCACGACGTCCGCGGAGAAGCGTGCGAGGCGCAAAACCTCGGAGAGGGCGTCCATGTGCCGGGATGATACGAAAACCGGGGACAGACCACATTTTCCATTGCGTGCAATCTGTTCTGGGGATGTTGCGCGCTATGGAAAATGTGGTCTGTCCCCGGTTTTCCGTCCCCGATCCTCAGTGGAAGTGCGCCGCCTGCGTGTCCGCTTCTTCCGGAAGCTCGGCGTGCACGATCTCGGCCTCGGCGTTGGCGAAGAGCGGCGCACCGCAGTCCTCGCAGTATTCGGGCGTGAACGTGCCGGTGAGCTTCTTCACCTCGGTGATTCCGCTCTCGTTGAGCTGGGAGAGGATCTCGTCGATCGGGCCGGGGTGCGCGGTCTCGTCTTCGCGCCCGTAGAGCGGCCACACGACGCCGTGCGCGACCTCGGTGTCGCCGAGGAGCGAGAAGGCGACGCGGTACTCGTCCACCCGCTCCTCGCCGAATCCCGCGACGACCGCCTGCAGGTCCGACGGCTTGGTCTTGAGCGCGTTCTCGAGGAAGGCCACGGCGGCGCGGATGCCGAAGGGCCGCACGCGCCGGTCCGACTCGCGGCAGTTCACGTAGTACGCGTCCGGGAGCAGGCACTCGAACACGCATCCCGGGAGCAGCTTCGCGATCGTGGGTCGCGCCTGGGCGATCCACTGCTCGAGGCTGCCCGTGCGACCGGCGTGCCCGGACGCGTCCTCCTGCCAGCGGAAGAGCGCCCGGCCGCGCGGCACCACGGCGCAGGCGATGAGGAAGCGCGTGTCGGCGAGAAGCTGGGCGGTCTCCGGGAGCCGCGCGAGCTCGAGCTTCGGCGTTTCCCCGGCGATCGCGGAGTCGGCGAGCTTCGAGCTGAGCCGGCGCAGCTCCGAGAAATGGCGCGGCAGCTGGTCGATCGAATAGAGGTAGGGCACGAGCGTCGCGCGCGCCTCGTCCGAGAGAACGTGCGCGCGCAATTGCACGAGGAGCGCGTCGGCCGCCTCGTGACCGATCGTTCCCGAGGGAATCGCGTACTTCGACCATGCGACGATCGGCGCGGCGATGAGCAGGCCCTGCCAGGCGCGATCGCCCTGCATCGCGACCACCGCCTCGCTCTCGTTCTCCACCAGCTCGATCAGCGTGTCGTACGCGCCGAGGTTGGTCTGGTAGAGGTGGTCGAGCGCGCCGTCGATCGGCGCATCGTTGCCGTTCTCGAGGAGCCGCGCCACGAGGGCCGACATCTGCTCCTCCCAGTAGCGGTCCTCGGTGAGGCTGCCCGACGCGTTGAGGCCGTTCGCGAGCGCGATGAGGCGCTCGGCGTCGCGGGTGAGCCGGGGCGGACTCTTGGCGCGGGTGCGGGCCATGGGAACTCCGTCTGGAATCCGCCATTTTATCCCGGCGCGGCGATCGTCGCGCCCGGCCCCTCCGCGCGCGGCTTGCCTTCGCCGGCGCCGCTCATTCCCGAGGCGCTGGTTTACAATCGCCGCGGGAGGGGCCTGATTGATGAAGAAGCAGAAACAATGAGCACGCCGAGCGACATGACGGCCTTCGTCCGCGCCGTCGAGCTCGGGGGCTTCTCCACCGCGGCGCGCGACCTCGGCCTCACGCCGTCGGCGATCTCGAAGCTCGTCACACGCCTCGAGGATCGCCTCGGCGTGCGCCTCCTCAACCGCACCACGCGCCGCCTCGCGCTCACGCCCGAGGGCGAGGCCTACTTCCATCGCAGCCAGCGCATCCTCTCCGACATCCTCGAGGCGGAGACCGAGGTGGCGCGATTCCGCGCGCAGCCGCGCGGGCTGCTGCGCGTGAACGTGGGCACCGCCTTCGGCATGCACCAGCTCGCGCCGGCGCTGCCCGATTTCCTCGCGCGCCATCCCGAGATCCGGGTCGAGCTCACCGTCACCGACCGCGTGGTGGACCTCATCGAGGAGGGCGCCGACCTCGCGATCCGGCTCGGAGCGCTCGGCGATTCCTCGCTCGTCGCGCGCAAGATCTGCGACCTCGAACGCGTGGTTTGCGCTTCCCCCGCGTACCTGCGCCGCCACGGCACGCCCGAAAAGCCCGAGGACCTCCTCGCGCACAACTGCCTGTCGGTCGACTACGCGCCGAACCTGCGCCGCTGGCCCTTCGAGACGCCGCAGGGCGTGAAGCACCTCGAGGTCGCCGGCAACGTGAGCGCGAACAACGCCGACGCGCTGCTCGCCCTCGCGCTTCTCGGCGTGGGCGTGATCCGCCTCTCGGATGCGATCGTGGGCGAGGCGCTCGGCGATGGAAGGCTCGCGCCGCTCCTCGCCGGCGTGCACCACAGCGAGCCGCTGCCGCTGCACGCCGTGTATCCGCAGGGACGGCACCGCTCGCCGCGCGTCGCCGCGATGGTGGACTTCCTCGTCGAGCGCTTCGCCGGTGCGCCCTGGCGCGCACGGCCCCGCGCCCGGCATCGCCACCGCTGATGCTCGCGCCCGACGTCGCGTTCGTCGACCTGGAGACGACCGGCACGACGCCCAGCGGCGATCGTGTCACGGAGATCGGCATCGTCCGGGTGTCGGGCGGCGAGCTGGTGGACGAGTGGTCGTCGCTGGTGGATCCCGGCCGCCCGATTCCCGGGGACATCCAGGTCCTCACCGGCATCACCGACGCGATGGTGCGAGGCGCGCCGAGCTTCGGGGCCGTGGCGCGCGAGGTGCGCGAGCGGCTCGAAGGGCGCCTCTTCGTCGCGCACAACGCACGCTTCGACTACGGCTTCCTCAAGAACGAATTCCGGCGCCTCGGCATTGCCTTCACGGCGGACGTGCTCTGCACGGTGCGCCTCTCGCGCCGGCTCTATCCGGAAGCGGCGAGCCACGGCCTGGACGCGGTGGTGGCGCGCCACGGGTTGAGCGAAGCCTGCATCGGCGGCGCAGCGGCGCGGGGCGCACCGGGCAGCGCGCTCCGCACCGGCCGCCACTCCGCGCTCGGCGATGCGCGTGCGATCTGGCGCTTCGTGCAGGCGGTGTACCGCGAGCGCAGCGGCGACGAGATCGAGGCGGCCGTGCGCAGGCTCCTGAGGATCCCGAGCCTGCCGCCGCAGCTTGCGCCCGACGCGCTCGAGGGACTGCCCGAGGGTCCCGGCGTCTATCGCTTCTACGGCGTGAACGACCTGCCGATCTACATCGGCAAGAGCGTGAGCCTGCGCAGCCGCATCCGCTCGCACTTCTCGAGCGACCACAGGTCGTCGAACGACATCCGCATCTCCGGGGAGATCCGGCGGCTCGAGGTGGACGAGACCGCGGGCGAGCTGGGCGCGCTGCTCGCCGAGGCGCGCCTGGTGAAGGAGCTGCTCCCGTTGCACAACCATCGCCTGCGGCGCAAGTTGAGCGCCTGCTTCGTCCGGCTGCCGGGGCTCGCCGAGCCGCCCGAGGTGCTCGCGGTGAGGGACATCGACTGGGGCGAGCGCACCTCGCCGGGAAGCGCGGACGCGCGCGCGACGCTTTACGGGCCCTTCGCGACGAAGCGCCACGTGAAGGACATGCTCGAAGGCCTCGCCGCGAAGCACGGCCTGTGCTGGCGGCAGCTCGGATGGGAAAAGCGCGGCGGTCCTTGCTTCGCGCGGCAGGTGAAGCGCTGCCGCGGCGCGTGCATCGGCGAGGAGACGCCCGAGATGCACGGCCTGCGCCTCGCGACGGCGCTCGCGCCCTGGCGCCTCGCCGATTGGCCGTGGGAGGGCCGCCGTGCCGTGGTGCGCGAGCGGCACCCGGACGGCGGTTTCGAGGAGGCGCACGTCTTCGACCGCTGGTGCCATGTCGGCACGGCACGCGACGAGGAGGCTCTCGCCGCGCTCCTCGAGGCGCGCGTGGAGATCGACTTCGATCCCGACGTCTACAAGATCGTGCGCGGCTTCCTGCAAAAGCATCCGACTTCGGTCCGCGCCGTGGCTCGCGCTCCCGGCGAGGCTTGCGCATTCGCGGACTGAGGCGGGAAGCGCCGCGAATCCGCGCCACTCAACGCCCTTCGCCCGCGTCACTTCCGGCCGCCCACACTTCGGGGAACTCGTTGCGCGGATTGTTGAGCGCGCGCGAGACGACGCGTTCGCGCATCGCTTCCTCCGGATAGGGGCGCAGGAGCTTGCGGGCATCCTCGATCGAGCCCGAGAGCCACGCGTCGATGTCGGCCTCGGCGAGGATCGCGGGCATGCGGTCGTGCATCGGGCTCACGAAGCCATTCGCGGGCGTGGTGAGGATGGTGTAGGTCTCGATGCGCGTGCCTTGCGCGTCCTTCCAGCGTTCCCACAGGCCGGCGAAGGCGACGAGCGGGCGGCCCTCGACGCGGATCGCGTGCGGAATGCGATGCTTCGCCTCGCCGGTCCACTCGTAGAAGCCGGAGGCGGGAATCGCGCAGCGGCGGGCGCGGAAGGCCTCCCGGAACGCGGGCTTCTCCATCGCGGTCTCGCTGCGCGCGTTGATCATGCGGCTGCCGATCGAGGGGTCCTTCGCCCAGTACGGCACGAGTCCCCAGCGCAGCCATGCGAGCTCGCGACCGCCGCCGTGGGCCGCGCGCACCACCGGCGCTTCCTGGCTCGGCGCGATGTTGTAGCGCTTGCGGACGCGGTCGTCGGCCGGCACCCTGAACGTGTAGGCGATGACGTTGCCGTCGGCGTCGAGGAAGTAGCGGCTACACATGGCGGGAATGATAAGCTGCGCCAAACAGGGAGGGGCGATGGAGATCCTCGCAGCAAGCCTCGCTTACGTCGCGCGCGTCGCCGCCGCGCCGGCCCGCGCCGGGACATGGTGAACGCCGCCGCCTCGCGCAACTGCCCCGGCTGCTCTTCGGCGATGCGGCGCGAGACCTTCGGGCGCCGGCCCGCCGGCACGCTCGACATCGACCTGTGCTTCGACTGCCAGGCGATCTGGTTCGATTCCTTCGAGAGCTCGCAGCTCGCGCCCGGCTCCGTGCTGCAGCTCTTCCGCGAGATCGAATCGCAGGAGCAGCGCGCGGCGAAGCCGCTGCCGGCGGTGCTGCGCTGCGTCACCTGCCGCGAGCGGCTCGCGTTCACCCACGACCTCGAGCGCACCAATCCCTTCGTGTACTACCGCTGCCCGGAGGGCCACGGGCGTTTCACCACCTTCCTTCAATTCCTGCGCGAGAAGGAATTCGTTCGCTCGCTCACGCCGCTGGAGGTGCAGAAGCTCGCCGCCACGGTCGCGCAGGTGCGCTGCTCGAGCTGCGGCGCGCCGGTCGACATCGCGCGCGATGCGCAATGCCCCTACTGCCACGCGCCGATCTCGATCCTCGACGCCGACGCGGTGAAGCACGCGGTCGAGTCGCTGGGCGAGCAGGAGAAGCGCGCGGCGCAGGTCAATCCGTCCGCGGTGCTCGATGCGCTGATCGCCGGCAAGGGTGCGAGCGCGGCGCCTGCGGAACCGGTGGACCTGGTGCGCGGCGCGATCTCGATGCTGCTCGGCACGCTCCAGGGAGGCCCATGAAAGCGTTCGCGATCGCCGGCGTGCTCGCCGGCTTCCTCCTCGCTTCCTGCGCGACGAAGCCGCCGGAGCCCCCGCCCAAGACCTTCACCGGGACGCGCTGGCTGGTCCAGCTGCAGAAGACGTTGCCGGGCGAGAAGCCCTGGGTGCGCTTCGGCGAGGGTCGGCTGGAGGGATTCGGCGGATGCAACCGCTTCGCCGCGCGCTATGTCCAAGACATGATGGGCGAGACGATCACGATCGGGCGCATCGACATCGGGCGCCATGCGTGCGACGCGGCGGCGCAACGCCTCGAGGAGGCGTGGCTCGACGCGCTGCATTCGGCGTCGGGCTATTCGATCACGGCCGACACGATGATCATGAGCGGGTCGGGCGGGATGCTGAGCTTCCGCGCCGCGCCCGAGGAGGGCAAGCATTGAGGCTCGCGCGGACGCCTGCCTGGGTCTGCGCGCTGGCGCTCGGCGCCTGCGCCGCCGCGCCGCCGTCGCCGGCTGCCGCGACGCCCGCCGCCTCGCAACCGGCGCCGATCGTCGGCACGCGCTGGGTCGGAGTCGTGGGCGAGCGCATCGACCCGCACCTTCTTCCGCGCCTCGACTTCGTGCGCGAGGGACGCCTTTCGGGCTATACCGGGTGCAACCTGTTTTCCGGCGCGTGGAAGATGCAGGGCGACGAGGTCCGCGTGAGCGGGCTCGCCATGACCAAGCGCCTGTGCCTGGGCGAGGAGGGCGAGGTCGAGAAGCGTTTCCTCACCGCGCTCGGGCCGGGAGCGAGCGGACGCCGCGCGGGCGAGCGCCTGGTCTTCACCGGGCCGAAGGGCGAGCGCTTCGAGTTCGAGCCGGCGGCGGGCTGAGCGCGGCGGGCGCTTCCTCGCGCACGATCGCTCCCGGGTCCTTGTCGCTGCGCAGCCCGCGGAAGGTGGGGTGGCGGATGCGGCCATCGCTCGTCCATTCGGTGAACGCCACCTCGCACACGAGGCGCGGCTTCACCCAATGGCCCTTCACGCCGCGCGGCGCTTCGCGGAACGGCGCCTTCTGCGTCGCCAGCGAGGCGAGCTTCGTCTTGAGCGTGCGCAGCTGCGCTTCGCCGAATCCCGCGCCGACGTTGCCCGCGTAGCGCAGGTGTCCCTCGCGGTCGTTCACGCCGAGGAGGAGCGAGCCGAAGCCCGCCCGCGCGCCCTTCGGATCGGTGTAGCCGCAGATCACGAACTCCTGGCGCTTCGTGCATTTCAGCTTGATCCACGAGGTGGAGCGGGTCGACGTGTACGCGGCGTCGGCGCGCTTCGCCACGAGTCCCTCGAGGCCGCTCGCGCAGGCGCCCGCGAGGAGCTCGCGCCCGTCGCCCTCGAAGGACGCGCTGAAGCGCACGCGTTCCGACGGCCGCGCCGCGAGCATCTCGCGCAGCAGCTCGCGCCGGCGGACGAGCGGCACCCGGCGCAGGTCGTATCCGCCGTAGTACGGCAGGTCGAAGACGAAGTACACGATGTCGGCGCGCACCGACCGGTCGAACGCCTGCTGCAGCCTCTGGAAGTCGGGCGCGCCCTTGTCGTCCAGCACCGCGATCTCGCCGTCGAGCCATGCGGATCCGAGCGCCATCGAGCGGATCTCCTCGCGCAATCCCCCGAGCCGCGCGCTCCAGTCGTTGCCGTTGCGCGTGAAGAGGCGCACCTCGTCCTCCTCGACGCGCGCGACGATGCGATAGCCGTCGAACTTGAGCTCGTACACCCAGCCCGCGCCTTCGGGCGGCTCGTCGACGAGCGTGGCGAGCTGCGGAAAGAGGGTGAGCGGAAGCTCCGCCGCCTCGGCCGAATCGGGAATGTCGGGCTCGGCCTTGCGCGCCGTCCTCGGCGGCTTCGCGTTCACGCTGCCGGGAAGCGCTTCGGTGATGTCGTATTCGGATGCAGGACGCGCCTCCTCGTCGTTCTCCTTGATGAGGAGCCACGGCTCCTGGCGCTCGTCCTCGTGGCCGTGCATGCGCACCAGGGTCCAGCGCCCGTGGAGCTTCTCGCCTTGCAGCTCGAACTTGAGCTTGCCCTCGCGATAGGCCTTGCGCGGGTCACCCACCGGCAGCCATTCGCCGCGATCCCACACGATCACCGTCCCCGCGCCGTACTGGCCGGCCGGGATCACGCCCTCGAAGCTCGCGTAGGAAAGCGGATGGTCCTCGACATGCACCGCCATGCGCCGCACGTGGGGGTCGAGGCTCGGGCCCTTGGGCACCGCCCAGCTCTTGAGCGTGCCGTCGAGCTCCAGCCGGAAGTCGTAGTGCAGCCGCCGCGCGGCGTGCTTCTGGATCACGAACGAGAGCGCCTCGCCCGCGCGCGCGACCTCGCCCTCCGGCTCCGGCGTCGCGCCGAAGTCGCGCTTCTTCCAATAGGGCGAGAGCGAGGAACGCATGAGGATCTAGACCCGGCGCGCCCCCTGACGTTCCGAAAACCGGGGACAGACCCCGTTTCCCGCTGGCCGCGCGAGCGGACTCGCGGCTCGGAAAATGGGGTCTGTCCCCGGTTTCCGTCAGATCTCGATGTGCGTCCCGAGCTCCACCACCCGGTTGGCCGGGATGTTGAAGAAGTCCGTGGCGCGCGTCGCGTTGCGCGACATCCAGGCGAACAGGTGGTCGCGCCACAGCGCCATGCCCGGCGTGTCGCCCGCCGGGATCACCGTCTCGCGCGACAGGAAGAAGGACGTGTCCATCACGTCGAAGGTGAAGCCGTAGCGCAGGCGGCACGCGGCGAGGATCTCGTCGATGTCGGGCTGCTCCTTGAAGCCGTACCAGGCCTCGAGCTTGTAGAAGCCGTTCACCAGGCGCTCGAACTGCACGCGGTCCTCGGCCGGCACGTACGGCACGTCGTGCGGCACGATGGTGAGGAACACCGTCTTCTCGTGCAGCACCTTGTTGTGCTTCAGGTTGTGCAGCAGCGCGTGCGGCACCTGGTCGGCGTTGCTGGTCATGAAGATCGCGGTTCCCGAGACCTTCTGCGGCGGGTGGGCGTCGAGGCTCTCGAGGAAGGGCTTCAACGGGATGCCCTGCTCCGAGAGCCGGCGGAACATGAGGAGCCGTCCGCGCTTCCAGGTCATGAGCAGCGCGAACACGGTCGTGCCGATGAGCAGCGGGAACCATCCGCCCGACATGAACTTCGCCGCGTTCGCCGCGAGGAACACCGAATCGACGCCGAGGAAGAGCCCCATCACGACGACCACCATCGCGAGCGGCCATTTCCAGATGAGCCGCGCGACCACCATCGCGAGCAGGCACTCGATCACCATCGTCGCCGATACCGCGATGCCGTAGGCGTTGGCGAGGTGGTCCGAGCTCTGGAAGCCGAGCACCAGCAGCACCACGGCGATGAAGAGGATCCAGTTCACGAACGGCAGGTAGATCTGGCCCATCGAGCGCTCGGAGGTGTACTGGATCTCCAGCCGCGGCACGTATCCGAGCTGGATCGCCTGGCGCGTCACCGAGAACGCGCCCGAGATCACCGCCTGCGAGGCGATCACCGTCGCGCAGGTCGCGAGGCCCACCATCGGAAGCAGGGACCAGTCGGGCAGCATGCGGTAGAACGGATTGCTGATCGCCTGCGGATGCGCGAGCACGTTCGCCGCCTGGCCGAAGTAATTGAGCAGCAGCGCGGGGAAGACCAGCGCGAGCCAACCGATCCGGATCGGCCTGCGGCCGAAGTGCCCCATGTCGGCATAGAGCGCCTCGCCGCCGGTGAGCGCGAGGAACACCGCCCCCAGCACGAGGAAGCCGAGCAGCGGGTACTGGACGAGGAAGTCGACCGCGTAGACCGGGAGCAGCGCGCGCAGGACGGCGGGATTGTCCACGATGCGCGCCGCCCCCGCCGCTCCGATCGCGAGGAACCACGCCACCATCACCGGGCCGAAGAACGCGCCGACCTTCCCGGTGCCGTGGCTCTGGATGAGGAAGAGCGCCGCGAGCACCCCGAGGGTGAGCGGGATTACGAAGTGGCTGAAGGCCGGCGTGGCGACTTCCAGGCCCTCCACCGCCGAGAGCACCGAGATCGCCGGCGTGATCATGCTGTCGCCGTAGAACATCGCCGCGCCGAAGATGCCGATGCCGATGATGGTCCAGCGCAGCCGCGGATAGCGCCGCGTCTCGCGCAGCGCGAGCGCGAGGAGCGCGAGGATTCCGCCCTCGCCGTTGTTGTCGGCGCGCATCATCACGAACAGGTACTTGAGCGTGATGACCCACGTCATCGACCACACGATGAGCGAGAGCAGGCCCAGCACGTTGGCGTGGGTGAGCGGGATGCGGTGCTCGGGGCTGAAGGCGGTCTTGAGCGCGTAGAGCGGGCTCGTGCCGATGTCGCCGAAGACGACGCCGATCGCGCCCGCGACGAGCGCGACGGTCGCGGCGCGGTGCGGCGAGGCGGAACGGGAGATCGGACGGACCGAAGGGGCGGTCGTATCGCTCATGTTTTGCAAGCCGGCCATCGCGCGAGCGCTCGCCGCGGCCGTATAGCGCGCGGACTATACGCCGCTCTGTTGCGCCGCACAATGACGCGTGCGGAATTCCTTCCCGTTCAGCGCGCCGGCGGATCCTTGGCGCGGGTGCGCACCGCCGCGCTGAAGATGCCGATCCCGAGCAGGATCACCGCGCCGATCATGACGCAGGTCTGCGGGACGCCCAGCGTGGTCGCGAGCCATGCGAGCCCCGCGGTGAACACGATGAAGCCCACCAGGTAGAGCAGGAACGACACGAGAGCCTCCCAGGTCCGGAATGCCGGCGAGCCGCCCGGCCCCCGTTGGTCGCACCTGCGCGGGCGTTGGTTCCGGGCGCTCGGGCGACGCGCGGTATGGGACCTTTCCTACAGGCCGCGGAAATCGGGCTCGCGCTTGCCGAGGAAGGCGGCGAACGCTTCGCGCGCCGCGGGCTCGGAGAGCATGCGGCGGAAATCGGCGCCCTCGGCCGCGAGCTGCGCTTGCACCGCGGCACGGTGCGCGCGCTTGAGCAGCGCCTTGGTGCCGCGCACCGAGGCCGCGGGGAGCGATGCGAGCTTGCGCGCGGCCTCGAGCGCGGTGTCGAAGGCCTGCGCCGCGGGCACCACGCGCGTCACGAATCCCGCCTCGAGCGCGCGCGCGCAGTCGAACGGCTCGCCGAGGAGGAGCAGCTCGGCGGCCCTCTGGTAGCCGGCGACGAGCGGCAGCAGGTAGGTCGAGGCGAACTCGGGCACCAGGCCGAGGCGCGTGAAGGGAAGCTGGAAGCGCGCGTCCTCGCCGGCGTACACGAGGTCGCAATGCAGGAGCAGCGTCGTGCCGATGCCGATCGCCGGCCCGTTCACCGCGGCGACGAGCGGGTTCGCGGCGCCGGCGACCGCGCGCAGGAACCGGTACACCGGCGCCTCGTCCCCGGAAGGGGGCCGGGCGAGGAAGTCGTTGAGGTCGTTGCCGGCGGTGAAGGCTTCGGGCGTGCCGTGGAAGAGGATCGCGCGCACCTCGGGATCGGCCTCCGCAGCGTCGAGCGCATCGGCGAGCGCCTCGTACATCGCCGCCGTGAGCGCGTTCTTCTTCTGCGGCCGTTGGAAGCCGATGGTTGCGACGGCGCCGCGCCGCCCGACCGCGATCTCCTCGCTCATTCGCGCCGCCGCGGTCCGCGGTTCTTGTCGATGATCGCGGCGAGGATCAGTCCGTAGGCGACGAGGCGGATCGTGTAGTAGATCGGCGCGTCCTCGGAGAGGCCGACGGTCTTGAAGAGGACCACGCGGTTCACGCCTTCGATCAGGAAGGACAGCGCGAAGAGCAGGAAGAAGCGGTCGCGCGTGCTGCGCCAGAAACGGAAGAAGAAGAGCGACACCGCGAGGCAGCCCAGCGCGATCCCGCCCACCATGATCTCGTTCATGCCCTCATTCCCCTTCCCAGATCAGCCCGAAGAGCAGCAGCACGACCGCGAGGAGCGCGGTGGAAAGGCGCGCCGGCGCGAGATCGATGCTCGGGAACACGAAGCGGTCGAAGATGTTGAGCACGTTGCTCGCCGTGAGCATCAGGAAGCACAGGCCGCTCCAGAAGAGCAGCCGGTGGCGGCTCCTGCCGTACGCGCGCAGCAGCAGGCCCGCGCAGGCGAGGCTGGTGAGCGAGCAGAGCGTGTAGATGAGCGCGGACATGGCGGCGGCTCAGTTCCGTTCCCAGATGAGCCCGAAGAGGATCAGGACGACCGCGGCAAGCGCGGTCACGAGGCGCGCGGGAATCAGGTTGATCTGCGTCGGCGTGAGGCGGTCCACCACGTTCAGCGCGTTGCTCAGCGTGAGCGTCACGAAGCACAGCCCGCTCCAGAAGAGCAGGCGGAATCGCGTGTGCGCGTAGCCGCGCAGCAGGAGCGCCGCGGCGACGAGGCAGGTGAGCGCGCACAGGCTGTAGATGACGATCGCCATGTCAGCCATCCCTGCGGATCTTGAACGCGTCGGCGAACTGCTGCGCCATGCGGTCGGTGCGCGAGTGGATGAGCCGCGTCACGCCGATCAGGTTGTGCACGTACGCGTGCGTCACCTTGTCGAGCATCGCGGCGAGCTCCGCGGACGGCGCGAAGCGGTGCGCGCTGGAAGATCCTTCCACCGCGGCGATGATGCGCGCGGCCTCGAGCTGCTCGACCAGCGCGGTCGCCTGCTTCTCGCCCACGTACAGGCGCTCGCCGACGCTGCGGGTCTCGACGGCCTGTCCCGGAAGCGCCTTGAACAAGAGGATCGCTTCCATGAAGGGCACGGAAGGAATGCTCGTGAGGATGAAGCGGCGAACGTCGTCCGCGATCGCTTCGTCGCGCGAATCGGAAGTCACGATCGGTGTTGCTGGGGGAGTGGCCCATGATAACAAGGGTCATGGCGCGCGTGAACCCTAACGGCCCCCCGAAACGTCGACGATCGCGCCGGTGCAATAGGTAGATTCTTCCGACAGCAGCCAGAGGATCGCGCGCGCCACCTCCTCCGGCTCGCCGCCGCGCTGCATGGGCACCGCCGATTTCACGCGATCCACGCGCCCGGGCTCCCCGCCGCTCGCGTGGATCTCGGTGTAGATCACGCCGGGCCGCACCGCATTCACGCGGATCCCCTCGGTCGCGACCTCGCGCGCGAGGCCGATGGTGAGCGTGTCGATCGCGGCCTTCGACGCCGCGTAGTCGACGTACTCGTTGGGCGATCCGAGGACCGCGGCGACGGACGAGACGTTCACGATGCCGCCGCCCTTGCCGCCGTGGCGCGTGGACATGCGTCGCACCGCTTCGCGCGCGCAGAGGAAGGATCCGACGACGTTGGTCGCGAAGATGCGCTCGAGGCGTTCGGCGCCCATCTCGTCGACGCGCATGTGCCGCTCGAGAATGCCGGCGTTGTTGACCAGCGCCGCGAGCGGGCCGAGCTCGGCCTCGCACGATTCGAAGAGACGCAGCACGTCGGCCTCCCGCGCGACGTTGCCGGCGATCGCCACCGCGCGTGCGCCGCCCGCGCGGATCGCGGCGACCACGGCGTCGGCGGCCTCGCGGTTCGAGCGATAGTTCACGCACACTGCGTAGCCGCGCTCGGCCGCGAGGCGGGCGGTGGCGGCGCCGATGCCGCGGCTCGCGCCCGTGACGAGGAGCGCTCCGCGCTCGCCGCTCACGCGACCGCCCTCGCGCGCGGCGGCCTGCGATCGAGGAAGCGCCATGCCACGCGCGGCAGGCGCGCGCTGGGGGATATGATGGCCACGCCGCATCATAGCGAAACCGACCTCCATGGATCTCTACGTCGTCACGGGTACCACCCAGGGACTGGGCAAGGCGCTCGCCGAAGCGATCGCGCGCGACGCCGCGAACGAGCTGGTCGCCCTCTCGCGCGCGCCCGACGCGCCGATTCCCGGCGGCGTCCGCATCGAGGTCGACCTCGCCGACGCCGCCGCGCTCGAGCGCGCCTGCGACCGCGTCGAGCAGCGCATCCGCGGCAAGCGCTACGGCAAGGCGGTGCTCATCAACAACGCGGGCGTCGTCGCGCCGGTGGGTCCGCTCGAGTCGGTCGATGCCGAGGCGCTCGAGAGGAACCTCGCCGTGAACCTCGTCGCGCCGATGCGCCTCATGCGCCGTTTCCTGCGCATGACGGACGGGGCGGCCCCGGTGCGGCGCGTCATCAACATCTCCTCGGGCGCGGGACGCCGGCCGATCGCGGGCTGGAGCGCTTACTGCGCAGCGAAGGCCGGGCTCGACATGGCCTCCCGCGTGGCCGCGCTCGAGGCGCAGGCGCGCGGCGGCTCGGTCGAAGTGGTGAGCCTCGCGCCCGGGGTGATCGACACCGGCATGCAGGGAACGGTGCGCGGAGCCGCGGCCGACGACTTCCCGGACGTGGAGCGCTTCCGTCGCATGAAGGAGGAAGGCGCGCTGCGCCCGCCCGGGGACGTGGCGGCGGATATCCTGCGGCTCGAGGGGGAAGGACGCCTCGCCGGCGAGCCGCTCGCCGACCTGCGCCAGCTCGCGCCCGGGCCCTGAGCGCGTCGCGGCGCGACGATCGGGACTGCCCTCACGCCTGCGTGCCGGGCCGACCGTCCTCCACGGCGTATCGCGCGCGGGTCGCGATCGGCGATTCGCGCTCCTTCACGGTTTCCACGACGCGCAGGCGCGCCTCGGCGCGATCGCGCCCGAATTCGAGCAGCACGTAGCCGCGCAGGGTCGATTCGGCGAAGTGGATGTGCGGATTCGCCGCGCGGATCCGGTCGATCACCGCGGGCGCGATGCCCTGCGAGGTGATCGAGGTGCCGCAAAACTCGGTCGCGACGATCGGCGTGCCGGGATCCTCCGGGCGCCGGTGGAGGTCGGCGACGTAGTTCGCATGCACGTCGCCCCCGAGCACCACGGGGTTGCGCGCACCGGACGATGCGAGCGCTTCGAGGAGGCGTTCGCGCGCTGCCGGGTAGCCGTCCCAGCCGTCGGTCCAGTAGCGGCGGCCGTCGGGGTAGGACCGGCCTGCCGGCGCCATGAGCGTCTGCTGCACGACCAGGTTCCACGCCGCGCGCGATTCCGAAAGCCCGCGCGCGAGCCAGCGCTCCTGCTCGAAGCCGAGGATCGTGCGGCGCGGGTCGAGTCGCTCCACGCACTCGGGGCCGACGATGTTCGAGCCACCGCGCGTCGGCTTCGGGCACACCTCGTGATCGCGATACTGCCGGTCGTCCAGCACGTGCAGCAGCGCGAGCGATCCCCACGCATGGCGTCCGTAGATGCGATAGCCGCCGTTCCCGTGGACCTCCGAGGGACGCACCGGCATGTGCTCGAGGTAGGCGCGATAGGCCGCGGCGCGGCGCGCGAGGAAATGCGGCTCGAGATCCTCGGCCTCGTCGTCCGCGTAGTCGTTGTCCACTTCGTGGTCGTCCCAAGTGACGATCCACGGCGCGCACGCATGCGCCGCCTGAAGGTCCGGGTCGGTCTTGTACTGGGCGTAGCGCGCGCGGTACTGGTCGAGCGTATAAGGCTCCCCGATCGCGTGGTGGCGCACGCGATGGCCTCCCCAGCTCGACTCGTAGATATAGTCGCCGACGAACGCCACCACATCGACGCCCTCGCGCGCCAGATGGCGGTGCGCGACGTACCAGCCCTGCTCGTACTGCTGGCAGCTCGCGAGCGCGAGGCGCAGGCGTTCGTCGCCATGGCCGGGAGAGGGCGCCGTGCGGGTGCGGCCGACCGCGCTCGTCGCATCCGCGGCCCGGAAGCGGTACCAGTACTCGCGCGCCGGCTCGAGGCCCGCGACTTCCACGTGCAGCGCGTGCACGGATTCGGGCATCGCGATGCCCGTCCCGCGCCGAACGATGCGTGCGAAGGACTCTTCCGAGGCCACTTCCCATTCGACCGTCACGGGCGTGGGCTCCATGCCGCCGCCTTCGAGCGGGCGTGGCGCGAGGCGCGTCCAGATCACGAAGCCGTCCTCGCGCGGGGCGCCGGAAGCCACGCCCAGCGTGAACGGATAGGACGCGAAGCGCGGACGCGACGCCGCGCAGCCCGCGAGCGGCGGCAGGCAGCCGGCGGCGCCGAGGGCGAGCGCGCGCCGGAGGAAGGCGCGCCGGCCGGCCGTCGCGATGCGCTTCATCGGGCAGCGAGCGCGGCGCTCAGCGCGCGGGCTTGCGCCGGAAGGCGAACCAGGTGGCGACGGCCGCGAAGAGCACGAACCAGGCGAGCGCCCATTCGGCGATCGAGAGCCCGAGGAACCGCCAGTGCACGATCGAGCAGTCGCCGGAGCCGGCGAAGATCTTCGGCAGAGCCTGCGAGATGGGAAAGGTGTTCACCAGGAACTCGAGGTCCGTGCCGCAGCTCGACACCACGGGCGGGTAGTGCTGGATGTACGACTGGCGCGCGGCCACGCCCGCGCCCGCGATGGCGACGAGGATCAGCAATCCCCCGTATGCCTTCAGCATCGCTCCGCGAGGGCCGTGGATCGCGCCGACCAGCGCCACGATGCCGAGCACCGTGAACGCGTAGCGCTGCAGGATGCACATCGGGCACGGATCGAGCCCCACCTCTTCCTGCAGGTAGAGGGCGAAGGCGAGGAGGGCGACGCATGCCACGAAGATCGCGGCGAACCACGGGCGGGAGGAGCTCATCGCGCGATTTTCCCACAACTGGCCGCGCGGCGATTTCCCGGCGGTCCCCGGGATCGCGTGCGGAAGGTATCATCGACCGCTCCGCCTTCTTCCCACCGTCCATGCCGATCACGCTTCCCGTACGCAAGACCCTCGACCTCGAAGCCGCGCGCGTGGCGCTCGCCGCCGCCGAGAAGGAAGCGCTGCGCAACCAATGGCGCGTGGTGATCGCCGTGGTCGACGACGGCGGCCACGCGGTCGCGCTCGTGCGCCTCGACGGGGCGCAGACCTCGAGCATCGACACCGCCATCGAGAAGGCGCGCGCGGCCGTGGCGTGGAAGCGGCCCACGCGGCTCCTCGAGGAATCGGTGAACAACGGCCGCACGGCATTCCTCTCGATCGCCCAGGGCATGGCGCTGCTGCAGGGCGGCGTGCCGATCGAGGTCGAGGGAACGATCGTCGGGGCGGTGGGCGTCTCCGGCGTCAAGGCCTCCGACGACGAGCTGGTCGCGCTCGCGGGTGTGAATGCCCTCAAGGCAGCCCTCGGTTAGCTGGTAATCCCCACCGGGGGACGGCAGAATAGCGGGTCTGATGCGCCCGGCACGGACCGGGCGCCGCTCGTAACTAACTAAAAGAATGGACCTTTATCCCCTCGGGCTCCTCGATATCCTGCGCGCCTACCGCGAGGGCCGCGCCACCGTGCAGGACTACGTGACCTCCTGCTCCGGCCGCATCGCCGCCCTCGAGCCGCGCATCCAGGCCTGGGAATGGTTCGATGCCTCGCGCGCCATCGCCGACGCCGAGGAGCGTGCCGCCGGCGGCATCCTCGCCGACCTTCCGCTCTACGGGATCCCGGTCGGCGTGAAGGACATCATCAACACGCGCGGCATCCCGACCCGCATGGGCTCGGTGATCTACGCGAACCACGTGCCGACCGCCTCGGCCTGGGTCGTGCGCCGCCTGGAAGCGCTGGGCGGCCTCGTCATGGGCAAGACCGTGACCACCGAGTTCGCCTACCGCTCGCCCGGCAAGACGCGCAATCCGTGGAACCCGGCGCATACCCCCGGGGGTTCCTCGAGCGGATCGGCGGCGGCGGTCGCCGCCGGGTTCGTGCCCGTGGCGATCGGCACGCAGACGCTCGGCTCCGTGATCCGTCCGGCCGCCTTCTGCGGAGTCGTGGGATTCAAGCCGACCCACGGCGCGATCTCGCGCACCGGCATCCAGCCCTTCGCGCCGACGCTCGACACGGTCGGCGTCTTCGCCCGCTCGGTGGCGGACGCCGCATGGTTCGGCGCCTGCCTGATGGGCGAGGACCCGCGCGACGAGGCGACGGCGGTGCGTGCGCCGGCGAGGCTCCTGCGCGTGCCGCTCGAGCCGCTCGCCGAGGCGCCGCGCATCGCGGTGGTGAAGTCGCCCAAGTGGCTCGTCGCGAGCGAGGCGCAGCGCCAGCACTTCGTCGAGTGCATCATGAAGCTGCAGGCGGCGGGAGCCAAGGTGAGGGAGGTCACCCTGCCGCGGCTCTTCGACGGCGCCTGGGACAACGTGATGGCGATCCTCACGCACGAGTCCGTGCGCAGCTTCGCCTCGATCGAGTCGCGCCATCGGATCCGCCTCTCGCCGTACCTCATGGAGATCATCGATCGCGGCCGCACGGTGACGCCCGGCCAGTACGCCAAGGCGCTGGAGAGGCGCGAGGAGTACCGGCGCTGGCTCGACCGGATCTTCCAGCAGCACGAGGCGATCGCGACCGTTCCCGCGCCGGGCGAGGCGCCCGAAGGGCTCGCGAGCACCGGCGATGCGGTCTTCGACTCGCTATGGACACAGGCGGCGATGCCCGCGGTGACCATCCCCACCGGACGCGGGCTGCGCGGCCTGCCGCTCGGCTTCCAGGTCGTGGGGCGCTACCGCGAGGACGAGCATGCGCTGCGCGTCGCCGCGTGGTGCGAGTCGACGCTCGGCTTCCATCCCGGCCTCGCGGGCGGCTGAGGCGAGGCGCTCGACAGGCCGAAGGTCCGCTCCAGCAAGGCTCCCGAGGCGACGACGAGAAGGTCGAGCACCGCGTAGAACGCGCCCGCCGCGAGCGGCGGATTCGCCGCGCTCAGTCCCAGCCCGGGCACGTGCGGGCTCCACGTCCAGTTCCCCAGCCAGGTTCCGTAGAGCTCCATCGCGAGCGAAAGCACGAACATGGTCGCGTAGAGCCTGCGCGAAGGCGCGAGCCACAGGCACGCGAGGAAGAGGGCGTAGAGCATCGGGCCCAGCGTGTCGCGCCCGGTCCATGCGAATAGCGCCACGAGCGGCAGCGCGACCAGCGCGACGCACCAGGTGCCGCCCTCCGGCATGCGCCCCGCGAGCCGCGTGCCGAGGTAGAAGAGCAGCACGTGGCCGGGCGGCACGAAGAGCGGGATGTTGCCCTGCCGGTAGCGGTACAGCCCCCAGGCGAGCGACAGGACCACTTCCCCGGCGGTGGCGATCGCGAGGCACGCCGCGAGCGAGACGCGCGTCGTGCGCGCGCTGCGCGTGAAGAGTGCGAGGCAAACGAGCCAGGCCGCGGCGCTCGCGGCCGCCTGCCCGTGCGCGGCCCAGCACTGGTCGAGCGCGAGGCCCAGCACCACGGTGGCGACGATGGCGAGGTTCACCGCGGCATTCTGGCACGCGGCATGCGGCACGCGGTAGGAACGGGCCGACCGCGCGCACGGCCGGGCGCCCACGCGACTCTCGGAGGGTGCCGACTTCGCCCGCGCAGCGCCATGCGCATAGTGGAGGCATTTCGCCGGAGGTGCCCCATGGACCATCGCAAGCTCGCCGCCTCGCTCGCCGCCTCGCTCCTCGTCGCGTCTTCCGCAATGGCGGCTGCGCCGGAACCCATGCGCATCGCCTCGGAGTTCGCATCGTGGGCGGGAAGCCGCCAGAACGCCGAGGCGCTCGTGCACGGCCTGCACAACGGCACCTCCGTCGCGCTCGCCACCACGAGCCCCGACCGGCGCGTGAGCCTCGCCGGCTTCACGCCGGGCGCGCCGATGAGCTTCGAGGAGGTGCGCGAGGCGCTCGCCGCGGCGCGCTCGTCGCTCGCGCGGCTCGGCGTGCGCCAGCCCGATGCGGAGCAGATCCAGGCGGCGCTCATCGGGGGCGAGGTGCGCGACCGGGGCGGCCGCACGCGCATGCTGCCCGGCACCGTCGCCGTCCTCGGCGGGAACCCGAACGTCGCCTCGCGCTGAGCCCGCACGGCTTCCGATATAGTGCGGACCGGGGCTTCCCGGTCCGTTCATGAATCCTCCTTTTCGCTTCGGAATCGATCTCGGCGGGACGAAGATCGAGATCGCCGCGCTCGACGAAGCGGGCGCGGTGCGCCATCGCAGCCGCGTCGCGACGCCGGCCGGCGACTACGCGGCCACGCTCGATGCGATCGCACGGCTCGTCGAGGATGCCGAGCGAGCGCTCGCGGGCCGCGGCAGCGTCGGCGTCGCGACCCCGGGCGCGACCTCGCTCGCGACCGGGCGCATCAAGAACGCGAACTCGACCTGGCTCAACGGGCAGGCGCTGAAGGAAGACCTCGAGGGACGCCTCGCGCGCGAGGTGCGGCTCGCGAACGACGCCAATTGCTTCGCGCTCTCCGAGGCGACCGACGGGGCGGCGCGCGGCGCCGCGGTGGTCTTCGGCGTGATCCTCGGCACGGGCGTGGGCGGCGGCATCGTCGCGCACGGACGCATTCTCGAAGGCGCCAATGCGATCGCCGGCGAATGGGGCCACAATCCGCTGCCGCTCCCGCGCGCCGACGACCATCCGCTGCCGCTCTGCTATTGCGGGCGTCGCGCGTGCATCGAGACCTACCTCTCCGGGCCCGGCCTCGCCGCCGACCATGCGCGCGCGAGCGGTGAGCGCATCAGCGCCGCCGAGATCGCCGCGCGCGCCGAGCGCGGCGATGACGCCTGCGCGCAGGCGCTGCGCCGCCATGCCGAGCGGCTCGCACGCTCGCTCGGCACCGTGGTCAACGTGCTCGATCCCGACGTGATCGTCCTGGGCGGCGGCCTCTCGCGGATCGCGCGGCTCTACGAGGAAGTGCCGCGATTGTGGGGCGAAGGGGTATTCTCCGACGAGGTGCGCACGCGCCTCGTCGCGCCGTTGCACGGCGATTCGAGCGGCGTGCGCGGTGCCGCATGGCTGTGGAACCGCACGTAAGGGGAAGCGGGCTGCAACGACGCATCGTCACCACCGACATCG
>DATIZV010000228.1:0-5858 GCA_035516915.1 Usitatibacter sp. | reverse complement strand
TGGGAAGCCACGCGCCGCGGGCTGCGCGTCACCAACGTCGTGATGATGGGCATGGGCGAGCCGCTCAACAACTTCGCGCCGGTGGTGGATGCGATGTCGATCATGCTCGACGACCACGCCTACGGCCTCTCGCGCCGCCGCGTCACGCTCTCCACCTCGGGCGTGGTGCCGCAGATCCGCAAGCTCAAGGAAGCGCTTCCCGTCGCCCTCGCCGTGAGCCTGCATGCACCGAACGACGCGATCCGCAGCCGCATCATGCCGATCAACGACGCGTACCCGATCGCCTCGCTCCTCGCGGCGTGCCGCGACTACCTCGAGGCCGCGCCGCGCGACTTCATCACCTTCGAGTACGTGATGCTCGAGGGCGTGAACGATGCCCCGGAGCACGCGCGCGAGCTCGCGAAGCTGCTCGCGTCGCTGCCGTCCAAGGTGAATCTGATCCCGTTCAACCCTTTCCCGGACTCGGGCTTCGAGCGCAGCTCCGCGGAGCGCGTGCGCCGGTTCCAGAAAGTGCTCATGGACGCGGGCTTCGTGGCCACCGTGCGCAAGACGCGCGGCGACGACATCGACGCCGCCTGCGGCCAGCTCGCCGGCCAGGTGGTGAACCGCATGAAGGCGAGGCCCATCCGTCTCCATTCCCCTTTGCCGAGGTCCTGATGCATTCCCGTTCCGCAGCGCTCGCCGCCATCGTCCTCTCCGCGTTCGCGGTGCTCGCGGGGTGTGTCTCCCAGAACACCGTGGAGTCCCGCCCCATCGGCGAGGAATCGACCAGCACGGTCGCGAGCGCGCATCGCCGCGCCGAGGTGCATACCGTGCTCGCGAGCGAGTACTTCGCGCGCGGCAACTTCACCGTCGCCCTTTCCGAGGTGCAGCTCGCGATCAAGGACGACCCCAAGTACGCGCAGGCGTACAACATGCGCGGCCTCGTGTACATGGAGCTGCGCGAGGAAGCGTCGGCGCGCGGATCCTTCGACCGGGCGCTCGACCTCGCGCCGGACGATCCCGAGGTGCTCAACAACTTCGGCTGGTTCCTGTGCACTCGCGGCGAGACCGACCGCGCGATCCCGATGCTCAAGCGCGCCGCCGCCAATCCGCTCTATCCCACGCCCGAGAAGGCGTACCTCTCGCTCGGGTTGTGCTACCGGCGCATCCACCAGGACGCCGAGGCCGAAGGGTCCCTGGCCCGCGCGGTGACGATCCAGCCCAATCTCATCGGCGCCCTCTACAACCTGGCGGTGATCAAGTACGAGCAGGCTCGCTACAAGGAAGCGGAAGGCTACCTCACCCGCTACATGCGGCTCCTCCAGTCGCCGCCGCTCGACGGCCTGGTGCTGGGCGTGAAGATCTCGCGCGCCACCCGCGACGGCCTCGCCGAGCAGAGCTACATGCTGCAGCTGCAGCGCCGCTTCCCGGACGCGCCCGAGACGCTCCAGCTCGAGAAGCGCCCCTGAGCCCGTGGAAGAAGCCGGCGCCAATCCGACCCGCGACGAGACCGCCACGCTCGGCGGGGCGCTCGCCGCGGAACGCGAGCGGCAGGGCCTGTCGCGTGCCGACGTCGCCCACCGCTTGCACATGAGCCCCATCCAGGTGGAAGCGATCGAGGTCGGCGACTACGCGCATCTGCCGAAGGGAACGTTCCTGCGCGGGTTCGTGCGCAACTACGCGAAGGCGCTCGGCATCGCGGCCGAGCCGCTGCTCGAGAAGCTCGCGGGCACCGTGCCTGCCGGGCCCACGCCCGGCATCGTCGTCCCCACCCAGAACATCCGCTTCGATCCGCTGGGCGAACGGCTTTCGAGCCCGTACGTGAAGGCGGCCACGCTCGCCCTGGTCGCGATCGCCGTCGGATTCGCCGTCATGTACTGGGCGATGTACGTGCGCCCGCATCCGCCGGCGCTCGCGTTGCGTTCCGCGGCGCGACATGCCCCTGCTCCCGCGCCACGCAGCGCACCCGGCGAGACGAAGGGCGCGGCGGCGGAGCCTGCGGCCGGTGCCCGGTCCGCGCAACCCGGTCCCATTACCGCGTCGGGGGCGGATGCGAAGCCGACGCCTGCCGCGGAGGTGCAGGCGAGGATCGCCGCAGCGCCGGCGAAGACCAAGGAGCCATCGGCGAAGCCCGTGGCGCCGTCCGCGAAGGCCGCGCCCGATGGAGCCTCCATCGCCGCCGCGAAGCCGTCGGCGGCCGCCCCCGAGTCGGACGAGGCCGCTGCGGCGGACGCGTCGCCGCGCCGGCGCCTGCATTTCCACTTCGCGGGCGATTCGTGGGTCGAGGTGCGCGACGCGAACGGCAAGGTGCTCTTCCAGAGGCTCAATGCGGCGGGAACCGAGGCGCAGGTTTCCGGCCATCCGCCGCTGCAGGTGGTGGTCGGCAACGCGCCCGAGGTCGAGATGACCCTCGACGGGAAGCCCTTCGACCTCGACCCGCACACCGAAGTCGCCGTCGCCCGCTTCACCCTCGAATAGATCCGCAATCCCCATGACACCCCGCCGCGTTTCGCGACCCGTCCGCGTCGCCGACAAGATCATCGGGGGCGATGCCCCGATCCTCGTGCAGTCCATGACCAACACGGACACCGAGGATGCGGAGGCGACCGCGCGCCAGGTGGATGCGCTCGCCCGCGCCGGCTCCGAGATCGTGCGCATCACGGTGAACACGGTGGAGGCCGCGCGCCAGGTTCCGGCGATCCGCGCGCGCCTCGACGCGATGGGCGTGAAGGTGCCGCTGGTGGGCGACTTCCACTTCAACGGCCACAAGCTGCTCACCCAGGTCCCCGAGTGCGCGCAGGTGCTCGACAAGTACCGCATCAACCCGGGCAACGTCGGCCACGGATCGAAGCGCGACGAGCAGTTCTCGACGATGATCGAGAAGGCGATCGAATACGCGAAGCCGGTGCGCATCGGCGTGAACTGGGGCTCGCTCGACCCGGAGCTCCTCGCGCGCATGATGGACGAGAACGCGAAGCTCGCGCGGCCGCGCGAAGCCGAGGAGGTGATGCGCGAGGCGCTGGTGCGCTCGGCGCTGGAGAGCGCGGCGAAGGCCGAGGAGCTGGGGCTTCCCGGCGATCGCATCGTGCTCTCCTGCAAGGTGTCCGCCGTGCAGGACCTGATCCGCGTATACCGCGACCTCGCCGCGCGCTGCGACTACGCGCTGCATCTCGGGCTCACCGAGGCGGGCATGGGCTCGAAGGGCATCGTCGCCTCCACCGCGGCCATGGGCGTGCTCCTGCAGGAAGGCATCGGCGACACGATCCGCGTCTCGCTCACGCCGGAGCCCGGCGGCGATCGCACGAAGGAAGTGGTCGTGGCCCAGGAGATCCTGCAGACCATGGGCCTGCGCTCGTTCACGCCGATGGTTTCCGCGTGTCCCGGCTGCGGCCGCACCACCAGCACCTTCTTCCAGGAGCTCGCCGACAAGATCCAGTCGTACCTGCGCGCGCAGATGCCCGTGTGGCGCGCGCAGTACCCGGGCGTCGAGGAGATGCACGTCGCCGTGATGGGCTGCGTGGTGAACGGCCCGGGCGAGTCGAAGCTCGCCAACATCGGCATCTCGCTGCCGGGGAGCGGGGAGAAGCCGGTCGCGCCGGTGTACGTGGACGGCCGCAAGACGGTGACGCTCAAGGGCGAGCGCATCGCCGAGGAATTCCAGTCGCTGGTCGAGGAATACGTGCGCACGCGCTACGCCGCGGGCGGCGTCGCGCGCGAGCGCTCGCGCATCGAGGCGATCCCGGTCCGGTCCGCCTCATGAGCCAGAAGATCCAGTCGATCCGGGGAATGGAGGACGTTCTGCCGGATGAGAGCCCGCTTTGGGAGCGCCTCGAGGAGGCGTGCCGCGGCGTCCTGCGCCGATACGGCTACCGCAACATCCGCACGCCGATCGTCGAGCCCACCGCGCTCTTCGTGCGCGGCATCGGGGAAGCGACCGACATCGTCGAGAAGGAGATGTACGTCTTCGAGGACCGCAACGGCGAGAGCCTCGCGCTGCGCCCCGAGGCGACCGCGGGCATCGTGCGCTCGGCGATCGAACGCAACTTCCTCTACAACGGACCGATGCGCGTGTGGACCGCCGGTCCCATGTTCCGCTACGAGCGGCCGCAGAAGGGACGCTACCGCCAGTTCCACCAGTTCGACGTCGAGGCGCTCGGCTTCGAGGGTCCCGACGTGGACGCCGAGCAGATCGTGATGCTCGCGCGGCTCTGGAAGGAGCTCGGCATCGAGGGCGTGGAGCTGCACCTCAACTCGATCGCCGACGCCGCCGACCGGCGCGTGCACCGCGAGAAGCTGATCGCGTACTTCGAGCGGCACATGGACGTGCTCGACGCGGATGCGAAGCGCCGCCTCCATTCGAATCCGTTGCGCATCCTGGACTCGAAGAACGAAGCGATGCAGGCGATGCTCGAGGGCGCGCCGCGGCTCCTCGACCACCTGGGCGAGGCCGCCGCGCAGCACTTCGAGGAGCTGCGCTGGCTCCTCGAGCAAGCGGGGCTCTCGTACACGGTGAACCCGCGCCTGGTGCGCGGCCTCGACTATTACAACCGCACCGTATTCGAGTTCGTCGCGCCCAACATCGGCGCGCAGGCCACCATCGCCGGCGGCGGGCGCTACGATGCGCTCTTCGAGCAGCTCGGCGGCCGTCCGACGCCGGCGTGCGGCTTCGGCATGGGCATCGAGCGGGTGCTCCTCGCGATGAAGGCGGCCGGCGTGGAGGCCGCGCCCGCGGTCGACGTATTCGTCGTGCACTCGGGCGAGGAGGCCGAGGCCGCGGCGTGGCGGCTTGCGGAGGAATGGCGCGACGCCGGGAGGAACGTGGTGCTCGGCGCGGGAGGCAGCTTCAAGTCGCAGATGAAGAAGGCGGATGCGAGCGGCGCGCGCTACGCGGTCATCATCGGCGACGACGAGGTGGCCTCGAGGCGCGTGACATTGAAACCGCTTCGCGGCGGAGGCGAGCAGCGCACGCTCGACCCGCGCGAGGCACTCGTGGAAGTGAGCTGAGATGAGCGGATCGTACGATTTCGAGGAGCAGGAACGCATCGCCGAGCTGAAGGCGTGGTGGGAGGACAACCGCGGGTACGTGATCGGCGCGATCGCCGCCGCGATCCTCGTGTTCGCCGGCTATCGCGGCTGGATCTGGTGGAGCGCGCGGCAGGCCGAGGACGCGGCGGCGATGTTCAAGCCGGTGGCCGAGGCGATGAAGGCCGAAGACCCGAAGAGCCTCGCGCAGGCGGCCGACCCGCTGATCGACAAGCACCCGGGCTCGTACTTCGCCTCGGAAGCGGCGCTCGCCGTGGCGAAGGCGGCCTTCGACAAGGGCGACCTCGCCGAGGCGCAGAAGCGCCTGCGCTGGGTGATGGACCACGGCGCGCCGACCCATCGCGGCGTCGCGCGGCTGCGGCTCGCGTCGGTGCTGCTGGACGAGAAGAGATTCGACGACGCCCTGAAGGTGCTCGACGGCAACAAGGACGAGGCCTTCGCCGCGCCCGTCGCGGACCTGCGCGGCGACATCATGCTCGCGCAGGGACGCCTCGACGAGGCGCGCGCCGCCTACAAGCTCGCGATGGACAAGGCCGGCCCGGGCAATCCGGTGCGGTCGGTGGCCGGCACGAAGCTGAGCGCGCTGGGGGGATCGGAATGAGGCTCGCGATTCGCGTCGCGGCAGTTGCGATCCTCGCTCTCGCGGGCGGGTGCGGGTCGTTCAGCCTCCTGCGCTACGTGGGCATCACCCAGGCCCCGGCCCATGAACCGACGCCGCTCACGCCGATCCAGGCGCGGGTGACGCCCCATGCCGCGTGGACGGCGAACGTCGGCAAGTCCGCCGGGCTCAACCTGCGCCCGGCGATCGTGGACGGCCGGGTCTACGCCGCCTC
>DATIZV010000227.1:0-3177 GCA_035516915.1 Usitatibacter sp. | reverse complement strand
GGTGCGATCGCGGCGGCGGTGTTCGCGGCGCTGGGCATCGCGACGCTGCTCGGCGCGGGAGGGAAGCCGGGGGTCTGACGCGCCGCGCCCGGTTTGCCCAGGTTGGCCATACCGTCTATAATGGCCAAATAGCACCCCGGGAGCCCACCATGGCCGCAGTCCGCAAATTCCGCACCGCGCGCGGCGAGATGCGCAGCCTCGAGGCCGTGCCGGCGAGCCGGCTGAAGAACGCGCCCGGCGCGATCGTCGACCAGGCGGCCGCCGGACGCCCGGTCGTGATCACCCGGCACGACACGCCGCGCGTCGTGATCCTCTCGTTCGACGACTTCGAGGAGCTCGCCCGTGCCCGCGAGCCGGAGCTGGGCGCGCTCGAAGCGCGCTTCGACGAGCTGCTCGCCGGGATGCAGAAGCCCGCGGCGAAGCGCGCGGTGCGGGCGGCCCTCGACGCCACTTCAGAAGAGCTCGGCCGGGCGGCGGTAGCGGCCGTGCGCAAGCCACGCAAGGCGCGCCGCGCTGGCTAGGAGCCCCTTCTCCATCACCGTGCTCGCAGGCGTAAACGGCGCGGGCAAGAGCAGCATCGGCGGCGCCATGCTTCGCGCTTCCGGCGCCGACTACTACAATCCGGACGAGGCGGCCGGCGAGATCCGCAAGGGCAATCCCGCGCTCGGCCAGAGGGAAGCGAACGGCCTCGCATGGGGCAAGGGCCGCGACCTGCTGCGGCGCGCGATCGACGAGCGCAAGGACTTCGTCTTCGAGTCGACGCTCGGCGCGCACACCATCCCGGCCATGCTCGCCGAGGCGGCCGACGCCGGTGCGGCGGTCCACGTGTGGTTCGTGGGACTGGACGGCGTCGAGCGCCATCTTGCCCGGGTCCGCGCGCGCGTGAAGGCCGGCGGCCACGACATTCCCGAGGCCGACATCCGGCGCCGCTACCGGACGAGCCGCGAGAACCTCGCCTGGCTCATGCCGAAGCTCGCCTCGCTCCACCTCTACGACAACTCGACCGAAGCCGATCCCGCCTCGGGCAAGGCGCCCCGGCCGCGGCTCGTGCTGCACCTCGAGGGCGGGCGCATCCTCGCCCCCACGGACCTGGGCGCGACGCCGGGCTGGGCGAAGGCGCTCGCCGCGAGGGCGATGCTCATCGCGAGGCGTACGGCGCGCTAGCCCGACGGCCCCGCGCGCGCTTCTGCAACAATGGGCCCACCATGATCGATGCGCGCGCCTTCCTCGTCGCGGCCGTGCTCGCCCTCGCCGGCTGCGCGAGCGGCCTTCCCGCGCCCGCCTCGCGCGAGCGCGGGAGGGCCGACGATTCGGCGAGCGAGTGTCGCCCGGCGGTCGACCCCCGCCGGCCGCAGCTCGTCCTCGGCTACGGCAGCCTCATGGAGGACGATTCGCGCAAGCGCACCTCGCCGGACGCCGGTCCCGCGCATCCGGTCGAGCTCGCCGGCTTCCGCCGCGGATGGTTCGAGCGCGGCGATTCGACGGGCTTCAGCACCACCTACCTCGGCGTTCGGCCCGATGCGGGAAGCCGGATCAACGCGGTCGCGTACGAGGTGGCGGTCGAGGAGCTCGCCGCGACCGATGCGCGGGAGTCGTCGTACTGCCGAACCGCAGTGCCGCTCGAGCACCTGTCGCCGCGCGAAGCATCGTTCGCGCTGCCGGCCGGCGCGCAGGCGTGGATCTACGCGACCGATCCGCGCCGCATCGCCCCGCCCGACGCGCGCTATCCGATCGTGCAATCGTACGTGGACGTGTTCCTCTCCGGATGCCTGGAGCAGGAGGAGCGCTTCCACCTCGAGGGGTTCGCGCGCGAATGCATCGCGACCACCGGCGGCTGGTCGGAGCACTGGGTGAACGACCGCATCTATCCGCGGCGCGCGTTCGTCTACCAGCCGCGCGCCTACCGGATCGACGCGCTCCTTTCCTCGACCGTGCCGCGCTATTTCGACCGCATCCGCATCGAGGGCGGAGGAACTTGACGCGCGGCATAACGGCGCCCTGAGGGCGCGGCATAGTGGAGATCCGTCCCCGCCGCCGTCGCGGCGAAGGAGTCCTCCATGGAGCTCATGCAAGCCATCGACCGCCGGCACGCGGTCCGCGAATACACGAAGGTTCCGGTCGACGAGGCGACCATCCGGCGCCTGATCGATGCGGCCGTGCATGCGCCGAGCGCGGTGAACGAGCAGCCCTGGACGTTCACGGTGGTGCGCGACGCGAAGGTCCTCGACCAGGTGTCGCGCGCGGCGAAGGCGCACATGCTCGCCACGCTCGCGCCGGATTACCATGCCGGGCACCTGCGCCCGCGCCTCGAGGATCCCGCATTCCACATCTTCTACCACGCTCCCGTGCTGATCGCGATCTCCGCCGCGGCGCAGGGACCGTGGATCGTGGAGGATTGCGCGCTCGCGGCGGAGAACCTGATGCTCGCCGCCGCGGACCTGGGACTCGGCACGTGCTGGATCGGATTCGCGCAGGCTTATCTCAACACGCCGGAAGGCAAGAAGGCGCTCGGCCTTCCCGATGCCTGGGTCACCGTCGCGCCGATCATCGTCGGCCACCCGAAGGGCGTCACCCCGGCGGTGCCGCGCAAGGAGCCCGTGGTACGCTGGCTCGGTGGCAGTTGACCCGGATCAACCCGGCGGGGCGTGAGGCCCCTACTTTCGCTTGATGCCGCTGCGTCTCGTTCTCCTCGGGTTCCTTCTCGCGCTCGCGGGTTGCCACGGCTCCTGGCCCTGGGACCATCACGGCAGCGCGCCCTCCATCGACCTGTCCGGGACGGTGGATGCGCGCGAGGTGGACCTTTCGTTCCAGGTCGGCGGCCGGATCCAGCGCCTCTTCACCGACGAGGGCAAGACCGTGAAGGCGGGCGACGTCGTCGCGGAGCTCGATCCGCGCGACCTCCAGCTCGCCTCCGACCGCGCGAAGGCGCAGGCGAATTCCGCGCAGAAGGCGCTCGCTTCGCTCGAGGCGGGATCGCGCACGCAGGACATCCGCGCCGCGGAGGCGGCGGTGCGGCAGGGGAACGCCGACCTCGAGTTCGCGCGCGCGCAGCGCGACCGCACGGCGAAGCTCGTCGCCGACCATTTCGCACCGCCGCAGCAGCTCGACACCGCGAACGACCAGGTGGACGGGGCCGCTGCGAAGCTCGACCAGGCGCGCGAGAACCTCTCGCTGCTG
>DATIZV010000226.1:0-4181 GCA_035516915.1 Usitatibacter sp. | reverse complement strand
AAATCGCTCGATCCGGCCCTGGCGCTCGAGCAGGCGCGGCGGCTGGCACGCGAGTGCCGTGCCGCCGGCGCGCTCTTCATCGTGAACGATTCGGTGGACCTCGCGCTCGCCGTGCGCGCGGACGGCGTGCACCTCGGGCGCGACGACATGGACCCTCGCGAGGCGCGCGCGCGCCTTCCGGGCGCGTTGATCGGCGTCTCCTGCTACGCGCAGCCCGAGCGGGCGCGCGCGGCGGCCGCGGCCGGCGCCGATTACGTCGCGATCGGCAGCGTCTTTCCCTCGCCCACCAAGGCGCATGCCGTGCGCGCCCCGCTCGAGGCGATCGAGCGCGCGAAGGTCGAGGGCGGCCTCCCGGTCGCGGCGATCGGTGGCATCGGGCCGTCCAACGCGGCGCGGGTCGTGCAGGCCGGGGCCGACATGCTGGCCGTCATTTCGGCGCTCTACGACGCCGCGGACGTATGCGCGGCGGCGCTTTCCATTTCACGCCTGTTCCATCCCAGCGAGGGACCCCGCGATGTACGAGCGCAGCCGCGCGCTGTTTGAACGTTCCAGGCTGCTGATTCCCGGCGGCGTCAACTCCCCGGTGCGCGCGTTCGGGGCGGTCGGGGGCGTGCCGGTGTTCCTGCGCGAGGGAAGCGGCGCGAGGATCACCGACGAGGACGGCCGGCGGTACATCGACTACGTAGGCTCGTGGGGACCGCTGATCCTCGGGCATGCGCATCCCGAGGTGCTCGAAGCGGTGCGCGCGACGGCCGCGCGCGGACTTTCGTTCGGCGCCCCGACGAGCCTCGAGCTGGAGATGGCGGAGCTCCTCACCACGGCGCTGCCTTCGCTCGAGCAGGTGCGCCTCGTGAGCTCCGGAACCGAGGCGGTGATGAGCGCGCTTCGCCTCGCCCGCGGATTCACGGGGCGCGCGGTGATCGTCAAGTTCGAGGGCTGCTATCACGGCCACAGCGACTTCCTGCTGGTGAAGGCCGGATCGGGCGCGCTCACCTTCGGCAATCCCACCTCGGCAGGCGTTCCGCAGGAGCTCACCGCGCACACGCTGGTGCTCGACTACAACGATCCGCAACAGGTCGAGGACGCGTTCCAGCGCTTCGGCGCGCAGATCGCGGCGGTCGTGCTCGAGCCGGTGGCGGGAAACATGAACTTCGTTCGGCCATCGGTGGAATTCCTTCGTGGCCTGCGCTCAGCGTGCACGAAACACGGGGCGCTGCTCGTCTTCGACGAAGTGATGACCGGCTTCCGGGTGGGGCCGCAGGGCGCTCAGGGCATCTTCGGGATCCGCCCGGACCTTACGACGCTCGGCAAGGTGATCGGCGGGGGCATGCCGGTGGGCGCGTTCGGGGGCCGGCGCGACGTGATGGAGCGGCTCGCGCCCGTGGGCCCGGTGTATCAGGCGGGAACGCTCTCCGGGAACCCCGTCGCGGTGAGCGCCGGCCTCGCGACCCTGCGCCGCGTCCTGGAGCCCGGCTTCTTCGACCGGCTCGGCGCGACCACCGAAGCACTCGTGAAGGGCCTGTGCCGCGAAGCCGTTTCCGCAGGGGTCGCGTTCAGCGGCGCGAGCCTGGGCGGCATGTTCGGGATCTTCTTTCGTGCCGCGCCGCCGGCCTCGTTCCGCGAGGTCATGCAATCCGACCGCGACGGGTTTGCACGCTTCTTCCACGCGATGCTGGAGCGCGGCGTGTACCTCGCGCCGAGCGCCTACGAAGCGGGCTTCGTGTCTGCGGCACACGGCGAACGCGAGCTGCGCGAGACGTTCGAGGCCGCTCGCGGCGCGTTCGCCACGCTGAAGGGGGCGTAGTGGTGCCGCCGCTGCCCTCCGCGGAGCGCCTCGCCGCGCTCGGCCTCGGCATCGCCGCGATCACCATCGCCGCGCTCGCTTCCCTCGTCGTATCGGACCTCACCCGGGAAGCGGACCTGCATCGCGAGGTGATCGCCGTGCAGCAGGAGCAGGACACCCTCGAAGCGCTGCGTGTGCGGCTGAACCAGCTGGTCGCCTCCGCGCGGCTCGCTGTGGCCACGGGGGACCCGGCGACGTACCGCGCCATCGAGCACGAGTCGGCCGCGATCGACGAGCGCCTCGATGCGATTCGAGGCTCCGACGACCCGGTGCCGCCCAGCGTGGACGCGCTCGTGGGGCAGGCGCGCCTGCTGCTCGTGCATGCGCGATCGATCGGGCCCGCGCGGACCAAGGGTCCCGAGGCGGCAGCGGCCGCGATGCAGGAAACGCAAAAGGTCGCCGATGCGGCGGGCGCCTCGCTCGATCGCTCGCTCGAAGACCTCACCGGCCGCGTCAACGACCGCAGCCTCGCGCGCATCCGGGTGGGCGAGAGCTTGCGCCGCTACGTCGCGTGGTTCGTGGGCGGCTCGGTCGCGGCGCTCGCCGGGCTCTTCTTCGCGTTCCGTCGCGTGCAGGCGCGCGAGCGCGAAGCCTTGCGTCGGATCGAGTGGCTCGCGCACTTCGACCCGCTGACCGCATTGCCGAACCGGGCGCTCCTGTCCGATCGCCTCGCGCAGGAAGCGATCCGCTCGAGGCGCATGGACGCCGCGTTCGCCGTGCTGCTCTTCGACCTCGACGGGTTCAAGGACGTGAACGACACCTGGGGCCACTCGGCGGGCGACCGCGTGCTCGCCCGGGTCGCCGAGAGGGCCCGTGCGGCGGTGCGCGCGTCCGACACCGTCGGCCGGCTCGGCGGAGACGAGTTCATGGCGATTCTTCCGGAAACCGCGCTCGCCGGTGCGCTCGCGGTGGCGGAAAAGCTGCGCGCGTCGCTCAGCGAGCCCTACGCGCTCGAGTCGATGACCGCGCGCATCGGCGTAAGCCTCGGAGTGGCCGTCTTCCCCGAGCATGGCGAGGAAGCGGATGCGCTGCTGAGCGCTGCAGACACCGCGCTCTACGAGGCCAAGCGCGAGGGAAAGGACCGCGTTCGCGTGGCGGCATCGGCCGCTCGCCGCAGGTCGGAGTCGGTGCGCGAGGCGGCTTCCGGCTGAGGCTTCAGCGCAGTCCCGAGATGTACTCGGCCAACGCCTTCATGTCGTTCTCGGAGAGCTTGCTCGCGATCGGTCCCATCACGGAGTTCGGCCGAGTGCCCGCGGCGAACGCCCTGAGCCAGGCGAAGCTGAGGTCGGGATATTGCCCCGCGAGCCGCGGGAACTGCGCGGGAATGCCGTGTCCCGCCGCGCCATGGCAGCCGGCGCAAGCGGGAACGTCGCCCGTCGCGACGCCGCCGCGCCAGATCTGCTGGCCGCGCTCCACGAGCAACTTGTCGTGCGCGAAGTGCGGCAGCGGCTTGCGGGACTCGAACCATGCGGCGACGTTGCGCATGTCCTCCGGCGAAAGGCCGGCAGCCATGCCCTGCATGATCGGATTCGGCCGTGCGCCGGACTTGAACGCGGTGAGCTGCGCGACGATGTAGTCGGCATGTTGTCCCGCGAGCACGGGGAATGTCGGGTTCACGCTGTTGCCGTCCGCGCTGTGGCATGCGGCGCACACGGTCGTGGCGATCTGCTGGCCGCGGGCGAGGTCGGGCTTGGGCGGCGCCGGCGACTCGGCGGCCGCGGTGAGGCTTGCGTAGACTAGCAGCATGACGCCGCCAAGACCCCTGAAAGCGCGCATCGGGAAACCTCGTGGTGGAAGGGCGGAAGCGAAGGAAGGACTGAAACCACGGAATTTTACCGTAGCGCGCACAAGCGGCGCCACCGGAACGCGCCTCGCGTTCGCGAGCGCGAAATTCGCGCTCTCGGTGCACGACCCCGCGGCGCTTCCTCCGCCCGGCGTTCCCGAGCTCGCCTTCGCCGGACGTTCGAACGCAGGCAAATCGAGCGCGATCAACGCGCTCGCCGGGCGCCGGCGCCTCGCCTTCGTGAGCAAGATGCCGGGCCGCACGCAGCTCATCAACTTCTTCGCGCTCGGCGATCGCGCCTACCTCGTGGACCTCCCCGGGTACGGATACGCGGGAGTGCCCGAGGCGGTCCGGCGCCACTGGCGGCATCTGGTGGGAACCTACGTTTCGGAGCGCCCGTCGCTCGCCGGCGTCGTGGTGGTCATGGATTGTCGCCACCCGCTGACCCCCCTCGACCTCACTCTTCTCGACTGGCTGCGCACTGCGCGGCGGCCGGCCCACATCCTGCTCACCAAGTCGGACAAGCTTTCGCGGCAGGCGGCCCGTGCGACGCTC
>DATIZV010000225.1:0-9055 GCA_035516915.1 Usitatibacter sp. | reverse complement strand
ATCCGCGATCGCGACATGGGGAGCGTGGTGCGCGACATGCAGGCGCGGGTGGCCGCGGGCGCGCCGCTCGCAGCCGGCGACGAGATCGGCTGGTCGGGCGAGTTCGAGAACCAGCAGCGCGCGATGAAGCGACTGTCGTGGATCGTGCCTCTGTCCATCGCGCTCATCTTCCTGCTGCTCTTCGACGCGTTCGGCTCCGTGAAAAGCGCGTTCCTCATCATCGTGAACATCCCGTTCGCGATGGTGGGCGGCATCCTCGCGCTATGGCTGACGGGAATCCCGCTCTCGGTGTCGGCGGCGATCGGCTTCATCGCGCTTTTCGGGCAGGCGGTGCTGAACGGCGTGGTGATGGTCACGTATTTCAACCAGCTGCGTGCCGAGGGCTGCACCGTGCGACAGGTGGTGATCCGCGGCTCGCTGGTGCGGCTGCGCACGGTGGTGATGACGGCGCTCCTCGCGATGCTGGGGCTGCTCCCGATGGCGCTCTCGCATGCGATCGGAGCGGAGACGCAGCGACCGCTCGCGATCGTCGTGATCGGCGGACTCATCTCGGCGACGCTCCTGACGCTCTTCGTGCTTCCCGCGCTCTATCGCGCGTTCTATTCGCGCGAGGCACGGCTGCGGAACGCGGCGGCCGCGGCGGCAGCGAACGAGTAGCGAGCGCCCCGCGGCGTCTTCCCTAGCCCCACTCGGCGGTCGCGTCCATCGTGATCGCGCCCTGGGCGTCGCGCGTCCAGAGCCGCGCAGTGCGCGCCGCTTCGTCCGGGAGGCCGCAGGTCGCGAACGGCGCCGTGTCGAACAGCGGGCGGACGGCGCGGAACGAGAAGCGGCGCAGCGCGGCGTCGGGCCGGTTGCGGCGCAGCAGGTCGACCAGCAGCGTCGCGATGAGCGGGCCGTGCACGACGAGTCCCGGGTAGCCCTCGACGCCCGTGACGTACGGATGGTCGTAGTGGATGCGATGCCCGTTGAAGGTCACCGCCGAGTAGCGGAACAGCAGCACCGGATCGGGATGGATCTCGCGCCGCCACGTTTCGCCGCCGGGCGCGGGCACCGGCGCAGCGCTCGCGCCGGCTTCGCCTCGATAGACGATGTCGTGCTCGTCCGCGACGGCGAGGCCGTTCGCATCCGAGATCTCGTGGCGCACGGTCACGAACACGAGGGTGCCGCTGCGCCCTCGCTTCACGTTCACGTCACGGATCGTGGACTTGCGCGTCGCGCGCGTGCCCACCGCGAGCGGGCGTAGGAACTCGAGCCGGCTCCCGGCCCACATGCGGCGCGGCAGCGGCACCGGCGGCAGGAAGCCGCCCCGGCGCGCGTGGCCGTCCGGGCCCAGGTCCGATTGCCGATCGGTGGGCAGGAAGTAGAGCCAATGCGCGAGCGGCGGGATCGCCTCGCCCGGCCTCGGCTCGGGATCGTCGCGATCGAGGAGCGCGGAGAGCTCGGCGAGGGGCGCCGCGCCGAACGTGTCGTCGCGTGTTTCGCTGCGCCCGATCCAGCGCGCGAGATCGGCGAGGTCCCTGGTCTCGCTCACGGCGCGGCCTCCCAGGTGCCCCCGAGCGCACGGATCAACGCGACGCTCGCGGCGAGCCGGCGCTCGAGCACGGTGACGACCGATCGGTCCTCGGAGAGCTGGCTCGCCTGCACGATCACGACGTTGAGGAAGCTCACGGTGCCGGCCTTGTACTGGTTGAGCGTGAGCGCGACGCTCTCGCGCGCCGCGCGCGCGGCCTCGTCCTGCACGCTCGCTTCCTCGGAGAGCCAGTGCAGGGTCGCGAGATCGTCCTCGACGTCCTGGAAGGCGCCGAGCGCAGCCTGCCGGTAATTCGCGACGGCCTCGTCGTAGGCCGCCCGCGCGGAGGCGACGTCGGCGCTGCGCGCGCCGAAATCGAGGATCGTCTCCGCGGCCGCGACGCCGAGCGACCACGTGCGGTTCGGCGCGGACACGAGGTTCGCGATCGCCGCGCCGGAGAATCCGCCGTTCGCCGTGAGGTCGATCGACGGGAAGTACGCGGCTTCCGCGACCCCGATGCGGGCGTTCGCCTCGGCGGCGCGGCGCTCGGCGGCGGACACGTCGGGGCGGCGCTGCAGGAGCGTGGAAGGCACGCCCGGCGGAATCGACGGAATGTGCAGGTCGACGCTCGCCGGCGTGATGGAGAAGGTGGCGGGCGGCTTCCCGACCAGCACCGCGATGGCGTGCTCGAGCTGGGCGCGCGTCGCGCGCAGGTCGATTTCCTGGGCCTGCGTGCTCTTCAGCTGCGTCTCGGCTTGCGCGACGTCGGATTTCGCGGCGACTCCCGCCCGATAGCGGTTCTCGGTGAGCGTGTAGGAGGTCTGGAACGCTTTCACGGTGTCCTGGAAGAGCACGATCTGCGCGTCGGTCGCGCGAAGCTGGAAGTAGTCGGTGGCGAGCTCTCCCTGCAGCGAGAGCCGCGCGTTCTCCAGGTCGCCGGCGGTCGCTTCCTGCTCCTCGCGGCTCGCCTCGACCAGGCGGCGCACGCGGCCCCAGAAATCCGGCTCCCAGCTCGCGTTGAGCGAGAGGTCGTAGCGCCGTCCCGTCTCGCCGGGGAGGCTGGAGCGGCTGCGCGAGGCGCTCGCATTCGCGCCCAGCGTGGGAAAGAGCTGGGCGCGCGCGGATTCCACCGCCGCCGTCGCCTCGCGATATCGAGCCTCGGCCGCCTTGAGGGACTGGTTGGAGACGCTCACCTGCTCCATGAGGCCGTCGAGCTGCGGATCCCGGAACACCTCCCACCACTTGCCCTTGGGCGCGCTGTCGGCGGGCTGCGCCTTCACCCAGGGTCCCGCTTCCTTGTACGCCGCGGGCGTCTCGACGGGCGGCTTCTCGTAGTCGGGCCCGACGGCACACGACGTGATGGCGACCAGCGAGCAAAGGGCCGTGAATCCGCCGATGGACGCCGATAAGCGCCGATGAAGCGCGGGATGTCGCAAAGCCGGGGTTTGGACCATGGGCACCATTTCATTCATCGCTTTAAATGCCTTCAGCAAAGCATCGGCGTCTATCGGCGGATTCAAGGCATCTTGCCCGCGTCCCTGCGCTCACGTCGTCCCATCCACCACCAGATCGGGATGGCGGCGGCGGAAGCTGCGGCGTGCCCAGAGGCGGAAGCGGTCAAGGTAGAGGTAGATCACCGGCGTCGTGTAGAGCGTGAGGAGCTGGCTCACGAGGAGCCCGCCGACGATCGAGATGCCGAGCGGGCGGCGCAGCTCCGCGCCCTCGCCCAGCCCCAGGGCGAGCGGGAGCGCCCCGAGCGCCGCCGCCATCGTCGTCATCATGATCGGCCGGAAGCGCAGCAGGCATGCCTCGTAGATGGCGTCCTTGGGCTCGCGACCCTCGCGGCGCTCCGCGTCGAGCGCGAAGTCCACCATGAGGATCGCATTCTTCTTCACGATGCCGATGAGCAGGATCACGCCGATCAACGCGATGCTGGTGAACTCGGTGCGGAAGAGGAGCAGGGCGAGCAGCGCGCCCACGCCCGCCGAGGGCAGCGTCGAGAGGATCGTGATCGGGTGCACCAGGCTCTCGTAGAGCACGCCGAGCACGATGTACACGGTGAGGAGCGCGGCGAGGATGAGCCACGGCTGGTCCTGCAGCCCCTGCTCGAAGAGCTTCGCGGTGCCTTCGAACGAGGCGTAGATCGTGGAGGGCACGCCGATCCTCGCCATCGTATCGCGGATGAGGTCCGAGGCCTCCGACATCGACACGCCCGGCGCGAGGTTGAAGGAGATCGTCGTCGCCGCGAACTGGCCCTGGTGCTGCACCGCGAGCGGCGCGAGGGTGGGCTCGTAGTGCGAGAACGCCGAGAGCGGCACCTGTCCCTGGCTCGGCGAGAGCACGAAGAGCGACTTGAGCGTCTCCGGGCTCTGCCAGTACTGCGGCGCCGCCTCCTCCACCACCCGGTACTGGTTGCGGTCCTGGTAGATGGTCGACACCACCGCCTGGCCGAACGCGAGGTTCAACGCCGTGTCGATCGCCTTGGGCGTGATGCCCATGCGCGCGGCCGTGGGCCGGTCGATCACGAGCGTCATCTGCAGGCCCTTGTCCTGCTGGTCGGAGTTCACGTCGGTGAGCTGCGGCAGGCCCTGCAGCGCGGCCTCGAGCTTCGGCCCCCATTCGCGCAGCTGGTTCAGGTCGTCGCCGCGCAGCGTGAACTGGGTGTTCGCGTTCGACTGGCGGCCGCCGGCGCGCAGGTCCTGGATCGGGTTGAGGAAGAGGTTCGCGCCCGGCTCGCGATCGAGCGCCGCCCGCAGGCGCGTGGTCACGGTGTCCATCGAATCGCGCCGGCTCTCGGGCTTGAGCGAGATGAACATCTGGCCGCTGTTCCTCTGCCCGAACCCGCCGCTGCCGGTGAACGCCGTCACCTTGTCGACGGCCGGGTCGCGCATCACGATCGCGACGAAGTCGTCGAGCTTCTTCTTCATCGCCTGGAAGGAGATCTGCTGGTCGGCGCGGATGAAGCCGATGATCCGCCCGGTGTCCTGCTGCGGGAAGAAGCCCTTCGGCACGATGACGTAGAGCCAGAAGTTGAGCCCCACGGTGATGATGAAGACGAGGAGCGTCGGCAGCGGATAGCGCAGGACGAAGGCGAGGCTCCTCGCGTAGCCCCGGTGCAATCGCGAGAAGGCGCCCTCGCTCCAGCGCGCGAGCCGCCCCGGCGGACGCTCCGAGCCGCCGCCCGGGGGGCGCAGCAGGCGCGAGCACATCATCGGCGTGGTACTGAGCGAGAGCACGAGCGAGATGCCGACCGCGACCGAGAGCGTCACGGCGAATTCGCGGAACAGGCGCCCGATGATCCCGCCCATGAAGAGGATGGGAATGAACACCGCCACGAGCGACGTGCTCATCGAGACCACGGTGAACGCCACTTCGCGCGCGCCGACGAGCGCGGCCTGGAACGGCGGGACCCCGCGCTCGATGTGCCGCGACACGTTCTCGAGCACGACGATCGCGTCGTCCACGACGAAGCCGGTGGCGATGGTGAGCGCCATGAGCGACAGGTTGTTGAGGCTGAAGCCCATCAGGTACATCGCCGCGAACGTGCCGATGAGCGAGATCGGGACCGCCACCGCCGGGATGAGCGTCGCGCGCGCGCTCCTCAGGAACGCGAACACCACCAGGATCACCAGGATCGTCGCGATCACCAGCGTCGTCTCGACGTCGTGCAGCGCCGCGCGGATGGTGGTGGTGCGCTCCATCATGACGAGCAGCTTCACGTCCGAGGGAATGGACGCCTGCAGCTCGGGCACCATCGCGGTGATGGCATCCACCACCTCGATGATGTTGGCGTTCGGCTGGCGGTTGATGATGAGGAGGACCGCGGGCTTGCCGTTCGCCATGCCGTAGTTGCGCACGTCCTGCACGCTGTCGACGACGCTGCCCAGGTCGCCGAGCCGCACCGCCGCGCCGTTGCGGTAGGAGACGATGATGGGAACGTACTCGCTCGCCGACTTCGCCTGGTCGTTCGCCATCACCTGCCAGTACTTGTCGCCCTGCTCGAGGAAGCCCTTGGGCCGGTTCGCGTTCGTGGACGTGATCGCGGTGCGCACGTCGTCGAAGCCGATGCCGAGCTTGTTGAGGAGCGTGGGGTTGAGCTCCACGCGCACCGCGGGAAGCGCCGAGCCGCCCACCGTCACCTGCCCCACGCCCTTCACCTGCGAGATGCGCTGCGCGAGGTTGGTCGAGGCGATGTCGTACATCTGCCCCGGCGTGAAGGTGTTGGAGGTGAGCGCGAGGATCATGACCGGCGCGTCGGCGGGGTTCACCTTGCGGTAGGTCGGGTTGTTGGGAAGGCTCGAGGGCAGGTCGGCGCGCGCGGCCTGGATCGCGGCCTGCACGTCGCGCGCGGCGCCGTTGATGTCGCGCGAGAGATCGAACTCGAGCGTCACGCGCGTGTTGCCGAGCGAGGAGCTCGAGGTCATCTCCGTCACGCCGGCGATGCGGCCCAGCGCCCGCTCGAGCGGCGTCGCGACCGTGGCGGCCATCACCTCGGGGCTCGCGCCGGGAAGCTGGGCGGTGACCGAGACCACCGGGAAATCCACCTGCGGCAGCGGCGAAACCGGAAGCAGGCCGAACGAAACGATGCCCGCCAGCGCCACGCCGATCGTGAGCAGCGTGGTGGCTACCGGTCTCCTGACGAACGGTTCCGTGATATTCACGGATTAGACCTTCGGAACCACAGATGAACGCAGATGAACACAGATGGACCCGGCAAGGAGATCGATCGTGCCCATGGTCCCGATGTACATGGTCGTCACGATCGATCTGTGTTCATCCGTGTTCATCTGTGGTTCCAATGTTTTTTTTCATTCGTCAGCCACCATCCGCCACTGCCGCTTCATCCACGCGGCGGGAACGGTCGCGCCAACGCTGCGATATGCGGTCGAAGTAGAGGTAGATGACCGGCGTCGTGAAGAGCGTGAGGAGCTGCGAGAAGAGGAGGCCCCCGACCATCGCGATGCCGAGCGGATGGCGCAGCTCCGCGCCCACGCCCCAGCTCACCATGAGCGGGAAGGCGCCCAGCATCGCCGCCATGGTCGTCATGAGGATCGGGCGAAAGCGCAGCAGGCAGGCGCGATGGATCGCGTCGCGCGGCGCCATGTGCTCCTCGCGCTCGGCGTCGAGGGCGAAGTCGATCATCAGGATGGCGTTCTTCTTCACGATGCCGATGAGCAGGATGATGCCGATCACCGCGATGATGCCGAGGTCCTGGCGCGCGATGAGAAGCGAGAGGAGCGCACCCACCCCCGCCGACGGCAGCGTGGAGAGGATCGTCACCGGGTGGATGTAGCTCTCGTAGAGCACGCCCAGCACGATGTACATCGTCACGACCGCGGCGAGGATCAGCAGCAGCTCGTTGAGGAGCGAGGCGCGGAACGCGAGCGCCGCGCCCTGGAAGCCGGTGCGCACGCTCGCCGGCACGGCGAGGTCCTTTTCCGCCTTGTCGATCGCATCGACCGCCTGCCCGAGGGAGTAGCCGGGCGCGAGGTTGAACGACACGGTCGTCGCCGGGAACTGCCCGAGGTGGCTGATCGAAAGCGCGCCGGGCCGCTCGCTCACCGTGGCGATCGCCGCGAGCGGCACCTCCACGCCGCCCGCGCCCGGCACGTGGATCGCGTCGATCGCGTCCAGTCCCTGGCGGAACTCGGGCTTCACCTCGAGGACGACGCGGTACTGGCTCGCCTGCGTGAAGATCGTCGAGATGAGGCGCTGGCCGAAGGCGTCGTAGAGCGCGTTGTCGACCGCCGCCGGCGTCACGCCGAGGCGCCCGGCGGTGTCGCGATCGATGGTGACGTACGCCTGCAGCCCCTGGTCCTGCAGGTCGGAGGCGACGTCCATCAGCTGCGGCAGCGCCGACAGCTTCTCCACCACCCGCTGGGTCCACGTCGCGAGGTCGTCGGCGTTGGCGCTCTCGAGCGTGAACTGGTACTGCGTGCGGCTCACGCGGTCCTCGATCGTGAGGTCCTGCACGGGCTGCATGTAGAGGGCCATGCCCTCGACCTGCGACAGGCGATCCTTGAGCCGCTGCATCACCACCTCCACCGAATCGCGCTGGTCGTGGGGCTTCAGCGCGATCAGGACCCGCCCGGAGTTGAGCGTGGTGTTCTGCCCGTCCACGCCGATGAACGTGGAGACGTTGTCCACCGCCGGGTCCTTGAGGATCAGCTGCGCGAGCTTGCGGCTGCGCTCGGACATCGCGTCGAAGGAAACGGTTTGCGGCGCTTCGGAAATCCCCTGGATGAGCCCCGTGTCCTGCTCCGGGAAGAAGCCCTTCGGGATCAGGAGGTAGAGGATCACGGTGAGGGCGACGGTCGCGAGGAACACGAGGAGCGTGAGCGGCTGGTGGTCGAGCACCCAGGTGAGCGCCGAGTCGTAGCGCTCGATCAGCCGGTCGAACATCCGGCCGCTCCAGTGGTAGAAGCGTCCCTGCTCGGCTTGCGTCCTGTGCCGCAGCAGCCGCGCCGACATCATCGGGGTGAGCGTGAGGGACACCATCCCGGAGATGAGGATCGAGACGGCGAGCGTGATCGCGAACTCGCGGAAGAGCCTGCCCACGACCTCGCCCATGAAGAGCAGCGGGATCAGCACCGCGATGAGCGAGAAGGTGAGGGAGATGATGGTGAAGGCGATCTGGCGCGAGCCCTTGAGCGCCGCTTCCAGCGGCTTCTCGCCCTCCTCGACGTAGCGCGAGATGTTCTCGATCACGACGATGGCGTCGTCCACGACGAAGCCGGTCGCCACCGTGAGCGCCATCAGCGTGAGGTTGTTGATGCTGAAGCCGGCGAGGTACATGACGCCGAAGGTGCCGACGATGGAAAGCGGCACGGCGACGCTCGGGATGAGGGTCGCGGTGCCGCTCCTCAGGAAGAGGAAGATCACCATCACGACGAGGGCGATCGCGAGCATCAGCTCGAACTGCACGTCGTGCACCGACGCGCGGATGGTGACGGTGCGATCGGTGAGCAGATGCGTGTCCACGGAGGCCGGAAGCGTCGACTCGAGCGTCGGCAGCAGCTGCTTCACGCGGTCCACCACCTCGATCACGTTCGCGCCCGGCTGGCGCTGCACGTTCACGATGATCGCGGGCGTGTCGTTCATCCACGCGGCGAGCTGCGAGTTCTCCGGGCCCTGCACCACGTCGGCGACGTCGGAGAGGTGGATCGGGGCGCCGTTCCGGTACGCGATGATGATGTTGCGGTAGTCGTCGGCGCTGCGCAGCTGGTCGTTCGCGTCGATGGTGTAGGCGCGCGCCGGGCCGTCGAAGCTCCCCTTCGCCTGGTTCACGTTCGCCGCGCCGATGGCGGTCCGGATGTCCTCCATCGAGAGGCCCTGCGCCGCCGCCGCCTTGGGATTCACCTGCACGCGCACCGCCGGGCGCTGGCCCCCGGAGAGCGTCACCAGCCCGACGCCGGTGATCTGCGAGATCTTCTGCGCGAGCCGCGTGTCGACGAGGTTCTGCACGTCGGTCATCGGGATCGTCTGCGACGTGATGCCGAGCGTGAGGATCGGCGCGTCGGCGGGGTTCACCTTGCTGTAGATCGG
>DATIZV010000224.1:0-5843 GCA_035516915.1 Usitatibacter sp. | reverse complement strand
TTTGCGCATGGTGTTGCCGCAGGCGACGAACCGGATGCCGTGCGCGATCGCCTGATCGATGGCGGGGCGCGCGGAGGAGCCGCTGCGCAGCATGCCGAGCCCGGGCCCATAGGCGACGATGACGACGTCGATCGGCTCGTGGTTCCACTCGGGATCGATGACGGCGCTCGCCTGGTCGATCGCGAGCTGCCACTTGTCGGGATCGCGGTCGGCGACCTGGATGACCAGGCCGGGCATGCGCGAAGCGGGGCGCGACGTCGCGAGCGATCCCGGCGCCGAAACGCCGCCCGGCTCGCTGCGTTGCCAGGTTGAAAGAGCCCAGCCGGTTGCCATGCCGAGAGCGAAGAGCGCCAGCGCGGCGACGCGGCGCGGCGAAACCGCGGGCTTCACGCGGCGCGCGGCGGGCGCGACGTCTTCGTACGCGTGGCGCACGAGGGCCTTCACGCGGCGCAGCTCGCAAAGCCGGCGCTCGAGCGCGGAGTCTGCGGCCGCTCGAGCGAAGATCTCCTCCCGCTCCTCGGGGCCGGCTTCCCCGTCGACGAACGCGTTGAGCACCGGATCGGGATCGGTCGGACGATTCATTTCGCGTTCCTCCGCCATTCGCTGAGCGGTACCACTTCCGCCGGGCCGTCGGCGGCGAGCAGCTGGCGCAGGGCCGCGCGCGCCCGGCAAAGACGGCTCATCACCGTGCCGATCGGGATCTCGAGGATGTTGGCGGCATCCGCATAGGAGAACTCGCCCAGGTCCACGAGCGACACGACCTGCCTCTGGCCGGCCGGCAGCATCGCGACCGCCGCGCGGACCCGTCCCGCGAGCTGGACGCTGGCATGCCTTTGCTCGGGATCCGGCTCCGTGGACTCGAGGAGGGCCGAGTGCTCTTCGATGTCTTCGGTATCCAGGCGTCGGCGCATCGCATCGCGCCAGCAGTTGGCGAGGATCCGGAAGAGCCACGCCTCGAGGCGCTCGGCGTCCCTCAGCTGCCCGAGCCGCTCCAGGCCGCGCGCGAGCGCTTCCTGCGCGAGATCGTCCGCCAGGGCGGCATCGTGCGTCCACGCAAAGGCCACGCGGTACATCTTCGGGCGAAGCGCCTCGGCGCGCGTGCGCAGCGCGCGTCCCAGGAACGGCAGGGCGAGCAGGTCCATCGGGCTCCCGTCGGTGGTCTGGCGAATGACGCGCGCCGCTGGCAGTTTATTCCCCGGCGCCGGAAAGGGAATATCCGGATCGTCGCGTACAGCGCGAGGGATACGCGTACATCCGGCCGTAGCCGGGGAATGGCGGCGAGGGCGGACGTACAATGGCGCGGTGAAGCGTGCCGTCGTCCTGCTTTCGGGAGGCCTGGATTCCGCCACGGTGCTCGCGATCGCGGCGGCCGCGGGCTGGAGCTGCCATGCGCTTTCGGTGGACTACGGGCAGCGCCACCGCGCAGAGCTCGCCGCGGCGAGCCGCGTGGCGCGCGCGCTGGGCGCCGTCGAGCATCGGATCGCGCGCGTGGACCTGGCGGCGTTCGGCGGGTCCGCGCTGACCGACCCGAAGATCGCCGTGCCGAAGCAGCCGAGCGCGGGCATCCCGGCGACGTACGTGCCCGCCCGCAACACGATCTTCCTCGCGCTCGCGCTGGCGCACGCCGAGGTGGTCGAGGCGGACGCGATCTTCACCGGCGCCAACGCGGTCGACTACTCGGGATACCCCGATTGCCGCCCGGAGTTCCTCGCCGCGTTCGAGCGGCTCGCCAACCTCGCCACGAAGCGCGCGGTCGAGGGCTCGCCGATCGCGATCGAGGCGCCGATCGTGCGCATGTCGAAGGCCGAGATCGTGCGCCGCGGCGAGGAGCTGGGCGTCGACTACGCGATGACGGTCTCCTGCTACGAGGCGGACGAGGCGGGACGCGCCTGCGGCGCCTGCGACGCGTGCCGCCTGCGCCGCGAGGGCTTCCGCGCCGCCGGGCTCGCGGACCCGACCCGATACTACCCGGGGGTATGATGTCGGGTCGCGGAAATTCCCGGCGAGACCCGGATAAGATCGGCGGCATACCACGGGGGGCATCTTGAACGGCTCGTCTCACGTCGCATCCATCGTCGCCTGGGGCGGCTTCGCCCTGGCGTTCGTCTTCGGCGCGGTCGCCAACCGCACCAACTTCTGCACCATGGGCGCGGTCTCCGACATCGTGAACATGGGCAGCTGGACGCGCATGCGCATGTGGCTGCTCGCGATCGCGGTGGCGATCCTCGGCACCCACGCGCTGCAGCTCGCCGGCCTGATCGACGTCGAGAAGTCGTTCTACGCGCGCCCGAATTTCACCTGGCTTTCGTACATCGTCGGCGGCCTCCTCTTCGGAGTCGGCATGACGCTCGGCTCGGGCTGCGGCAGCAAGACCCTGATCCGCATCGGCGCGGGAAACCTCAAGTCGCTGGTGGTCTTCGTGTTCCTCGGGATCGCCGCGTACATGACGCTCAAGGGGCTCTTCGCCGTCTGGCGCGTGCGCTGGATCGACGCGGTCGCGCTGAACCTCGCGCCGCACCAGGACCTCCCCACGCTCCTCGCTTCGGCGACCGGCATCGGCGCGCGTACCGCGGAGGCGGCGACCGCCGCGGCGGTCGCGCTCGCGCTCCTCGTGTTCGTGTTCAAGGACCGCGAATTCCGCACCAGCTTCGACCACGTCCTCGGCGGGGTCGTGGTGGGTCTCGTCGTCGTCGGCGGCTGGTATCTCACCGGCCACATCGGCTACGGCGAGAATCCGGACACGCTCGAGACGATGGTGATGGGCACCAACAGCCACGCGATCGAGTCGCTCTCCTTCGTCGCGCCGGTCGCCTACACGCTCGAGCTCGCGCTGCTGTGGACCGACACGTCGCTCGCCGTGACCTTCGGCGTCGCGGCCGTGCTCGGCATGATCGCGGGGTCGCTCGCCTACGCGCTCGTCTCGCGCACGTTCCGCTGGGAAGGCTTCGCCGGCGCCGCGGACACCGCGAGCCACGTGATCGGCGGCGTTCTCATGGGGTTCGGCGGCGTCACCGCGCTCGGCTGCACGATCGGCCAGGGCCTCACCGGCTTCTCGACGCTCGCACTGGGCTCGATCCTCGCCTTCCTCGCGATCGTCGCCGGATCCGCGCTCACGATGAAGCTGCAATACCGCTGGATGGTTTGACCCGTTTTCGCGGCGCCCGCTATAATTTCGGTCTTTTCCCGGGGCGTTAGCTCAGCTGGTAGAGCAGCGGACTTTTAATCCGTTGGTCACTGGTTCGAATCCAGTACGCCCTACCAATTCAGTCGTGATCGATGGGGCCCGGCATCGTACGCGGGGCCCTTCTCTTTGCGGGACCCGTGAGCTTTTCTTCCGGGTCCCGAAATTCCATCGCATGGGAAGCCGCTTCACGCCGCTACCGGATCGCGGAACGCGCGGGCGAGGAACGCTCCTGGGTGCCGCGCTGCCCGAAGATCGTCGAGGGGCTGCCCGGTGCCTGCGCTTCACGCGGGCACAGGCACGCACACCCGTGTCCTTGTTAAGATAACGCGCTCCACGCACGTCTCGGAATCTCCATGCCGGTTCGCCATACCCTCGCCGCCATCGCGGCCGCCCTCGCCATGGCCGCCGCCCACGAGGCGCGCGCCGACGCGCTGCACTATCCGCCCACGCCGAAGAAGCCGGTCACCGACACCTACCACGGCATCCAGGTCGTCGACGATTACCGCTGGCTCGAGGACGGCAACGATCCGGCGGTGAAGGCCTGGAGCGCGGAGGAGACGGCGCTCACCCACCGCGTGCTCGATGCCGAGCCCCGGCGCGCGGCGCTCGTGCGGCGCTTCAAGGCGCTGCTCGGAGCCGAACCGGTGCGTTACTTCGAGATGTACCGGCGCGGCGCATTCTTCGCGATGAAGCGCCAGCCGCCGAAGAACCAGCCGTTCCTCGTGGTGATGAAGTCCGCCGGCGACGTGAAGAGCGAGCGGGTCCTCGTCGATCCCAACCGGATCGACCCCAAGGGCACCACCGCCATCGACTTCTATGTTCCCTCGCTCGACGGTCGCTACGTGGCCGTGGCGATGTCCAAGGACGGGAGCGAGTCGGGCCCCGCGGTGGTGTACGACGTGCGCACGGGCAAGCGGCTTCCGGACCGGGTGCCGCGCGTCGAGTACCCGACGGGCGGAGGAAGCATCGAGTGGGATGCCGGCGGCAGCGGGTTCTACTACACGCGCTATCCGCAGGGCGACGAGCGGCCGCGCCAGGACGCCAACTTCTACCAGCAGGTCTACTTCCACGCGCTCGGGACGGCGGCGAGCGCGGACCGCTACGTGATCGGCAAGGAGTTTCCGCGCATCGCGGAGACGCAGCTCCACGCCACCGAGGACGGCCGCTACTTGCTCGCCTCGGTCGCCGACGGCGACGGGGGAAAGTTCTCCTACTACCTGCGCGATCCCGAGGGAAGCTGGAGCCGGATCGCCGACGACGACGACGGCATTCGACACGTGGAGCTGGGCGTGGACGGCCGCCTCTACGCGCTGTCGCTGCACGATGCCCCGCGCGGCAAGGTCCTCGCGACGCCGCTCGCGCATCCGGACCTCGCGCACGCAAAGGTCGTCGTGCCCGAAGGCGATGCCACCGTCGAGGCGCTGCGTCCCGCGAAGACGCGCCTGTACGTGACGTACATGGTGGGCGGGCCCTCCGAGGTGCGCGTCTTCGACCTCGCCGGCAACGCCCTCGGCACGCTCCCCACGGAGCCGGTGTCCACGATCATCGTCGGCGCGCGCCTCGCGGGCGACGAGGTGCTGGTCGCGACCCAGAGCTACGTCTCCGCCCCGGCCTGGTATCGCTATTCGCCCGCTTCCGGCAAGCTCGTGCGCACCCCGCTCGCCGGGCGCTCGAAGGTGAGCTTCGCCGACGCCGTCGTGGTGCGCGAGATGGCGACGTCGAAGGACGGCACGAAGGTGCCCGTGAACATCATCATGAAGAAGGGCACCAGGCTCGACGGCTCGAACCCGACGATCCTCTACGGCTACGGCGGCTATGGCGTGAACGAAGAGCCCTACTTCTCGCCGGTGCGGCGCGTGTGGCTCGACCACGGCGGCATCTTCGTCGACGCGAACCTGCGCGGCGGAGGCGAGTTCGGCGAGGCGTGGCACCTGGCCGGAAACCTCACCCACAAGCAGAACGTCTTCGACGACATGATCGCGTGCGCGGAGCACCTCATCGCGCGCGGCTACACGCGTCCCGCCAAGCTCGCGGCGCTGGGCGGCAGCAACGGCGGCCTCCTGATGGGCGCGATCCTCACGCAGCGCCCGGACCTCTTCCGTGCAGTCGTGAGCGAGGTGGGCATCTACGACATGCTGCGCGTCGAGCTCACGCCCAACGGCGCCTTCAACGTCACCGAGTTCGGCAGCGTCAAGGACCCGGAGCAGTTCAAGGCGATGTACGCGTACTCGCCGTACCAGCACGTAAAGGACGGCACCGCGTACCCGGCGGTGCTGCTCACGGCGGGCGCGAACGACGGCCGCGTCGATCCGTACAACTCTCGCAAGATGGCCGCGCGGCTGCAGGCGGCGACCTCGTCGGGGCGGCCGATCCTGCTGCGCATGAGCGCGGACACCGGGCACGGCATCGGCACGGGACTCGGCGAGCGCGTCGAAGAGTACGCCGACATCCACGCATTCCTCATGAGCCAGCTCGGAATGCGCTAGCGGGCGGCGATTCACGTTCTCGGGCTTCCGGCCCGGGGACGAAGGCGAGGGCGGAAGCTCCACCGGACGACGCGGTAAGGACCGTGGGCAAGCCGGCCCTGGAGTTCCAGGAGCCCGGTGGAGGCGGCGAGCTCTTCTACGAGGACCGCGCGACCGGGAAGCGCCGCTCGAGG